>NZ_JBFAUH010000015.1:0-233388 GCF_040679095.1 Streptomyces sp. NPDC052496
TCCGCCTCCACGGTGTTCCGCTTCGGGTAGCTGATGAGGGGCTGACCCGGCCCCCGCACCCGCCACGGGCCCGTGCCGCCGCTCCCCGGGGTGGGGCGGACCGGGCCGTTCTCGTGCCTGCGCCGGCGGGCCGGGCGCGTTCCGCCTCGCCGGCGTCACTGGGCGCCGGGACGCACCAGCCCGCTCTCGTACGCGTACACCGCGGCCTGCACCCGGTCCCGCAGCCCCAGCTTCGTCAGCACATGCCCGACATGCGTCTTGACCGTCGTCTCGCTCACGAACAGATCCGCGGCGATCTCCGCGTTCGACAGACCGCGCGCCACCAGCTTCAGCACCTCCACCTCACGCTCCGTCAGCGTGTGCAGGGTGTCCGGCACCGGCTCCTCGCCCGACGGCAGATGGCCCGCGTACTTGTCCAGCAGCCGGCGCGTGATGCTCGGCGCGAGCATCGCCTCGCCCGCCGCCACCACCCGGATCGCCTGCACCAGCTCCTGGGCCGGCGCGTCCTTCAGCAGGAAGCCGCTGGCCCCCGCGCGCAGCGCCTCGACCACGTACTCGTCCAGATCGAACGTGGTCAGCACCAGCACCTTCGCCGGACCGTCCTTCGCCGGGCCGGTGATCTGCCGGGTCGCCTCGACCCCGTCCATCCGCGGCATCCGGATGTCCATCAGCACCACGTCGGGCTGCAGCGCCCGCACCTGCTCCAGCGCCTGCAGACCGTCCCCGGCCTCGCCGACGACCGCGAGATCCTGCTCGGCCTCCAGGATCATCCGGAAACCGGTACGCAGCAGCGGCTGGTCGTCGACCAGCAGGACGCGGATTGCCACAGGAACTCCTTCGTTAGACCAGGCCCATTCTGCCCTGCCCCTCCCCGGACACCTCCACAGGGAGAGCCCGGCCGGGCGCCGGCACCGGCAGCGGATACGGCGGGGGAGTACCGCCGAACTCCGGGCACACCGCCTGGTGGTCGCACCACCCGCACAGCTTCGTACGGCGCGGCCGCCAGTCACCCGTCGCGGTCGCCCGCTGGATGGCGTCCCACAGCGCCAGCAGCTTGCGCTCCACGCCCCGCAGGTCCGCCTCGGTCGGGTCGTACGTCAGCACGTCACCGCTGCCCAGATACACCAGCTGCAGCCGCCGCGGCACCCGGCCGCGCAGCCGCCACATCACCAGCGCGTAGAACTTCATCTGGAACAGCGGGCCGTCCGCGTACTCCGGGCGGGGCGCCTTGCCGGTCTTGTAGTCGACCAGGCGCACCTCGCCCGTCGGCGCCACGTCCACCCGGTCGATGAAACCGCGCAGCTGGAGCCCCGAATCCAGCACCGTCTCCACATACAGCTCACGGTCGGCGGGCTCCAGACGCGTCGGGTCCTCCAGCGTGAACCACCGCTCCACCAGCGCCTCGGCGTCCGCCAGCCACGCCGCCAGCCGCTCACCGGACGGGTCGTCCGCGAACAGCTCGGCCAGCTCCGGCCGCTTCGCCAGCAGCTTCTCCCACTCGCCCGGCACCATCGAGCGCGCACCGCCCGCCGTACGCTGCGCCGCCGGGGCGTCGAAGAGGCGCTCCAACACCGCGTGCACCACCGTGCCGCGCGTGGCCGCGGCGCTCGGCTTCTCCGGCAGCTTGTCGATCACCCGGAAGCGGTACAGCAGCGGACACTGCATGAAGTCGCCCGCCCGCGACGGCGAGAGCGAGACGGGGCGGGTGGCGGGGCGGGCAGGGGCGGGCAGGGGGGCGTCTCCGGGGGGCGTGGCGGAAGGTGTGGGGGCAGCGGGCGCGGGGGCGCCGGCAGCGGTGGCGGGCGGCGCCGGGGGAGTGGGGACTGCGGCGGATGTCACAGTCCCGCCGGGCTCCTCGGTCGGGCGGGGGGCCGGGGCCGCGTCGGTCGCCCCGGCGGCCGCGCCGCCCTGTTCGCCGACGCCGCCGCTCATGCCGTGACCGCCGGTACGGCCGTCGTCGCCGGTACCGGCGCTGTCGCCGCTGCTACCGGCGCCCGCTGCGCCCGGCCCCGCCTCTTCGGTGCTCGTTCCCATGACACCCGACCCTACGGCCCGCCACTGACAGCCCCCGCAACCGAGGGATCACAATGGGAGACCGAGGCGGGGCGTCACGAAGCACTCCGCATACCATCGACGCCAGACCCCTTCGCCCTGCATGATCGACATGTCGTACCGGACAGGAACCGGACGGACAGGAGCGAAGGCCGCAACCGACGAGGGGACGCCGTGGACGAGAGTGGTAAGCCGCAGGACCCCGAGGAGTCCGCGCACCACCGACCGCCCAACCCGCCCGGACCGTCCGACCCGGCCCGCGCCGCCGGCCGCACCAGGCCGTCCGGGGGCCGCCCCTCCCAGCAGCGCCCGGCCAAGGACGGCCGCGGCAGGCGCACCGGCGGCGGCATCCTCATGGGCCGCCCCTTCGGCGTACCGGTCTACGTGGCCCCCAGCTGGTTCGTCGTCGCCGCCCTGATCACCTGGGTCTTCGGCGGCCAGCTCGAACGGGTCCTGCCGGAGCTGGGCGCCGCCCGCTACCTCGTCTCGCTCTTCTTCGCCGTCGCCTTCTACGCCTCGGTGCTGGTGCACGAGCTGGCGCACACCATCGCGGCGCTGCGTTTCAAACTCCCCGTACGCCGGATCCAGCTCCAGTTCTTCGGCGGCGTCTCCGAGATCGAGAAGGAGTCCGAGACCCCCGGCCGCGAATTCGTCCTCGCCTTCGTCGGCCCGCTGCTCTCCCTCGTCCTGGCGGGCCTCTTCTACGGCGGGATGGAACTGGTCGAGCCCGGCACCGTACCCGGCGTCCTGCTCGCCGGACTGATGATCTCCAACCTCATCGTCGCCGTCTTCAACCTGCTGCCCGGCCTCCCGCTGGACGGCGGCCGGATGCTCCGCGCCGTCGTGTGGAAGATCACCGGCAGGCCGATGACCGGCACCGTCGCCGCCGCCTGGGTCGGCCGCGCGCTCGCCGTCTCGGTCCTGATCGGGCTGCCGCTGCTCACCCACACCGGCGCCCTGGGCAACGCGCCCACCGACCTCGGCGGCGCCGACTCGATCACCGACGCGCTGCTCGCCGCGATCCTCGCCGCGATCATCTGGACCGGCGCCGGCAACAGCCTGCGCATGGCCCGCCTGCGCGAACGTCTCCCGGACCTCCAGGCCCGCACCCTGACCCGGCGCGCCGTCCCGGTGGAAGCCGACACCCCGCTGTCCGAGGCGCTGCGCCGTGCCAACGACGCGGGCGCCCGGGCCCTGGTCGTCGTGGACCGGGTGGGCCGGCCCACCGCGGTCGTACGGGAGACCGCCATCGTCGGCGTTCCCGAGCACCGCCGCCCGTGGGTGGCCGTCAGCGGCCTGGCCCAGGACCTGAAGGACGGCATGCGGGTCTCCGCCGAACTGGCCGGCGAAGACCTCCTGGACTACCTGCGCGCCACCCCCGCCACCGAGTACCTGGTGGTCGAGGAGACCGGTGAGATCTACGGCGTCCTGTCCACCGCCGACGTCGAGCGGGCCTTCGTGGCCGCCATGGCCCGCCCGTCCTGATCGTTCCTCTTCGTGGCGGGCCTGGCGGGCCTGGCCCACCCGGCTCACCCCACCCCTTTCGCCCCGGCCCCGTGGCTTGCCGTCCGCCCGCCTTGGGTAACCCCCCGGTGGGGGAGCGCGGGCGTTCGATTTACCCCGTAGGGCGGCGGACCGCTCCGTAACGCGGCGGGCCCTGCGTCCTGGGCCCTGCGTCCTGGGCCCGCGTTCCGGGCCCGCGTCCCGGGCCCCGGGTCTCGCGTCCCCAGCCCCGCGTTCCGCGCGCCGCGCCCTGGGCCCCGCTCCTGGGCCCCGCGGGCCGCGCCCCTGGGCCCCGCGCCCCGCGTCCCCGGGCCTCGCGCTCCCGGGCCCCACGCCCCTGGTCTCGCGTCCCCGGTCCCACGCCCGGCTCCCTCGCGTCCCGGCCCGCCACCCCTTGGCCGCCCTGCCCCAGCCCTGTGCCCCCGCCCCGCCCACCCCCGTGCCCCGCCCCGCACCGGGCCTGCCCTCCACCCCCGCCCGCACGGCCCTGCCTGCCCCCCACCCCTGCCCTGCTCCACCCCCGTGCCCGGCCCCCGCCCTGCCCAGCCCCCGCCCCCCCAGCCCCCGCCCCGCCCCCACCCTGGTACGAACCACCCCCCAAGCCCGGTAGGCTGGTCACATGTCCGAACCGACCGGTGCCGCCCGCCGTCGCGGGCCCTTCAAGGTCGGGGACCAGGTCCAGCTCACCGATCCCAAGGGACGCCACTACACGTTCACGCTCGAAGAGGGCAAGAGCTTCCACACCCACAAGGGAGCCTTCCCCCACGACGAGCTGATCGGTGCTCCCGAGGGCAGTGTTGTCCGTACCACCGGGAACGTCGCCTACCTCGCGCTGCGCCCGCTGCTCCCCGACTATGTCCTGTCCATGCCCCGCGGTGCCGCCGTGGTCTACCCCAAGGACGCGGGGCAGATCCTGGCGATGGCCGACATCTTCCCCGGCGCGCGCGTCGTCGAGGCGGGGGTGGGTTCCGGCTCGCTCAGCAGCTTCCTGCTGCGCGCCATCGGTGACCAGGGCATGCTGCACAGCTACGAGCGGCGCGCCGACTTCGCCGAGATCGCCACGCAGAACGTCGAGCGGTACTTCGGCGGTCCGCACCCGGCGTGGACGCTCACCGTCGGTGACCTCCAGGACAACCTGTCCGACACGGACGTCGACCGGGTCATCCTGGACATGCTCGCCCCCTGGGAGTGCCTGGAGGCCGTCTCCAAGGCGCTCGTCCCGGGCGGCATCCTGTGCGCGTACGTGGCCACGACGACGCAGCTGGCCCGTACCGTCGAGGCGATCCGTGAGCACGGCACCTTCAACGAGCCGTCGGCCTGGGAGACCATGGTCCGTACGTGGCACGTCGAGGGCCTGGCGGTCCGTCCGGACCACCGCATGATCGGCCACACCGGCTTCCTGCTCACCGCCCGCCGCCTCGCGGACGGCGTCGAGCCGCCGCTGCGCCGGCGCCGCCCGGCCAAGGGCGCGTACGGCGAGGACTACACCGGTCCCGGCAGTGCCAGTGGAGGCGCGGAGCGCGGCTGACCGCCGTACGTACCGGGGTCGCGCGGCCGAGCGGCCGTTCGCGCCCCTGTACGCGGCACTCGAACCGTCCGGCGCCGCCGACCCGTTCCCGCCCGCCGGGAACGGTCGGCGGCGCCGCTTCGTTCAGGGACGCGGCGGCCGGATTCCCGGCCCGCGTGTTCCCCGGCGGCCCGCCCTGTGGAACGATGCTGGGCACTCCCACCGCCACAGCTCTTCACAGGAGTTACCCCGCGTGCAGCTCTCGGCAGGCCAGGACCTTCCGCACACCCGCACCCGCGCTCTGCACTGGCTCGCCACCGCCGCCGCCCTCGCGGCGGTCGTAGCGGCCGCGTCCTTCGTCCAGCCGCCCGACGCCACGGCCACCACCGACGCCGCACCCGGCGCCCGCACGGCCGCCGCCGGACCGGCCCCCGACCCGCGCGCCGCCACCTACCCGGTGGACTGCGGCCCGAACCGCCTCGACGTGGTCGACAGCGCCACCGGCGACCTGGACGGCGACGGCGGCCCGGAGACCGTCGCCGTGGTCCGCTGCCACACCGAGACCGGCACCCCGCCGAGCGGCGTGTACGTCCTCACCCGCCCCGCGGAGGGCCGGCGCGCCCCGCGGGTCGCCGCGACCCTGCTGGCGCCCGCGCGGCAGCGCAGCGTGGACGGTGTCGCCGTACGCGACGGTGTGATCGCCGCGACACTCCTGGGGTACTCCTCGACCGGCGTGCCGCGCTGCTGCCCGGACGTACGCGAGCAGATCAAGTGGCAATGGAAAGGCGGGAAGTTCGTCCAGAGCGAACTTCCCGCCTCTTCCGGTACCGAAGGTGTGTGAACCGTCACACCGTGCTCACTCCGCGTCCGGGCCGTAGACCTCCACCTGGTCGGAGACGCGGCGTACGTGGATGCAGTCGCCCGGGCACTCCTTGGCGGAGTCCCGTACGTCATTGAGCAGCGGCAGGGGTACGGGGGTGGTGGCCCCCTTGTCCTGGAGCAGCTCGTCGTCGGCGCTTTTCACATAAGCCAGACCGTCGATGTCGAGTTCGAAGACCTCCGGCGCGTACTGCGCACAGATGCCGTCGCCGGTGCAGAGGTCCTGGTCGATCCAGACCTCCAGTGCTTCGTCCTGCGCCGTCATCTCGCCTGCCGTTCCTGCGTACGTGAATCAAATGGGGCCCACCCTGACGGGTGTTGACCGTCTCGACGATACAACCGTCCGCTTTCTGATGTTGTTGGGTGGGTATCCCCCTGAGGTGAGGACGTGCGCAAGGGTGAAGATCGGACACACCCCGACAGTCTTTTCGATCTAGGGGTTTCAACCTGCACCGGCCCAGGTAGGGTCAGGAAGCGTCCAGCTCCCCTTGGAGGAGGTGAGGACCGTGGCAGCCCACGACGACGACATCAACCGCGGCATCCGGCCGGGGCGGGGGTCTGACGACCCTGCCGGCCAGGTTGCCTATCTTGAGCAGGAGATCGCCGTCCTGCGACGCAAGCTCGCCGACTCTCCGCGTCACACGAGGATTCTCGAAGAGCGGATCGTCGAGCTGCAGACCAACCTGGCCGGTGTATCGGCACAGAACGAGCGTCTCGCCAACACACTGCGTGAGGCGCGCGACCAGATCGTGGCCCTCAAGGAAGAGGTCGACCGGCTCGCGCAGCCGCCGGCCGGCTTCGGCGTCTTCCTGCAGGCGAACGAGGACGGTACGGCCGACATCTTCACCGGAGGCCGAAAACTCCGGGTGAACGTCAGCCCGAGCGTCGACCTCGACGAGCTGCGGCGTGGCCAGGAGGTCATGCTCAACGAGGCGCTCAACGTGGTCGAGGCCATGGAGTACGAGAACGCCGGGGACATCGTCACCCTCAAGGAGATCCTGGAGGACGGCGAGCGCGCCCTGGTCATCGGGCACACCGACGAGGAACGGGTGGTGAGGCTCGCCGAGCCGCTGCTGGACATCACCATCCGTCCCGGCGACGCCCTGCTCCTGGAGCCGCGCTCCGGCTACGTCTACGAGGTCATCCCCAAGAGTGAGGTCGAGGAGCTCGTCCTCGAAGAGGTCCCGGACATCGACTACACGAAGATCGGCGGTCTGGGCGGCCAGATCGAGATGATCCGTGACGCGGTCGAGCTCCCGTACCTCTACCCGGACCTGTTCAAGGAGCACGAACTGCGCCCGCCCAAGGGCGTGTTGCTCTACGGGCCGCCCGGCTGCGGCAAGACGCTGATCGCCAAGGCGGTGGCGAACTCGCTCGCCAAGAAGGTCGCCGAGGTGACCGGCAAGCCGGCGGGGAAGAGCTTCTTCCTCAACATCAAGGGCCCCGAGCTGCTGAACAAGTACGTCGGTGAGACGGAGCGGCACATCCGCCTCGTCTTCCAGCGGGCCCGGGAGAAGGCGAGCGAGGGCACCCCCGTCATCGTCTTCTTCGACGAGATGGACTCCCTCTTCCGCACCCGCGGCTCCGGGGTCAGCTCGGACGTGGAGAACACCATCGTCCCGCAGCTGCTCTCCGAGATCGACGGTGTGGAGGGCCTGGAGAACGTCATCGTCATCGGCGCCTCCAACCGCGAGGACATGATCGACCCGGCGATCCTGCGCCCCGGCCGGCTGGACGTGAAGATCAAGATCGAGCGTCCGGACGCCGAGGCCGCCAAGGACATCTTCTCGAAGTACCTCACCGAGCGCCTGCCGCTGCACGCCGACGACCTCGGCGAGCACGGCGACTCCCGTAAGGCCGCGGTCAGCGCGATGATCCAGTCGGTCGTCGAGCAGATGTACGCGGAATCCGAGGAGAACCGCTTCCTGGAGGTCACCTACGCCAATGGTGACAAGGAAGTCCTGTACTTCAAGGACTTCAACTCCGGCGCGATGATCGAAAACATCGTCGGACGCGCCAAGAAGATGGCCATCAAGGCATTCCTCGAACACAACCAGAAGGGCCTTCGCGTCTCCCACCTGCTCCAGGCGTGCGTGGACGAGTTCAAGGAGAACGAGGACCTGCCCAACACCACCAACCCGGACGACTGGGCCCGCATCTCCGGCAAGAAGGGCGAGCGGATCGTCTACATCCGCACCCTGGTCACCGGCAAGCAGGGCGCGGACACCGGCCGCTCCATCGACACGGTGGCGAATACCGGCCAATACCTGTAACACCGCCGACCGGCTGCGGATGTCCTGCACGGGGCGTCCGCAGCCGGACGCATTTCCGGGGCCACGCGGGTGATCCCCGGAAGGCGGCGACGGAGCAGGTGAAAACCGGACTGGAGCAATGACTGTAATGATCTCCCCAGCGCCGCAAAGGCGTTCTAGGCTCTTCGGTACCGCCGCGTCGCGCACTGCGGAAGCGGGGGCCGCACACGGACCGGAAGCGCAGCGGTACTTGAGCGCCGACCCCACCCGGGGGCGCCGCCGGGCAAGGAGGGCCGCATGACCGTACGGCGAGTAATGGGAATCGAGACGGAGTACGGGATCTCCGTCCCCGGCCACCCGAACGCCAATGCCATGCTCACCTCGTCCCAGGTCGTCAACGCCTACGCGGCGGCGATGCACCGGGCGCGACGCGCCCGCTGGGACTTCGAGGAGGAGAACCCGCTGCGGGACGCCCGAGGCTTCGACCTCGCCCGCGAGAACGCCGACGCCAGCCAGCTCACCGACGAGGACATCGGGCTGGCCAATGTGATCCTCACCAACGGGGCACGTCTGTACGTCGACCACGCGCATCCGGAGTACAGCTCGCCGGAAGTCACCAACCCGCGCGACGCGGTGCTGTGGGACAAGGCCGGCGAGCGCATCATGGCCGAGGCCGCCGAGCGCGCGGCCCAGGTCCCCGGCGCCCAGCCCATCCACCTCTACAAGAACAACACCGACAACAAGGGCGCCTCGTACGGCACGCACGAGAACTACCTGATGAAGCGGGAGACCCCGTTCTCGGACATCGTGCGCCACCTGACGCCCTTCTTCGTCTCCCGCCAGGTCTACGCCGGGGCCGGCCGGGTCGGCATCGGCCAGGACGGCCACGAGCACGGCTTCCAGATCAGCCAGCGCGCCGATTACTTCGAGGTCGAGGTCGGCCTGGAGACCACCCTCAAGCGGCCCATCATCAACACCCGCGACGAGCCGCACTCCGACGCCGAGAAGTACCGCAGGCTGCACGTGATCATCGGGGACGCGAACCTCTCCGAGATCTCCACGTACCTCAAGCTGGGTACGACCGCGCTGGTCCTGTCCATGATCGAGGACGGCTTCATCGCCGTCGACCTCGCCGTCGACCAGCCCGTACGCACCCTCCACCAGGTTTCCCACGACCCGTCGCTGCGCCACCTGATCACGCTGCGCAGCGGCCGGACCCTGACCGCCGTACAACTCCAGATGGAGTACTTCGAGCTGGCGCGCAAGTACGTCGAGGACCGGCTCGGCGCGGACGCCGACGAGCAGACCAAGGACGTCCTGGCCCGCTGGGAGGACGTGCTGGGGCGCCTGGAGCACGACCCGATGAGCCTGTCCGGCGAGCTGGACTGGGTGGCCAAGCGGGAGCTGATGGAGGGCTACCGGCGCCGGGACGGCGTCGACTGGGACGCGGCGCGGCTGCACCTGGTCGACCTCCAGTACGCCGACGTACGGGCCGACAAGGGCCTGTACAACCGCCTGGCGGCCCGCGGCAAGATGAAGCGGCTGCTGACCGACGAGGAGGTCGCGCGGGCGGCCCAGGCGCCGCCGGAGGACACCCGGGCGTACTTCCGCGGCCGGTGCCTGGAGCAGTACGCGGACGACGTGGCCGCGGCCTCCTGGGACTCGGTCATCTTCGATCTGCCGGGCCGTGACTCTCTGCAACGGGTACCGACGCTGGAACCGCTGCGCGGCACCCGTAACCACGTGAAAGAGCTGCTGGACCGGTGCCGTACGGCCGAGGACCTGGTGCGGGTCCTTTCCGGAGGGTGACCGTGGCCCCGATCGGGCACCCGATCCGGGGCTAAAGGTTGCCCGGGCGGGAATCATCGGGGTGACTCCCGGACGTTGCACGAAGACGAACAGGAACAGGGCCGATGTCAGACCTTGCTTGTAGGGTCTGATCTTGACAGTCACATCGAGCGGGGCGAACCGAGCGGGGTGAGGGACATGGCGACCAAGGACACCGGCGGCGGACAGCAGAAGGCGACGCGTTCGACCGAAGAGGCCGAGGAGCAGTCGCAGGACGCGCAGGCCGCGGACGATCTCAAGGAGCGGCAGGAGAAGCTGTCGGACGACGTCGACTCCGTGCTGGACGAGATCGACGACGTGCTCGAGGAGAACGCCGAGGATTTCGTGCGGTCCTTCGTGCAAAAGGGCGGACAGTAACGGAGTGCCGGACCCCGTCGGCAGCCGGTGCGGGGGCGTGCGGGCGCAGCGGGCCACGGTCCGCGCACGCCGTGCGATCCGTCCCGGACCGACGGGAGCCGGCTCCGGCTCCGGGGCGCGCGGCCGTGACGCGGCCGCGCGTTCCCGGCGCCGCGGGTATGCGCTCGCCGAGCGCGTACGAGCAGGCCGTCCCCGGGGTCGGCGCGTGCTCGAGGGGGCCGGAAGGCGACGGGCCGCCGCGGCCGTGGCCCGTCCGTTCCCGCGTGCATGTGGATCATGACCGCAGGACAGGTAAGGTCCGGGACGTACTGTGCTTCAGCTGCAACGCAGCGCTGGGCCAATTCAAGGATCGGCCGGACGTCTTGGGGCGGGCGGCCGAATATCCGGAAGGAAACGTGTGGAAGCCAACACTCGTCACGCCGGGCATCTACCAGCTGCCTTCCTGACGCCCGGGTCCTCGTCGTTCATGGACTTCCTCGGGGAGCACTCGCCGGAGCTGCTGCCGGGCCGGCGCCCGCCGCTGCCCGTGCAGGGTGCCATCGAGGCGCCGCACGGCACGACGATCGTCGCGGCGTCGTTCCCCGGCGGCGTGGTGCTCGCCGGTGACCGCCGCGCGACGATGGGCAACGTCATCGCGCAGCGCGACATCGAGAAGGTCTTCCCGGCGGACGAGTACTCGGCCGTCGGCATCGCCGGCACGGCCGGCCTCGCGGTCGAGATGGTCAAGCTCTTCCAGCTGGAGCTGGAGCACTTCGAGAAGGTCGAAGGCGCCCAGCTCTCCCTGGAGGGCAAGGCGAACCGCCTCTCCACGATGATCCGCAGCAACCTCGGCATGGCCATGCAGGGCCTGGCCGTGGTGCCGCTGTTCGCCGGCTGGGACGTGGACCGCGAGAAGGGCCGCATCTTCTCCTACGACGTGACCGGCGGGCGCTCGGAGGAGCACGGCTTCGCCTCGACGGGCTCCGGCTCGGTCTTCGCGCGCGGCGCCCTCAAGAAGCTCTACCGCGCGGACCTCACGGAGAACCAGGCCGCCACGGCCGTGGTCCAGGCGCTGTACGACGCCGCGGACGACGACTCGGCGACCGGCGGTCCCGACATGGCGCGCCGGATCTACCCGATCGTCACGGTGATCACCGACGAGGGCTTCAAGCGGTACACCGAGGCCGAGGTGTCGGAGATCGCCCGTGCTGTCCACGAGCGGCGGCTCGACGAGCCCGACGGCCCGCGCGCCGCGCTGCTCTGAGGACGGGAGACCGTCATGCACGCGCCACTGAGAGAGTCATTGACAGAAAGGGACGGATAGCCGGTGTCGACGCCGTTCTATGTCTCACCCCAGCAGGCCATGGCCGACCGGGCGGAGTACGCCCGCAAGGGCATCGCGCGCGGCCGCAGCGTCGTGGTGCTGCAGTACGCCGACGGCGTGGTCTTCGTCGCCGAGAATCCCTCCCGTGCCCTGCACAAGGTCAGCGAGATCTATGACCGCATCGCCTTCGCGGCGGTCGGCAAGTACAACGAGTTCGAGAACCTGCGCATCGGCGGCGTGCGCTACGCCGACCTGCGCGGCTATACCTACGACCGCGCGGACGTGACCGCGCGCGGCCTTGCCAATGTCTACGCCCAGACCCTCGGCTCGATCTTCTCCAGCGCCGCCGAGAAGCCTTACGAGGTGGAGCTGATCGTCGCGGAGGTGGGCAACGCCCCCGAGGACGACCAGATCTACCGGCTGCCGCACGACGGCTCGATCGTGGATGAACACGGTTCGGTCGCGGTGGGCGGCAACGCCGATCAGATCAGCAGTTACCTCGATCAGCGGCACCGCGACGGCATGACGCTGGGCGAGGCCCTGAAGCTGGCCGTCGAGTCGCTCTCGCGCGACAACAACGGGGGCGAACGCACGCTGTCCGCCGACCAGTTGGAGGTCGCCACCCTGGACCGCACGCGTCCGCAGCAGCGGAAGTTCAAGCGGATCCTGGGCCGTCAGCTCTCCCGGCTGCTGGAGGAGAACGGCGCGGCGGCCGCCGAGGAGGCGGCGGAGGAGTCGTCGGACTCGGAGGGCGCTTCCGGTTCCGAAAGCGGCTCGGGCTCCGGTTCGTAACGGGGGCCGACGCGGGCACTTACGCGCCCCGGCGGGTGGAGACCACCTGCCGGGGCGCGCCGCGTCGTGGGGCCGGGGCGCCTACGGTCACGCCCGGCCGGCCGGCGGCACCGGCGCCGTGGAGCCCCGTACGACCAGCTCCACCGGCAGGCTGACCGGCGCGGGCGGACGGCCCTCCAGCGCGGCCATCAGGGCGTGCATGCCCGCGGCCCCGACCTCCTCGGCGGGCAGCCGCACGGTGGTCAGTTCCGGCTCCACGGCCGTGGCCAGTGCCAGGTCGTCGAGGCCGGTCACGGAGAGGTCCTCGGGCACCCGCAGGCCCAGCCGACGGGCCGCCTTGCAGGCACCGGCCGCCACGAGGTCGTCGTCGCACAGCAGGGCGGTCGGGCGCGGGCCCGGCCCGGTCAGCGCGGCGTGGGCGGCGTGCAGGCCGCCGTCGACGCTGAGCGCGGCGGGCTCCGTACGCACCTGCGCGTCCGCGACGCCCCGCAGCGTCTCGGCGAGCGCCGCGGACCGTACGCGGAAGGTCCAGGAGTCGACGTCGGCGGCGAGGTGGGTGATGCGGCGGTGGCCGAGCCCGAGCAGGTGCGCCGTCAGGCGCCGGACGCCGTCGGCGATGTCGAGGTTGACGGTCGCGGTGGCGCCGGGGTCGTCCGGGTCGCTGTCGAGCATGACCAGCGGCAGTTCCTCGCCGTGCAGGGCGGCCAGCGCGTCGGTGGCCATGGCGGCGGCGATCACGCCGTCCAGTGAGGCGCGCGCCGAGGCGAAGGGGTCGCGCGCCGGGCCGATGCCCTCGGGGGAGGGGTACAGGACGACGCCGAAGTCGTGGTCGGCGGCGACGCGGGCCGCCCCGGTGTAGACGCGGGCGAAGTACTCGGTGGTCAGGGCGGGCACCACGAGCAGCGCGGTGCGGGTGCGGCCCAGGCGCAGGCTGCGGGCGGCGAGGTTGGGGCGGTAGCCCAGGTCACGCGCGGCGGCGCGGACGGATTCGGCCTTGTGCGGTGAGACCCGGCCGCGCCACTTGTCGCTGAGGACGAGGGAGACGGCGGCCTGCGAGACCCCGGCGGCGCGGGCGACGTCCCGGCTGGTGACGCGGGGACCGCCGGCGCCGGGGCGGGCGGGGGTGGGGTGCTCGTGGGCGGTCACCGAAGTTCGGGCTCCTCGTCGGACGTCGCGGTGTGGACCGGTGAATGGAGGACATGATACGTATGACGCCGAACGTTATACGTAAAACTAACCCCCGGCGGAGCGCCGGAGGGAAAGGGGCAGGCATGGGCGCTGGATACGCGCAACTGCTCGGCACCCGCCACGCGGCCCGGCTGCTGGCCGGGACGCTGGTGGGCCGGCTGCCGAACGCGACCGGACCACTCGCCGTCGTGCTCTTCACCCGCGCCGAGGGCGGCAGCTACGTCCTCGCGGGCGCCCTCTCCGCCGTGTACGGGGTGGCCAACGCGGTCGGCCAGCCGCTCCTGGGGCGGGCGGTGGACGTGTACGGGCAGCCGCGCGTGATGCTGCCCTCGGCGGTGGTCTCCGCGCTGGGCATGGCCCTGCTGGCGGTCTTCGGCCTCGATCCGCTGCCCGTGGCGTACGCGGCCATGGTGATCGCCGGGTTCTTCACGCCGCCGCTGGAGGGCGGGCTGCGGGCGCTGTGGCCGGGCGTGCTCAAGCGCGCGGACCGGGTGCACGCCGCGTACGCGCTGGACGCGGTGGCGCAGGAAGTGCTGTTCGCCGTGGGCCCGTTGCTGGTGACGACGTGCGTGGCGCTCTGGTCGGAGCGGTGGGCGCTGCTGGTGATCAACGTGATCGGGGTGCTCGGCGCGCTCTCCGTGGTCGTCTCCCCGCCCTCGCGGCAGTGGCGCAGCGCGCCGCGCGAGGCGCACTGGCTCGGTGCCCTGCGGTCGTCCGGGATGCTGGTGCTGATCGCCTCGTTCTTCTTCGTCGGGCTGGCGCTGGGGTCGATCGCGGTGGCGGCGGTCGCGTACGCCGACGAGCACGGCGGCGGGATGGTCTCCAGCTACCTGCTGTCCGCGCTCGGGGTCGGCGCCCTGCTGGGCGGGGTGGTGTACGGCGCGCGGCAGTGGCCGGGGCACCCGGAGAACCGGCTGCGGCTGCTGGTGGCGCTGCTCGCGCTGGGGTACCTGCCGCTGGCGCTGACGCCGGGCGTGGCGGGGATGACGCTGCTGACGGGCGTGGCCGGGGTGTTCCTGGCGCCCGCGCTGGCGTGCGCGTTCGTGGTGGTGGACGGGCACGCGCCCAGGGGGACGGTCACCGAGGCGTTCTCCTGGCTGGTGACGGCGTTCGGGGTCGGGTCCGCGCTGGGGATGACGGTGGTCGGGCCCGCGGTGGAGAGCGGTGGTCCGGCCGCCGGGTTCGGTGTGGCGGGGGCGGGCGGCGTGGCCGCCCTGCTCGTACTTGTGTCGACAAAACGCTTTCTTTCCCCTGGTGGAAGGGGTGTCGTGAGCGGTGCTGCGCAGGTCACGGCGGAAAATGATCGGAACGAGGCCGCCCAACCCGGTTTCAGAGCAGGGCATCAGGCGTAATGTTCAGTCATGGACCGCCGCATTTTCGGGCTGGAGAACGAGTACGGCGTCACGTGCACGTTCAGGGGACAGCGCCGACTGTCTCCTGACGAGGTGGCGCGGTACCTCTTCCGCCGTGTCGTGTCATGGGGCCGCAGCAGCAATGTCTTCCTGCGGAACGGCGCCCGCCTGTACCTGGACGTGGGATCGCACCCGGAATACGCAACCCCCGAGTGCGACAACGTGACCGAACTGGTCACCCACGACAAGGCCGGCGAGCGCATTCTCGAAGGTCTGCTGGTCGACGCCGAGCGCCGCCTGCACGAGGAGGGAATCGCGGGCGACGTCTATCTCTTCAAGAACAACACCGATTCCGCCGGAAACTCCTATGGTTGCCACGAAAACTATCTCGTGGCCCGGCACGGGGAGTTCTCCCGGCTCGCGGACATCCTCATCCCGTTCCTGGTGACCCGTCAGCTGCTGTGCGGCGCGGGCAAGGTCCTGCAGACACCGCGCGGGGCCGTCTACTGCGTGAGCCAGCGCGCCGAACACATCTGGGAGGGCGTCTCCTCGGCGACCACCCGCTCCCGTCCGATCATCAACACCCGCGACGAACCGCACGCCGACGCGGAGCGCTACCGCCGGCTGCACGTCATCGTCGGCGACTCCAACATGTCCGAGACGACCATGCTGCTGAAGGTCGGCGCCACCGACCTCGTGCTGCGCATGATCGAGGCGGGCACGGTCATGCGCGACCTGACGCTGGAGAACCCGATCCGGGCCATCCGCGAGGTCAGTCACGACATAACCGGTCAGCGCAAGGTGCGCCTGGCCAGCGGCCGGGAGGCGTCGGCCCTGGAGGTCCAGCAGGAGTACTACGAAAAGGCGGTGGACTTCTGCGAACGGCGCGGTATCCGCACGGGCATGGTCGAGCGGGTCCTGGAATTGTGGGGCCGTACGCTCGAAGCCGTACGCGAGCAGGATCTCGACCGGATCGACACCGAGATCGACTGGGTGATGAAGTACAAGCTCATCGAGCGCTACCGCGCCAAGAACAACATCACCATGTCGCATCCCCGGGTCGCGCAGATAGACCTCGCGTATCACGACATCCACCGTCGCCGGGGCCTTTACTACCTCCTGGAGCGGAAGGGCCAGGCGGCCCGTATCTGCAACGACTTGAAGATCTTCGAGGGCAAGTCGGTGCCGCCGCAGACCACCCGGGCCCGGCTGCGCGGTGACTTCATCCGCCGAGCGCAGGAACAGCGCCGCGATTTCACCGTCGACTGGGTGCACCTGAAGCTCAACGACCAGGCGCAGCGCACCGTGCTGTGCAAGGACCCGTTCCGGTCCGTGGACGACCGGGTGGAGAAACTGATCGCCGGAATGTGAGACCGGTTCGTCACCGTTTCCGGTGCGTCACCGGATACGGTGACCGCCGGACGTGGCTGCGCCGGGAGCGCCCCCGCTCCCGGCGCAGCGCGCTGTCGCACCGTTGTGTTGCTTCTGGAAATGGACCCAGGTTCAGGTCGTAGAGTGGCGGACATTGCCCACCCACCCCACGACCCCGAGTTGGACTTCATGAACCTCACGAAGAACACCCGCCGCGCCGCCGCCGCGGCGCTGACCGTGCCCCTCCTGCTGTTCACCGCCGCCTGTGGGTCCGATGACGGCAAGGGCTCGTCGGCCGCCGCGGTCGCCAAGGTGGAGGGGAAGCCCGGGGAGCAGCCCAAGATCACCGTACCGAAGGACGCCAAGGCGCCCGACGAGGTGGTCACCAAGACGCTGACCGAGGGCAAGGGCGCGACGGTCAAGAAGGGCGACTACGTACGCCTGGACTTCGCGGCGCAGACCATGAAGACCGGCCAGAACCTCGGCAGCACCTGGACCAAGCAGCCCGGCGCGGACGCCAAGGCGCCGCGGACGCAGATCGTCGGCGAGATCAGTGACCAGCCGACCCAGCAGCAGCTGCCGCAGAAGGTGATGGAGGCGGTCGCGGGCCAGAAGGTCGGCAGCCGCTTCGAGATCGAGGGCACGGCCAAGGCGCTGGTCGGCGACAACCTGAACCCGCAGTCCGGCATCAAGCCGGAGGACGGCCTGGTGTGGGTCGTGGACGTGGCCGGCGCGGGCAAGGCCGACAAGAAGGGCAAGGCCGAGGGCGAGCAGGCGGCGCCCGAGGAGGGCATGCCCGAGGTGAAGGCCGAGGGCGAGAAGGCCGCGACGATCACCATCCCCAAGGGGGAGAAGGCCCCCACCGACCTCAAGGAGCAGGTCCTCGTCAAGGGCAAGGGCCCGAAGGTCAAGGCCGGGGACGGGCTGATCGCGCAGTACACGGGTGTGAAGTGGGAGGACGGCAAGAAGTTCGACTCCTCCTGGGACCACGGCGGGGCGACCGCCTTCCAGATCGGCACCGGCGCCGTCGTCAAGGGCTGGGACCAGGCGCTGGTCGGCAAGAACGTCGGTGACCGGGTGGAGATCGTGATCCCGCCGAAGCTGGGCTACGGTGCGAACCCGCAGAGCGAGCTGGCGAAGAACACCCTCGTGTTCTCCGTCGACATCGTCGGCACCGTCTGACCATGATCTGCCAGACTGGACAGGTAGCTGTGCAGATTCTTTCGTAGGAGCACTTTCGTGAACATCGACAAGCCCGAGATCGACTTCCCTGAGGGCCCGGTCCCCACCGACCTGGAGATCGTGGACCTGTGGGAGGGCGACGGGCCGGCCGCCAAGGCGGGGGACTTCGTCAAGGTCCACTATGTCGGAGTTTCCTACAGCTCCGGCGAGGAGTTCGACGCCAGCTGGAACCGCGGCAGGCCGCTGGAGTTCCAGCTCGGTGCCGGCCAGGTCATCTCCGGCTGGGACCAGGGCGTGCAGGGCATGAAGGTCGGCGGCCGCCGCCGGCTGACCATCCCCCCGCACCTGGCCTACGGCGACGCGGGCGCCGGCGGCGGCCGGATCGCCCCGGGCGAGACGCTGATCTTCGTCTGTGACCTGATGTCCGTCTGAGGACGGCGGCAGCCGGCCGCGGCACAGCGGCGGCCGGCGCGCACCGAGGGCCCGTGCCACCCGGCACGGGCCCTCGCCCGTCCCCGGCAGGACCCTCGGCTTTGCCGCAGGTCCCCGGAGCGGTACGGTCATCGGTCGGGAGTCCGACAAGAAAGGGCGTCGATGGCCATTGCCAAGGCCGAGCGGCTGATGAATCTGGCGCTGTGCCTTCTGGGTACCCGTCGCCCGCTGACCAAACGTGAACTGCGGTCCTCCATCGAGGCGTACGTGGAGACGTTCGGCACCGGGGACGCCGGTACGGGCAGCGACGACTCCTTCAACCGGATGTTCGAGCGCGACAAGGACGACCTGCGCGAACTGGGTCTGGTCATCGAGACCGTCGAAGGGCTCGACGGTGAGACCGGCTACCTCGCGCGCCGGGACAGCAACCGCCTGCCCCCGATCACCCTGGACGCGGCCGAGGCCGCCGCCCTCGGACTCGCCGCCAAGATCTGGCAGCAGGCCCGGCTGGCCGGCGCCGCCAGCGGCGCGCTCCAGAAGCTGCGCGCGGCCGGCGTCCCCTTCCAGGACGACGACGCCTTCGAGGCACAGCAGCCCCACAGTGCCCTCGAACCCCGCATCCCCGCCCATGAAGCCGCCTTCGAGCCGCTGATGCTCGCCTGCCGCGACCGCCGGCCCGTCGTCTTCGACTACCGCAAGTCCACCGCGGCCCGCCCCGAACAGCGGCAGGTCGAACCCTGGATACTGGAGTGCTGGCGCGGCCACTGGTACCTCGCCGGCTGGGACCGCGAGCGCCAGGCCGAACGCGTCTTCCGGCTCTCCCGCATCACCGGCAAGGTCCGCTCCCGGCAGGGCAAGTTCACCGCCGAGGTGCCCGACCACGTCACGGTCCGCGAGACCGTCGAGAGCTGGGCGGGCGAGACCGCCACCGGCACCGCCCGCATCAGACTGCGCACCGACCACGGCTACCCGCTGCGCGCCCGCGCGCTGAGCGTCCGTGAGCTGGGCGACGGCTGGGACGAGCTGGAGATCCCGTACGGACACGGACTCGACGCCTGGCTGGTCGAGTTCGGCCCCGACATGGTCGTACTGGAACCCGCCGAACTGCGGGCCGACGTCGTGGACCGGCTGCGCGCCGTGGCCAAGGGCTGAGAGGGACGGGACGCACACTCCATGGCTACCAACGCCATCGACCAGACCCGGCGGATGCTGTCGCTGGTGACCTACCTGCGCGAACGCCCCGGCGCCCGCGTCTCCGACGTCGCCCGCGCCTTCGGCATCTCCGAGGACGAGCTGATCGCCGACCTCGACGTCCTGCCGATGTGCGGTACGAGCTTCCGCGGCGGCGACCTGCTCGACATCGACACCGACGGCGACCGCATCTGGTGGCACAACCCCGACGACGTCGCCGAACCACTGCGCCTGGCCGCCGACGAGGCCACCGCCCTGCTGGTGGCGGCGCGCGCCGTGGCCACCCTGCCCGGCCTGCGCGAGGGCGACCGGCAGGCGCTGCTGCGCGCCACCGCCAAGCTGGAGGCCGCGGCGGGCGAGGCGGCCGGCGCCAGCTCCCGGGTCTCGGTCACCTTCGAGTCCGAGGGCGGCGTCTTCGCCGACGTCGACCGGGCCATCGCCGAGCGCCGCCGGCTGTGGCTGCGCTACTACTCACCCGCGCGCGACGAGCTGACCGAGCGCGAGGTCGACCCGATCCGGCTGTTCGCGGTCGGCCACACCTACGTCGAGGCGTGGTGCCGCCTCTCGGAGGCCCGGCGTACCTTCCGGCTCGACCGGGTGGCCGAGATCAAGCTCCTGGACGCCCCCTCCGACCCGCCGCCCGTCGAGCTGCGCGACCTGTCCGAAGGGCTGGTGCAGCCCGCGGCCGAAGATCCCGAAGTCGTCATCGAGGTGGCGCCCGGCGGGCGCTGGGTGGCCGAGTACTACCCGCACGACAGCGCCGAGGAGCTGCCGGACGGCGGCCTGCGCATCACCCTGCGCACCCCCGAGCCCGCCTCGCTGCGGCGGCTCGCGCTGCGTCTGGGCCGGGACGGCCGGATCGTCTCCCCGCAGGCACTGGCCGACAGCGCGCGGCAGGCGTCCCAGCAGGCGCTCGCCGCGTACGGCGAGTAGCGCACGGCAGGGCGGCGGCACGATGACGACGACCCTCACCGGCCCGGTGCTCTTCAAGGCGGCCTGCCCCGACTGCCGCGGCCGCTTCGAGCTGGCCTCGGACGCCCTGCGCCTGGCCATCGGCGCCAGCAGCCGCACCACCTTCTACTCCTTCACCTGCCCGGACTGCGGCAACGCCGTCCGCAAGCCGGCGGGGGAACGGATCATCGAGCTGCTGACGGGGGGCGGGGTGCGGACGTTGCGGTTGCACTCCGGCTGAAAACCTGCGCTCGTCCGTGTCCCGGCGGGCAACCGCGCCGCCGCCCGCCCCGCTCCGTACGCCACTCGCCGCACCCGCCCCGATAGGCTCGTCCCATGCTCTGGCCCATGATCGCTGTCGCCCTCGGCTTCCTCGGCCTCGCCGTGCTCGGCGTCCTCGCCGTCCGCGTCTTCGTGGAGGTGCGGCGGCTGGCCCGCCAGGTCGGAGAGACCTCCGAAAGCATCCAGCGGGCCGCCCAGGACCTGGAGCGCGCGGCGACGCCGCTGGCCGCCCGGGGCGGGAGAGCAAAGGGATGACGCGCTCTGCTCAGTCGCACGCGCGACCGGTACGCTGCTGAGGCGGGCCGAAGAGCGAGGCACCGGCTCGCAACCGGGAGTATGCGCGGAGATTGTCCAGCGTTCGCCGCCGCGCGTTACGATCGCTGCTGGCGCGGCAGACGGACATATGTCCGATCTGTCGAGCAGCCCCAACCCCCAGCCGCCTCGGTGAGAAGGTACCCAGTAATGTTCGGAAAGATCGGTGTTCCCGAGATCCTCCTCATCCTCGTCGTGGTGCTCCTGCTGTTCGGCGCGAAGAAGCTCCCCGAGATGGCCCGTTCGCTCGGCAAGTCCGCGCGCATCCTCAAGAGCGAGGCCAAGGCGATGAAGTCGGAGAGCACGGACTCGCAGTCGGCGCCGTCCGACCCGCCGAACCCGAACGGGCAGCAGGAAGCCCCCCGGACGATCCAGGCCGCTCCCGGTGACGTCAACAGCGGACGGCCGGTCGCCCAGCCGTCCGACACGACCACCAAGCGCTGACCGAGGGCCCGGACGGGGCAGGGGTGTCGGCCACCACTGCCTCTCGTACGAGATGAGGACGTGGGGTGCTCAAGTCTGCCCTTCAGAAGAACCGCAAAGAGAAGGACCCCGAGGGGCGTATGCCGCTCGTGGAACATCTGCGTGAGCTGCGCAACCGGCTCGCCAAGTCGGTCCTGGCCGTCTTGATCGCCACGATCGTCTGTGCGTTCTTCTACGGCGAGATCATCAACTTCATCACCAAGCCCATCCTGCAGGCCGTGGGCTGTGATGCGCTGTTCACCGACCTCGCCAAGCAGCAGAAGGGCACCTGTGCCCGTATCGTCATGCTGGACCTGCTCGGGCCGTTTGCGCTGGCCCTGAAGGTCTCGCTGATGAGTGGCGTGATCCTGTCCAGCCCGGTCTGGCTGTACCAGCTGTGGGCCTTCCTCGCGCCCGGCCTGCACCGCCACGAGAAGAAGTACTCGCTCAGCTTCGTCGCCACCGGCTTCCCGCTCTTCGTCGTGGGCGCGTACTTCGCGTACGCGGTGCTGCCGACCACCGCCAAGGTGCTGCTGGAGTTCACCCCGATCGGTGTGGACAACCTGCTGACGCTGGACAAGCTGCTCGACCTGGTCACCCGGATGTTCGTGATCTTCGGGCTGTCCTTCGAGCTGCCGCTGGTGCTGGTCATGCTCAACTTCGGCGGCGTCCTGACCGGTGCCCGGATGCGCGGCTGGTGGCGCGGCATGGTGATGGGCATCACCGTCTTCTCCGCCATCGCCACCCCCAGCACCGACCCGCTGACGATGATCGCGCTGGCCGCGCCGATCTGCCTCCTGTACTTCGCGGCGGTCGCGATCGCCATGGCGAACGACTCCCGCAGGCAGCGCCGGCTCGCGGACGGCCCCGCCGACGACGAGGCGTCCGAGCTGGACCTGACGCCCGAGGACATCGGCGAGGCGGAGCCCGTCACCGGCCACCGGTTCCTGCCGGAGCAGGCGGGCGCCGACACGCCGGGCGACCGGTCGCAGCGGCGCAACGGGTACGACGACGCGACCTGACGCCCGAGAGGGCAAGGAAGAGGGGCGGGGAGCCGGCTGGGCTCCCCGCCCCTCTTCTGTCGCCTGCTGTGGTCAGCGGGCGTCAGGCAGCCGTCGCATCAGCAGTATTTGATGCTCCGCAGCGTGCCGGTGCCCTTGTAGTAGTGGCTCTTCTTCGGCTTGATGGTGATGCAGTCGCTGTCCCACCACCAGCGCTCGTCCACCTGCACCTTGATCGTGTTCGCGCAGCCGTTGTAGATGTTCACCGCGTTCTTGCTCGGGTACCACGTCGCGGTGACGCACTTGGCGACGGCCGAGCTCGCGGCCGAGGCCGGCGCTGCCACGGCCATCGGCATCCCCACGGCGACGACGGCGAGCGTCGCAGCGGTCGTCGCTGCCTTGATCTTCTTCATTGTTCCCCTCCGTCGGGGCACGGATCGCCCCGCTCGACTGCGCGGCCGGCGACCGGCACACCTGGTCAACGGTGCAAGCCGGGAGGTGACGCCAGGGCCGCGTGATGATCACCGCGAGATTAACAGGGAGGTCGTTCGGTTTTCAGGTCCGAAGGTCCCGGTGTGTCATTTTCGCGCCGACGTGAGGGCTGATCGGCCAGAGCCCCCCGGTAAAGCCCGTCCATAATGATCGGCTCGTTGTCACAGGTGGCCGGTAGGCTCGTAAGCACGATGACCGAGGACATGTCCCCTGCTGAGCGCTACGCCGCCGCCAAGTTGCGGGCGGCGGAGCAGGCCACCGCACTCGCCCCTTTCCGTGAGATGTACGACTTCGCGCTGGACGCGTTCCAGATCGAGGCGTGCCAGGCCCTGGAGGCCGGAAAGGGCGTGCTGGTCGCGGCCCCGACCGGATCCGGCAAGACGATCGTGGGCGAGTTCGCCGTCCACCTGGCCCTGGAGCAGGGCCGTAAATGCTTCTACACCACGCCGATCAAGGCGCTGTCGAACCAGAAGTACCAGGACCTGGTGCGGCGCTACGGCGCGGACCGGGTCGGCCTGCTGACGGGTGACAACAGTGTCAACTCCGAGGCGCCGGTGGTCGTGATGACCACCGAGGTGCTGCGGAACATGCTGTACGCGGGCTCGCAGTCGCTGTCCGGGCTCGGGTATGTGGTCATGGACGAGGTGCACTACCTGTCCGACCGCTTCCGGGGCGCCGTCTGGGAAGAGGTGATCATCCATCTTCCCGAGTCCGTGACGCTGGTGTCCCTGTCCGCGACGGTCTCCAACGCGGAGGAGTTCGGCGCCTGGCTGGACACGGTGCGCGGCGACACCGAAGTGATCGTCTCCGAGCACCGCCCGGTGCCGCTGTGGCAGCACGTGCTCGCCGGGCGCCGGATGTACGACCTCTTCGAGGAGCGGGCGGGCAAGAGCGCGGGCAAGGCCGGGCGCCGGGAGGTCAACCCGGACCTGGAGCGGCTGGCGCGGATGGAGAACAGCCGTCCGACGTTCGGCCGGGACAAGCGCCGCGGCCGCAACCTGCGCGAGGCGGACCGTGAGCGCGAGCGCCGGCAGCGCAGCCGGATCTGGACGCCGGGCCGTGCCGAGGTGATCGACCGGCTGGACCAGGAAGGCCTGCTGCCGGCGATCACGTTCATCTTCAGCCGGGCCGGGTGCGAGTCCGCCGTCCAGCAGTGCCTGTATTCGGGACTGCGGCTCAACGACCAGGAGGGGCGGGCGAAGGTCCGTGCCATCGTGGAGGAGCGGACGGCCGGCATCCCGGACGAGGACCTCCATGTGCTGGGGTACTACGAGTGGCTGGAGGGCCTGGAGCGGGGGATCGCCGCGCACCACGCCGGCATGCTGCCGACGTTCAAGGAGGTCGTCGAGGAGCTGTTCCTGAAGGGGCTGGTCAAGGCGGTCTTCGCGACGGAGACGCTGGCGCTGGGCATCAACATGCCCGCCCGTTCCGTCGTGCTGGAGAAGCTGGTCAAGTGGAACGGTGAGCAGCACGCCGACATCACCCCCGGTGAGTACACCCAGCTCACCGGCCGTGCCGGGCGCCGCGGTATCGACGTCGAGGGCCACGCGGTGGTGCTGTGGCAGCGCGGCATGGACCCGGGCGCGCTCGCCGGCCT
Organism: Streptomyces sp. NPDC052496; assembly: GCF_040679095.1. Taxonomy (NCBI): domain Bacteria; kingdom Bacillati; phylum Actinomycetota; class Actinomycetes; order Kitasatosporales; family Streptomycetaceae; genus Streptomyces; species Streptomyces sp. NPDC052496. The sequence goes on from NZ_JBFAUH010000015.1 coordinate 24,307, forward strand.
GGCCGGTACGCGGACGTATCCGCTGCGCTCGTCCTTCAAGCCGTCGTACAACATGGCGGTCAACCTGGTCTCGCAGTTCGGGCGGCACCGGTCGCGGGAGCTGCTGGAGATGTCGTTCGCGCAGTTCCAGGCGGACAAGTCGGTCGTCGGGATCTCGCGGCAGGTGCAGAAGAACGAGGAGGGCCTGGACGGCTACAAGGAGTCCATGACCTGCCACCTCGGCGACTTCGAGGAGTACAGCCGGCTGCGCCGGGAGCTGAAGGACCGGGAGACGGAGCTGGCCAAGCAGGGCGCGGCGCAGCGCCGGGCCGCGGCCGCCGCGGCGCTGGAGAAGCTCAAGCCGGGCGACGTGATCCACGTGCCGACGGGCAAGTACGCGGGGCTGGCGCTGGTGCTGGACCCGGGCATGCCGTCGGGGCGGACGAACGGCCACCGCGGCTACGACGCGCACGACGGCCCCCGGCCGCTGGTGCTGACCGCCGAGCGGCAGGTCAAGCGGCTGGCGTCGATGGACTTCCCGGTGCCGGTGGCGCCGCTGGACCGGATGCGCATCCCGAAGTCCTTCAACGCGCGCAGCCCGCAGTCGCGCCGCGACCTGGCGTCCGCGCTGCGCACCAAGGCCGGGCACATCGCGCCGGAGCGGCACCGCAAGCAGCGGTCGGCGGCGGCCGACGACCGGGAGATCGCGCGGCTGCGTACGGAGCTGCGGGCGCACCCCTGCCACGGCTGCGACGAGCGCGAGGACCACGCGCGGTGGGCCGAGCGGTACCACCGGCTGCTGCGGGACACCCGGCAGCTGGAGCGCCGTATCGAGGGCCGTACGAACACCATCGCGCGCACCTTCGACCGGATCTGCGGCCTGCTGACCGAACTTGACTACCTGGAAGGTGACACGGTCACGGACGAGGGCCGGCGGCTGGCGCGCCTCTACGGCGAACTGGACCTGCTGGCCAGCGAATGCCTGCGCGCCGGCGTCTGGAACGGCCTCGGCCCCGCCGAACTGGCCGCCTGCGCCTCGGCCCTGGTCTACGAGGCCCGCCAGGCGGACGACGCGGTGGCGCCGAAGCTCCCGTCGGGCAAGGCGCGGGACGCGCTCGGCGAGATGGTGCGGATCTGGGGCCGGCTGGACGCCCTGGAGGAGGACCACAAGATCCGCCAGGCCGAGGGCGTCGGCCAGCGCGAGCCGGACCTCGGCTTCGCCTGGGCCGCGTACCGCTGGGCCTCCGGGTTCGGCCTGGACGAGGTGCTGCGCGAGGCGGAGATGCCCGCCGGCGACTTCGTGCGCTGGTGCAAGCAGCTGATCGACATCCTCGGCCAGATCGCCGCGGCCGCGCCCGCGGACGTGTCACGCAACGCCCGCAAGGCCGTGGACGCGGTGCTGCGGGGCGTGGTCGCGTACTCTTCGGTGGGCTGAGGGGTACGGGCCGGGGGCGGGGGCCGGGACTGTTCCTCGGCCCGCCCCCGGCCCGCGGGCGTACGGGGCTTCCGCCTCACCCGCCCGGATTGACGGCGGTGGCCTTGACGAACGTGTAGTGAAACGTTCCGCCGGCCTCCGCCGTCCGCCTCAGGTCGCGGATGCCGCGCTCCCAGTCGGCCTCGGTCGTCAGCCCGGCGGCCAGCGCGTCGTCCCGCACGGCCGCGACCATCGCGATGAACGTGTTGCGGGTGAAGCTGTCGACCAGGCCGGGCCGCGTCGTGTCGGCGTAGACCGTACGCGGCCGGACCACGACGTCCTCGTACCCGGCGGCGGCCAGCAGCGGCTGCACCTGCCGGCCGAGCAGCGCGTTGCCGCCCGCCGCGGCCTGCAGGCGGACCTGGTGGCCGATGACGGTACGGGCGTGGTCGCTGTCCGGATGGAAGAACACCGACCCGTGGTCCCCCTCGATGACGGTGACGGTGCCGCCGGGCCGCAGCACGCGCCGCAGACCGGCCAGCGCCTGCGCGGGGTCGGGCAGGTGCTCCAGGACGAAGCAGACGAAGAGGTGGTCGAAGGAGGCGTCGGCGTACGGCAGGTCGGTCAGGTCGGCCTGCCGCCAGCTCACCGTCGCCGTGTGCGGCCGGGCGGCGAGACGGGCGCGGGCCTGGTCCAGCGAGCTCGCGGAGATGTCGACCGCGGTGATGTGCGCCCCCGGGCTGGACGCGGCGAGGTGCACCGTCTGGGCGCCGACCCCGCACCCGGCCTCCAGGACCCGGCTGCCCGCCGGGTACGCCGTGCCCGCGTGCAGCAGGGCTGCCAGGGTGTCCGCCTGGTCGGTCAGCCGGCGGGCCTCGTGGTCCGAATAGCCGTGTACGTAAGCGGGTTCGCGGGGTGCGGGGTGCGTGCGGCGGTCCTCGCGCGTGCCGCCGGTCGCCTTCTCCGTCGCTGCTGTTCTCATGCCGTCACTCTGGGCCCACAATGGTCCGGTGCCCAGGTCCAAAGATGCTCCGGCTGACCGGTCCATACCTTCTTCCGCGGCCTCCGGGTCCGACTTCCTCCAGCTCCGAGCGGCCGACGCGCCCGCAGGCGGCCTGTCCGACTGGCTGGCGCAGCGGCTGCGGCTCGCCGTCTCGGACGGCCGCCTCGCGGTGGGCGACCGGCTGCCCGCCACCCGTACGCTCGCCGAGGAACTCCGGGTCTCCCGGGGCGTGGTCACCGAGGCGTACCAGCGGCTGATCGAGGACGGCCACGCGGTCGGCCGCGGCCGCGGCGGCACGGTCGTCGTCGCCGCTCCCGTCCCGGCGGCCGCGCCGGCCCCCGAGCGCCCGGCCGAACGGCCCTCCCCGCAGGCGGTGTTCACCGCCGAGCCCGGAGCGGACGTCTTCGACGCGGTACGGGCCGCACCGGCCCGGATCGACCTCAGCCCCGGCACGCCGGACCTGGCCTCGTTCCCGCGTACGGCGTGGCTGCGCGCCGAACGCCGGGTGCTCGGCACGCTCGCGGCCCCCGGCTTCGGCTACGGCGACCCGCGCGGCACCCCGCAGCTGCGGCTCGCCGTCGCGAAGTGGCTGGCCCGCAACCGCGGCATCACGGTCAGCCCCGACGAGGTGCTGATCGTCTCCGGCACCGCGCAGACGCTCGCCCTGCTGGCCCAGGTCCTGCACGGCCGGGGCGTCCGTGAGCTGGCGGTGGAGGATCCGGGGGCGCTCGGCGCCCGCCAGACCCTCCAGTACTGGGGGATGCGGACGCCACCGGTACCGGTCGACGCGGACGGCATCCGCGTCCGGGAACTGCGGGCCTCCGGCGCCCCCGCCGTGCTGGTGACGCCGGCTCACCAGTTCCCGACCGGGGTGGTGCTCGGCGGTGGGCGGCGGCGCGAGCTGATGCGCTGGGCGGCCGAGGAGGGCGGCCTGGTCATCGAGGACGATTACGACGCCGAGCACCGCTACGACCGGCCGCCGGTGCCCGCCCTCCGCTCGATGCTGCCCGAGCACGTCTGTCACGCGGGAAGCGTCTCGAAACTGCTGGCGCCGACGCTGCGTACGGGGTGGATCGTCGCGCCGCCGGAGCTGCACGGCGCACTCGTGGACGCCAAGCGGTTCACCGACCTCGGCAACGCCGCGCTGCCGCAGCTGGTGGTCGCCGACCTGATGGAGACCGGCGAGCTGGAACGACGGCTGCGGCACCTGCGCAAGCGGCACCGGGCGCGGCGCGACGCGATGATCCGGGCGATCGCCACCCACCTCCCGGGCGCTGCCGTGCAGGGAGCCGCCGCCGGCCTGCACCTGACGATCACCTTCGACGCGGACTTCCCCGACACCGCCCTGGCGGCAGCCGCGCTCGCCCGGGGCGTCAAGGTGCAGCCACTGTCCTGGCACCGCCTGGATCCCGGACGGCCGGGCCTGGTCCTGGGCTACGCCGCGAGCACGGCCACCGAGATCGCGGAAGGGGTGGCGGTCATCGGGAGCGTGCTGGGGTGATGACACAGGCTCAGGGCGCCGGGCGCGTGCGGCGTGTCGCGCGCGGCGCGTACACCCGTCCGACACGCCGTACGTGCTTCCGGTTCTGCTGCGGTGACGGGGCGGGGAGCTGCCGGGCTCGTGGGCGCCCGGCGGCCCGACGTCCACCGTGGGTCCGTCCTGCTCTTGGAATGCCAGGCCGTACGGGCCGCAGAGCAGCGTTCCGCGAGGGGACACGCCGCGCCGCCGTCATGTGTACGTTCCCGGCCACGGCCGACGGGGCCCGGGGGCCGGATGCGCGGCGTGGCGGGAACGCCGTCCGGGGCGGGCCGTGACGGTGTGTCGGAAACCCCAGGCCGGTGCGGTCTCGGCGCGGCGTGCGCGCCGGCGTCGCGAACCGGTCGGCGGGACGGGCCGCGGCGCGCGCCGCCTTGTGAACCCGCGCCCGTAGGTGGCCTACCCGCAACGCCCGGTCCCCGAACCCCGGCCCCACCGCCCCCGAAGACCCTCAGGAAGCCGTCGGCAGCGTCTTTTCCTGCTCGGCCTCGACCTGCTGGTTCCACTGCTGCTTGGAGGCCTGCCAGCCGTCCTCGTCATGGCCCTTGCGCCAGTAGCCGGAGATCGACAGGTCCTCGCGGGGGATCTCCCGCTCGACGCGCAGCAGTTTGCGCAGCTCCTTCACGAAGCCGGCCTCGCCGTGCACGAACGCGTGGACGCGGCCCGCCGGGAAGTCCAGTGCGCGCACCGCCTCGACCAGGCGCTCGCCGACCGGCGTGTCGCCGCGGTGCAGCCAGGTGATCCCGGCGCCGGCCGGGGCTTCGAGCTTCTGTTCCTCGTCGGGGCCGGCGACCTCGATGAAGGCGTGGACGGGTACGCCCTCCGGCATCCGGGCCAGGGAGGCGGCGATGGCCGGGAGGGCGCTCTCGTCGCCGGCGAGCAGATGCCAGTCGGCGCCGGCGTCCGGGGCGTACGCGCCGCCGGGGCCGAGCAGGAGCGCCTCGTCACCCGGGCGGGCGTGCGCGGCCCAGGGCCCCGCGAGGCCGCTGTCGCCGTGCACCACGAAGTCGACCGCCAGCTCACGCGTGTCCGGATCCCAGGTGCGCACGGTGTAGGTACGCGTCCTGGGCCACTGGTCGCGGGGGAAGGCGGCGCGGATCTCCGCGATGTCCAGCGGCTGCGGGTAGTCCACGCCGGGAACGGGGAAGACCAGCTTGACGTAATGATCGGTGTACTCGCCCGCCGAGAACTCCGCCAGGCCGGCACCGCCCAGCACCACCCGCACCATGTGCGGCGTGAGCTGTTCGGTGCGCAGTACCTGGGCGTGAATGAGCTTGGGCTTCTTGCGGGCCGGACGCTCTGCTGCCACGACGATCTCCCCTGCCACGGTCTTGTTAGGTTTACCTAACCTAACAGTTCAGGGGTGGAGCGTCGCGAGCAGCCTCTGCAAGGAGCCGCCCAGCCCCCACCGCTCGGCGAGCGATTCCAGCCGTTCCGGATCGGCCGGCTCGCCGGGCAGCGCGGCGTCGACGTCCGGCACCGGCACATCGGCGGCGACCCGGACGACCTTCGGCGCCACCTCGACGTACGGCCGTGCCTCGGTCAGCCGCTTGCGCTGCGAGGGGGTGAGCTGGGACGCCGGGTCGTCGGCCGCGGCCATGATGCCCGCCAGGTCGCCGTACCGGTCCAGCAGTTTGGCGGCGGTCTTCTCGCCGATGCCCGGCACGCCCGGCAGGCCGTCGCTGGGATCGCCGCGCAGCAGCGCCAGATCCGCGTAACCCGGGCCGTCCACGCCGTACTTCTCGCGCAGCAGGGCCTCGTCGGTCAGCTGGAGGGTGCCGACGCCCTTCAGCGGATACAGGATGCGGACGCCCCGGGCGTCGTCGGCCAGCTGGAACAGGTCCCGGTCGCCGGTGACGATGTCGACCGGGCCGGTGGCGCGGGCGGTGAGGGTGCCGATGACGTCGTCCGCCTCGTAACCCGCGGCGCCCACCCGGGCGATGCCGAGCGCGTCGAGCACCTCCTCGATCACCGGCACCTGTGGGGAGAGGGTGTCCGGGATCTCCTCGGCGTCCGGCGCGGCGGAGCCGGCCGGTGCCTCCTCGGCGACGCGGTGCGCCTTGTACGAGGGGATGAGGTCGACCCGCCACTGGGGGCGCCAGTCGAAGTCCATGCAGGCCACCAGGTCGTCCGGCTGGTGGTCCTGGACGAGCCGGGCGATGAAGTCCAGCAGCCCGCGCACCGCGTTGACCGGGGTGCCGTCGGGCGCCCGGACCGACTCCGGTACGCCGAAATAGGCCCGGAAGTAGAGCGAGGCGGTGTCGAGGAGCATCAGGCGTCGAGTCACACCCCGCATGATGCCGCACCCCTGTGACACGAGCGGACGGTGCGCGACGGCGAGCCGGGCGCGTGGCGTGAGCCGCGTCACTTTTGTGTTTGTCATTTTCGAAAGGGGGCAGGCGCGCGGCCGGAGCGGAGCCGGTGGATTTTCAACATTTCCACCGGTTAACGACGGGCCCGACCCGTGCCGCGCCACGACCTGCCTACGGGGGAGTCGGGTCGTACTCAGACAATTCGAGAGGTGTATGTGGCCAGGCTGCAAGCCGAGCACGTCTACAAGGTGTTCGGGAGACGACCCGAGGACGCCGTACGACGGCTCGAAGACGGTGCGAGCCGCGAGGAGCTGCGGGCCGACGGCACGACCGCCGCGGTCATCGACGCGTCGTTCTCCGTGGACGAGGGCCAGATCTTCGTCGTGATGGGGCTGTCCGGATCCGGTAAGTCCACCCTCCTGCGGACCCTCAACGGGCTGCTGGAGCCGACCCACGGAAGCGTCCGGTTCGACGGTCAGGACCTGACCTCGCTCAGCGACAGGGAACTGCGCAAGGTCCGCTCCGAGAAGATCTCCATGGTCTTCCAGCACTTCGCGCTCTTCCCGCACCGCAGCGTGCTGGAGAACGCCGCGTACGGGCTGGAGGTCCAGGGCGTACCGCGGGCCGAACGCCAGAAGCGCGCCACCGAGGCACTGCACCTCGCCGGCCTCAAGGGCTGGGAGAAGTCCTGGCCCGACGAGCTGTCCGGCGGCATGCAGCAGCGGGTGGGCCTGGCCCGCGCGCTGGCCACCGACGCCGACCTGCTGCTGATGGACGAATCCTTCAGCGCCCTCGACCCGCTGATCCGCCGTGACATGCAGGACCAGCTCCTGGAGCTCCAGAAGACGCTGAAGAAGACCATCGTCTTCATCACCCACGACCTGAACGAGGCCATGCGCCTGGGCGACCGGATCGCCGTCATGCGCGACGGCCGCATCGTGCAGACCGGCAGCGCCGAGGACATCCTCCTCCGGCCCGCCAACGACTACGTCGCGTCCTTCATCCAGGACGTCGACCGCTCCCGGGTGCTCACCGCCGGGGCCATCATGGTCGGCGTGGACCAGGTGCTGGGGTCCGCGCCGGACAGCGGCCAGGAGATCCGTACGGCCGAGGACCTGCTCGCCGCCACGCCCGCCACGGTCCACCGGGACACGCCGGTCGCCGAGCTGTTCGCCCCCTGCGCGGCCGGGAACGTACCGGTCGCCGTCGTCGGCGCGGACGGTGAACTGGTCGGCGCGGTGCCGGCGCGGCGGCTGCTGTCCGTGCTCGGCGACGGCGGACAGCAGGACGACGGGACGGCTGGGAACGCGGAAGGCGCCGGGAAACCGGAGGCTGCCGCGAAGGCGGAGGCCACCGGAAGGACGGAAGCCAACGGGAAGGCAGAGGCCAACGGCAAGGCAGAGGCCAACGGCAAGGCAGAGGCCAACGGCAAGGCGCCGCAGGTCCCGGCCGGCAGCCCCGAGGGCGCCGCCCCCGCCGACGGCAAGTCCGAGGGCAAGGTGACCGCCGGTGCCTAGGATCGACGTCGGCTCCTGGGCCAACACCTGCGTCGAATGGCTGCGCCACCACCTCACGTGGCTCTTCGACTTCGTCTCGCACGTCCTGACGGCCATGTACAACGGCATCGAGACGGTCCTGACCGCTCCGCAGCCGTTCCTGCTGATGGGCATCTTCGCGGTGCTCGCCTGGTGGCTGCGCGGCCTGCCCGCCGCGGTGCTCACCTTCGCCGGCTTCGCGCTGATCGACTCGATCGAGCAGTGGCAGGCCACCATGCAGTCCCTGTCACTGGTGCTGGTCGCCTGCATCATCACCATCGTCGTGGCGGTCCCGCTCGGCATCTGGGCGGCCCGCAACCGCGCCGTCGGCGGCGCGCTGCGCCCGGTCCTGGACCTGATGCAGACGATGCCCGCGATGGTCTACCTGATCCCCGGCATCCTGTTCTTCGGCATCGGCGTGATGCCCGGCATGGTGGCGACCATCATCTTCTCGATGCCGCCCGCCGTCCGCATGACCGAGCTGGGCATCCGCCAGGTCGACGGCGAACTCGTCGAGGCGGCGGAGGCGTTCGGCACCCACCCGCGCCGCACCCTGTTCCGCGTGCAGCTGCCGCTGGCGCTGCCCACCATCATGGCCGGTGTCAACCAGGTCATCATGCTGGCGCTGTCCATGGTCGTCATCGCCGGCATGGTCGGCGCGGAAGGCCTGGGGTCGTCGGTCTACAACGCGGTCAGCTCGGTGAACGTGGCGCTCGGTTTCGAGGCCGGTCTCGCCGTCGTCATCCTCGCCATGTACCTGGACCGGATGACCGGCGCCCTCAACGAGCGGGTCTCGCCGCTGGGCCGCCGCGCGCTGGCCAAGGCGCAGGCCGCGCTGGGCCGCAGCAAGTTCCTGTACTGGAAGCCCGGCACGTCCGTCGCGATGGTCGGGGTGGTCGTCCTCGCGCTGGTCGCCGGCGGTCTGAACGTGTTCGGCAAGGACGGCGCGAAGACCGACGGCGGCGGCCGCCCGATCACCCTCGGGTACGTCAACTGGGACGAGGGCAAGGCCACCACGTACCTGTGGAAGGAGATCCTCGAACAGCGCGGTTTCCAGCCGAAGGCGCAGGCCCTGGAGGCCGGGGCGCTGTTCACCGGGCAGGCCCGCGGCGACATCGACGTGCAGACCAACGCCTGGCTGCCCACCACGCACGCCGAGTACTACAAGAAGTACCAGGACAAGCTGGAGGACCTGGGCGCCTGGTACGACAAGACGTCGCTGGAGATCGCGGTCCCGTCGTACATGAAGGACGTCAAGACCCTCGACGACCTCAAGGGCCGGGCGGACGTGTTCGGCGGCAAGATCACCGGCATCGAGCCGGGCGCCGGCGAGATGAAGATCCTCAAGGACAAGGTCCTCAAGGACTACGGCCTGGAGGGTGAGTACAAGGTCGCCGAGTCCAGCACCGCGTCCATGCTCACCGAGCTGGACCGCGCGTACGCGGCGAAGAAGCCGATCGCCGTCACGCTGTGGTCGCCGCACTGGGCGTACGACAAGTACGAGCTGACCAAGCTCAAGGACACCAAGGGCGCCTTCGGCTCCGGTGACAGCCTGCACCTGCTCGGCCGCAAGGGCTTCGCGAAGGACGAGCCCCAGGTCGCCACGTGGATGAAGAACTTCCACCTGGACGAGAAGCAGCTCACCAGCCTGGAGAACGACGTCAAGAGCGCCGGCGAGGGCCACGAGCAGGACGGCGTGCGCACCTGGCTGAAGAAGAACCCGGGCCTGGTCGACAGGTTCGCCCCGTCGGCGAACGTCTCGTACGCCAAGGGCAAGGACGCCGGCGCCGCGCCGAACATCGGCTACCCGGCGTGGGACGAGGGCATCGCCACCACCTACCTGTGGAAGAACGTCCTGGAGAAGCGCGGCTACCGGCCGAACATCCGCAACCTGGACATCGGGCCGATGTGGACCGGCCTGTCCAGCGGGCAGATCGACGTCGAGTTCGACGGCTGGCTGCCGGTCGCGCAGAAGCAGTACTGGGACCAGTACAAGAACGATCTCGTCGACCTCGGCGCCTGGTACGACAAGACGTCGCTGGAGATCGCGGTGCCGTCCTACGTCAAGGGCGTCAAGACGCTGGACGATCTGCGCGAGCACCGGGACGAGTTCCAGGGCAAGATCATCGGTATCGAGCCGGGCACCGGTCAGATGAAGCGCCTGAAGGACACCGTCGCCCCCGCGTACGGGCTGGAGGACTTCCGGATCACCGAGGCCGGCACCAGCTCCATGCTGGCCGAGCTGGACCGCGCCTACGCCAAGAAGGAGCCGGTCGCGGTCGTGCTCTGGTCGCCGCACTGGGCGTACAGCAAGTACGACCTGACCAAGCTCGCCGACCCGCAGCACACCTGGGGCGACAACAACCAGATCAAGTCGCTGGGTCACAAGAGCTTCCCGGAGAAGTTCCCGGAGTTCAACGGCTGGCTGAAGAACTGGAAGATGTCGCCCGAGGAGCTGGGCAGCCTGGAGCAGGCCGTCCAGGACGCCGGCAAGGGCCACGAGAACGACGGTGTCGAGAAGTGGATCGACGCTCACCCGGGCATCGTCGACAGGATGGCGCCGGTGAAGTGAGGCGCTGACCGCACCGCGCGGGCCCCGTTCCTGGCGTACGCCGGGGGCGGGGCTTTCGGCTGCGCGGCCCGCTCCGCCTCCGCTCCACGTACGGTGGGGTGATGACGACCGGTCAGCGCCGCGCCCCGCGCGTGGTCTCCCTCGTGCCCTCGCTCACCGAGGCCGTGGCCGCCACCGCGCCCGAACTGCTCATCGGCGCCACCGACTGGTGCAGCCACCCCGCCGGACTGGACGTGGTGCGCGTCGGCGGCACCAAGAACCCGGACACCGCCCGGATCGCCGCCCTCGCGCCCGGCCTCGTGCTGGCCAACGAGGAGGAGAACCGCGCGCCGGACCTCGGCGCGCTGCGCGCCGCCGGGCTGGACGTGCTGGTCACCGAGGTCCGGGACCTGGACCAGGCGCTGCGCGAGCTGGAACGGGTGCTGGTGCGCGGCTGCCGGCTGCCCAGGCCCGGCTGGCTGGACGACGCGGCGGACGCCTGGCGGGACCTACGGGCCGGGGCGGCGGACACGCGCGGCGCGGTGGTGCCCGTCTGGCGGCGGCCCTGGATGGTGCTGGGCCGGGACACCTTCGCCGGTGACCTGCTCGCCCGGCTGGGCGTGCGGAACCTGTACGCGGACCACGCCGAGCGGTATCCGCGCGTCCCGGTCGAGGAGCTGAACGCGCGCGGCGCCGACCTGGTGGTGCTGCCGGACGAGCCGTACCGCTTCGCGGCGGACGACGGCCCCGAGGCGTTCCCCGGGCTGCCGGCCGCACTGGTCAGCGGGCGCCACCTGACCTGGTACGGGCCGTCGCTGGCGGAGGCGCCGGCGGTGCTCAGGGTCGCGCTGGACGCGGCGCGGTGACCGGAGCGGCCGCGGGTGCGGGAACCAGCAGCCGCCCGCCCGCCAGCCCCCGCGCCGTCCGCACCCCCGCCACCAGCCAGGCCGTCACCAGCACGGCGAACAGCCCCACCGCGAGCCAGGTGAAGGCCGCGAGGCCGGTGTGCCGGGCCAGCCCGGCCGCGCCCGTCACACACGTACCGACCGGGAAGGTGAACGCCCACCAGGTCATCGAGAACGTCATCCCGGCGCGGAAGGCCCGTACGACCAGCGCCGCCGCCAGCGCCAGCCACAGCAGCGCGAAGCCCATGACCGGCACGCCGTACAGCAGCGCGAAGCCGCTCATCGCCCGCGCGTATCCGGCGCCGACCGCGCCGGGCGCGGCGTCGGCGAGGTTGCCGACCGCGGTCGTGGACTGGCCCAGCGGGCCGAGGACGAGGAAGAGCGTCGGGGTCAGCGCGAGCGGCAGCGGGCCGTGGTGGATCAGCCGGGTCACGACCAGCGGCAGCATCAGCAGCGTGGCCAGCAGCGACATACCGAACAGCGCGTAGCAGGCGAGGAGCATCGCCTCCCGCCACTGCCCGGCGGGCAGGTGCGGCACCAGGCCGGGGCCGAGCGCCGCCGAGACCATCGGCGCGACCAGCGGCAGCAGCCACACGGGGGAGGCGGTGCCGGGCTCGATCCGGTGCCGGGTCACCATCAGGTACGGGACCGCCGCTGCCGCCGCGAGCCCGACCGCCGTACCGGCGCACCACAGCACGGCGTCCACCGCGACCGCGGCCCTCCCGCCGAGCACATCGGTGCCGACGGCGAGCGTCCCGCCGCCGACCGCCAGCAGCGCCATCGACAGACAGCCGTAGAACGGTGCCACCGCCGGGTCGAGCAGATGGCGGCGCGCCTGGTCGGCGTGGTGGAGCCAGTGGGCGGTACGGGCGGCCAGCAGGATCACCAGCAGGGCGGCGGACAGCCCCCAGACCGCGACGTACGCGCCGCGCAGGAGCGGGGTGTGCGGCAGGGCGGCGCCGGCGTTGGCGACGATGGCGGTGCCCATGACGGCGGCGTACCAGTTGGGGCCGAGGTGACGCAGGACCGCCGGGGGCGCGGCGGGGGAACCGCTGGTGATGCGGGGGCCGGTGCGGGCGGGGGACTGCGTCGGAGATGCCATGGTCCCAGCCTCACCGCCGGCCCCGCCGCCCACCAGGGACCTCGTTTCTATGAGGACATAAGCTGGGGTTATGAGCAGCATGAAAGAAGAGCGCCCCGGGGCGGGCCCCGTCACCCCGCTCGCGCACCGCGTACCGGACCTCGGCGCGCTGGAGCTGCTGCTCGCCGTCGCCCGGCTCGGCAGCCTCGGGCGGGCCGCCCGCGAGCGGGGCATCAGCCAGCCCGCCGCCAGCAGCCGCATCCGCTCCATGGAGCAGCAGCTGGGCGTCGCCCTCGTCGAGCGCTCGCCGCGCGGCTCGCGCCTGACGGACGCCGGGGCGCTGGTCACGGACTGGGCGCGGCGGGTGGTGGAGGCCGCCGAAGCCTTCGACGCGGGCGCGCAGGCGCTGCGCGGGCGCCGGGACTCGCGGCTGCGGGTGGCCGCCAGCATGACCATCGCCGAATACCTGCTGCCCGGCTGGCTGATCGCGCTGCGCGCCCAGCGCCCGGACACCGCGGTGTCCCTGCTGGCCGGGAACTCCGCCGCGGTCGCCGAACGCCTCCTCGCGGGCGAGGCCGACCTCGGTTTCGTGGAGGGGCTGGACGTACCCGCCGGGCTGGACGGCGCGGTCATCGGCCACGACCGGCTGGTGGTCGTCGCCGCGCCCACCCACCCGTGGGCCCGGCGCCGTACGGACCTGACGGCCGCCGAACTGGCCGCGACCCCGCTGATCCTGCGCGAACGCGGCTCCGGCACCCGCCAGGTGCTGGACGCGGCCCTGGCCGGTCACGGCGGCCTGGCCGCCCCCCTGCTGGAACTGGCCTCCACCACGGCGGTCAAGGCAGCGGCGGTGAGCGGGGCGGGCCCTTCCGTACTGAGCGAACTGGCCGTGGGGGAGGAGCTGGCCGCCCGGCGGCTGGTCGAGGTCCCCGTCCACGGCACCCGCTTCGGCCGCGATCTGCGGGCGGTCTGGCCCTCCGGCCAGCGCCCGGCGGGGCCTGCGCGCCAGCTGCTGGGGCTGACGCGGGCGGTGCCGTGAGCGCCTGCCTCACCGGTCGGCCTGGTACGCCGCGGCCGCGGCGGTGGCCGTCCTGCCGTCGGGGGCGGTATAGGTGAGGGTGCGGTCCCCTCTGATCTGGAAGACATTGGTGGGCCGTTGCCGGTTGCGGGGGTTGCAGATGGAGACCGGGACGGTGAAGACGGTCTGGTACCGCCCGCCGTCGGCCGTGGTCACCCGCGTCATGAAGGTGACCACGCCCTTCTTGGCGGAGTTGCCGCCGTTCGGCGGCTCGTGGAACCAGAAGCCGTCCGCCGTCGACGAGTCTTTCGTCGGCACGACCGTGAGCGAGTTGTCGGCATTGAACTGCACGGTCTGCACTTTGGAGCCGTCCTGGGTGTACGGCTTGGACAGCTCGAACGATGCTCTCGCACCCTCCTGCGGGGCCTCGACGTAGTCGTTCGCGCTGCCTCCGCACTGGCCGGGGGCGGCCACGGCGGCGGAGCCGTCGAGGAAGCCGAGGGCCAGTGCGGAGGACAGCCCCACGGCGGCGGCGGACTTGAGGTGGCGTTGGCATGTCACTGCAGGACCTACTTCCGTCGGCAAAGCTGCACGAGGCCGGGCATTGCTGCACCGAGCCCATGACACACGGCGTTGACGCAGGTCGGCGCCGATGCAGCGAGCGTAGCCAGCCCCGCTGTGTGGTGTGCATCGCCAGATCGGATGGGTTTGCCACCGCGAATATGCGGCCATACAGGAGCGCGGGTGCGCCCCCTCAGTCCCCGCGTGCCGCATCCACCAGCGCCTCCATTACCCGTGTGTCGTCCCCCGCCTCCGGATGCCACTGCACCGACAGCACGAAGTGCTCCGCGCCCGGGAGTTCCAGAGCCTCGATCGTGCCGTCCGCCGCATGGGCCGAGGGGTGCAGACCGTGGCCGAGGCGGTCGACGGACTGGTGGTGGTAGGTCGGGACGGAGATGGCCTCGGGCAGGATGCCGCCGAGCAGGGTGCCGGGCTCCGGCTTGACCTCGTGGCGGGCGAAGAGCCCGGCGGGGCCCGCATGGCCGTCGATGTGCTGGACGAGGGTGCCGCCCAGGGCGACGTTCAGCAGTTGCATGCCCCGGCAGATGCCGAGCAGCGGCACCTGCGCCTGGAGCGCGGCGTCGATCAGCGCCAGTTCCCAGGTGTCCCGGTCGCGGGCCGGGGGGCCGGTGCGCGGGTCGGCGTCGGCTCCGTACCGTACGGGTTCCACGTCCGGGCCGCCCGCGATCACCAGGCCGTCCAGCCGGGCGACGGCCGCGGCCGCGGTGCCCGGGTCGCCGGGCGGCAGCAGGGCGGCGAGGCCGCCGGAGCGCTGGACGAGGCGGTGGTAGCCGGCCGGGAGCAGCGCGGCGGGCAGGGCCCAGACGCCCCAGCGGGCGTCGTCGGCGACATAGGTGGTGACACCGATCAGGGGCGGATGCGTGGGCACGGGTCCTCCGGGTGGTGCGGGGCGGGGGCTGGTTCCGGCGGGTGCCGGTCAGTCGCGTTCCAGTTCGGCCTCGGCCGCCGCGAGCGCCGCGAACTCCTCCTCCGGGGCCGCCGCGACCAGCCGGTGCCGGGAGTAGAACGCGAAGTACGCCAGGGCGATGCCGTAGACGCCGAGAGCCGTCAGGGCGGCCTGCTTGTCGACGAGGAACGTCGCCACCAGTGCGGCGCAGGCCAGCACGAAGGCGGTGGCGGAGGTCAGGACGCCGCCGGGGGTGCGGTACGGGCGGGGCAGCTCCGGCTCGCGGCGGCGCAGCACGATGTGCGAGAGGGACATCAGGGCGTAGGAGATGGTGGCGCCGAAGACGGCGATGTTGAGCATCCGGGCGCCGTCGCCGGTCGCGGCGGCCAGCGCGAAGCCGAGCGCGCCGGGCACCAGCAGCGCCAGGTACGGGGCCTTGCGGCGGCTGGTCAGGGACAGGAAGCGGGGCAGGTAGCCGGCCCGGGAGAGCGCGAAGAGCTGCCGCGACCCGGCGAAGATCAGGGAGAAGAAGGAGGCCACCAGGCCCGCCAGGCCCGCGTAGTTGACGATGCGGGAGACGGTGGTCGGCGCGCCGTGCGGTTGGAGTGCCTGCACCAGCGGGTCGCCCACCGACTGGATGGCGGCGGAGCCCCGGGCTCCGGTCGCGGCGACGAAGGTGACCAGCGCGAGCAGCAGCAGGATGCCCATCGCGGCGGCCATCGCCTTCGGCAGCGTACGGGCCGGATCCCGGGTCTCCTCGGCGGCCAGCGGTACGCCCTCGACCCCGAGGAAGAACCACATGCCGAAGGGGAAGGCGGCCCAGATGCCGAGGACGCCGAAGGGCAGCCAGGAGCCGGCGCCGAAGGCGTCCGGGTCCGCGGGGATGTCGTTCAGGGCGCTGACGTGGAAGTCGCTGAGCGCCCCGAACGCGAAGACGACGATCGCGGCCACCGCGACGGCGGTGACGGCCAGACTGAAGCGCAGCGCCTCGCCCACGCCCCACAGGTGGATGCCGATGAAGACCACGAAGCAGGCCAGGTACACGGGCCAGCTGGAGGTCAGCCCGAACAGGCCGAGGGATTCGACGTAGTCGCCGATGAAGAGGGAGATCGCGGCGGGCGCGAGCACGTACTCGATGAGGATGGCCGTGCCGGTCAGGAAGCCGCCCCAGGTGCCCAGGGCGCGCCGCGCGAAGCCGTAGCCGCCGCCCGCCGTCGGCAGGACCGAGGCCAGTTCCGCCAGCGCGAAGACCAGGCAGGTGTACATCACGCCCATCAGGACGGCGGCGATGGCCAGCCCGCCGAAGCCGCCCTGGGCCAGGCCGTTGTTCCAGCCGGAGAAGTCGCCGGAGACGACGTAGGCGACGCCCAGGCCGGTGAGCAGGAGCGGGCCCGCGCTGCCGCGCCGCAGGGTGCGCTTCTGGAGGTAGGCGTCCGGTGGCGCGGGGGCGCCGGCCGCGGCGGGGGGCGGTGCGGTACGGGGGTCCGTGCTGTCGGCCATGAGCCGCTCCTGCCTCGCCGGGGGTGAGTGAGGGGGAAGTGCAGTAATGGTTCAGCCGCATACCTTTGCCTCGCGGTGCGGCCGAGCGCAAGCCCCCTGCGTAAAAGACTGGTTACGGCGGCGGAGCCGTCAAGAACCCGCGCAGCAGCGCCGCGGTGCCCGCGCAGTGCTCGCGCATCACCTCCCGCGCCCCGTCCGCGTCCCCCTCCAGCACCGCCTCGACCAGCGCGGTGTGCTGCGCCTGGGAGTGCTCCAGGTTGCGTACCAGCAGCGGGATGCAGTCCAGCAGCTCGTTGACGCCCGCCCGCACCGCGGCGTACTGCGCCGCCAGCGACGGCGAACCGGCCAGCTCGGCCAGCGTCAGGTGCAGCAGCGTGTCGCGCCGCCGGTAGTCCGCCAGCGGCGCGTCGTGGGTGGCCGCCAGCGCGTCGCGCAGCCGCCGGACCTGCGCGTCGTCCAGGCCGTGCGCGGCGCACAGCCCCGCGGCGCCCACCTCCAGCACCTCGCGGAACCGCAGCGTGTCCTCGACGTCGACCTTCTCGATGCGGCGCCGCAGCTCCTCCTCGCCCGCGGTCTCCCGGCGCGCCCGGACGAACGTACCGCCGTACCGGCCGCGCCGGCTCTCCACCAGCCCCTCGTCCTGGAGGACCTTGAGCACCTCCCGCAGCGTCACCCGGCTGATCTGCAACCGGTCCGCCAACTCCCGCTCCGCTGGCAGCCGTTCGCCGCCGGGTACCAGGCCCAGCCGGACGATCTGGAGTATCTGCTCCAGCGCCTCCTCGAAGCCGTTGCCCGCCCGTACGGGACGCAGTACCGGCGCCAGCCGGTCCGCGGGGCGCTCCCCCCGGCCGTCCGCCACGCCATCCCTCGCACCGTCCACCGGAACCCCTTCCCAACCAATGGTTCGCGGGCCTACCTTATGACCTCCGGACGCAGCGACAGGAGGCACCACCGTGGCAGACCGCACGCCCCCGCTCTCCGTCGAGGAGCTGAGACGGCTCGTCGACACCGGGGAGATCGACACTGTCGTCCTGGCCTTCACCGACATGCAAGGCAGGCTGACCGGCAAGCGGTTCGCCGCCCGGCACTTCCTCGACGAGGTGCTGGAGCACGGCACCGAGGGCTGCAACTACCTCCTGGCCGTGGACGTGGACGTCAACACCGTCCAGGGCTACGCGATGTCCTCCTGGGAGCGCGGCTACGGCGACTTCGCCATGCACGGCGACGCCGCCACCCTGCGCCGCACCCCGTGGAACCCCGGCACCGCCCTGCTCACCGCCGACCTCGCCTGGCACGACGGCTCACCGGTCGCCGCCTCCCCGCGGCAGATCCTGCGCCGCCAGCTCGACCGGCTCGCCGAGCGCGGCTGGAGCGCGTACGCGGGTACGGAGCTGGAGTTCATCGTCTTCCGGGACACCTACGAAGACGCCTGGAACCGCGGCTACCGCGGCATGACACCGGCCAACCAGTACAACACCGATTACTCCGTCCTCGGCACCGGCCGCGTCGAGCCGCTGCTGCGCCGCATCCGCAACGAGATGGGCGCCGCCGGGATGACCGTGGAGTCCGCCAAGGGCGAGTGCAACCTCGGCCAGCACGAGATCGCCTTCCGCTACGACGAGGCGCTGACCACCTGCGACCAGCACGCGGTCTACAAGACCGGCGCCAAGGAGATCGCCGCCCAGGAGGGCATGGCGCTCACCTTCATGGCCAAGTACGACGAGCGCGAGGGAAACTCCTGCCACATCCACCTCTCGCTGCGCGACGAGGCCGGACAGCCCGTGCTCGCCGACGACTCGGGCCCGTACGGCATGTCCAAGGTCATGCGGCACTTCCTGGCCGGACAGCTCGCCGCGCTGCGCGACTTCACGCTCTTCTACGCCCCCAACATCAACTCCTACAAGCGCTTCCGGCCCGGCTCCTTCGCCCCCACCGCCGTCGCCTGGGGCCCGGACAACCGCACCTGCGCGCTGCGCGTCATCGGCCACGGCCCCGGCCACCGCCTGGAGAACCGGCTGCCCGGCGGCGACGTCAATCCGTACCTCGCGGTCGCCGCCATGGTCGCGGCCGGTCTGTACGGCATCGAGCACGAGCTGGAGCTCCCCGAGGCGTGTACCGGCAACGCGTACACCGGCGACGCCGACCACGTGCCCGCCACCCTGCGCGAGGCCGCCGCCCTGTGGGAGGCCAGCCCGATCACCCGCGAGGCCTTCGGCGACGAGGTCGTCGAGCACTACCTCCACATGGCCCGCGTCGAACAGGACGCGTACGACGCCGCCGTCACGGACTGGGAGCGCTTCCGCTCCTTCGAGCGCATGTAAGGAAAGCTGCCACGTGTTGCAAGAGCTGCGCATCATCAACCCGGCGACCGAGGAACTGGAAGCCGTCGTCCCCGTCACCACCCCCGCCGAGGTGGACGCGGCGGTCCGGCGGGCCGCCGCGGCGCAGGAGAAGTGGGCGGCGCTGCCGCCCGGCGACCGGGCCCGCGTACTGCGGCGGTTCGCCGAGGTCGTACGGGACCACGTCCCGTCGCTCGCCCGGCTCGAACTGGCGGAGGCCGGGCACCCGCTGGGCAACGCCGAGTGGGAGGCGAACAACGTCGTCGACCTGCTGCACTACGCCGCCGGGGGAGTGGAGCGGCTGACCGGGCAGCAGATCCCCGTAGCGGGCGGCCTGAACCTCACCGTCCAGGAGCCGCTGGGCGTCGTCGCCGTCATCGCGCCCTGGAACTTCCCCATGCCGATCGCCGCCTGGGGCACCGCCCCCGCGCTCGCGGCCGGCAACGCCGTCCTCCTCAAGCCCGCCGAGACCACCCCGCTCACCGCGCTGCGGCTCGCCGAGCACGCGCTGGAGGCGGGCCTGCCCGAAGGCCTGTTCCAGGTCCTGCCCGGAGAGGGCGCGGTCACCGGCAACGCCCTGGTCGAACACCCCGGCGTCGCCAAGGTCGTCTTCACCGGCTCCACCGCCACCGGCCGCGCCATCGCCGCCAAGTGCGCCGCGCAGACCAAGCGGCTCACCCTCGAACTCGGCGGCAAGAGCCCCAACATCGTCTTCGCCGACGCCGACATCGAGCGGGCCGCGGCCGCCGCCCCCGGCTCCTTCCTCGACAACACCGGCCAGGACTGCTGCGCCCGCAGCCGCATCCTGGTCCAGCGCTCGGTCTACGACCGCTTCATGGAACTGCTGGAGCCCGCCGTGAAGTCCTTCGTCGCCGGCGACCCGGCCGACCCGGCGACGCAGATGGGCCCGCTGATCTCCGCCGCCCAGCGCGAGCGCGTACGGTCGTACGTCTCCGAGGACGCGCCCGCCGCCATCCGCGGCGAGGCCCCCAAGGGCAAGGGCTTCTGGTACCCGGCGACCGTCCTGGAGGGCCGGCCGGACGACCGTACCGCCGTCGAGGAGATCTTCGGACCGGTCGCCGTCGCGATCCCCTTCGAGGACGAGGCCGACGCGGTCCGCCTCGCCAACGCCACTGACTACGGCCTCTCCGGCTCCATCTGGACCCGCGACGTGGGCCGCGCGCTGCGCGTGTCGGGTGCGGTCGCCGCCGGGAACCTCTCCGTCAACTCGCACAGCAGCGTCCGCTACTGGACCCCGTTCGGCGGCTACAAACAGTCCGGGCTCGGCCGGGAACTGGGCCCCGGCGCGCTCGCCGCCTTCACCGAGACCAAGAACATCTTCATCAGCACCGAGGAGCAGCAGTGACCGACCAGACCCCCGCGGCCACCGGCGCCGGCAAGACCCCCGTGTGCCGCCGCCTCGTCGGCCGCACCGCCGTCATCACCGGCGCCGGCAGCGGCATCGGCCTGGCCACCGTCCGCCGGCTGGCCTCCGAGGGCGCGAACGTGGTCTGCGCCGACATCGACGAGAAGGCGGGCAAGGCCGCGGCCGAGGAGGTCGGCGGCACCTTCGTCCAGGTCGACGTGACCGACTCCGACCAGGTCGAGGCGCTGTTCAAGACCGCGTACGACACGTACGGCTCGGTGGACGTGGCCTTCAACAACGCCGGCATCTCGCCCGCCGACGACGACTCGATCCTCACCACCGGCCTGGACGCCTGGAAGCGCGTCCAGGAGGTCAACCTCACCTCCGTCTACCTGTGCTGCAAGCACGCCCTGCCGTACATGCAGCGCCAGGGCAAGGGCTCCATCATCAACACCGCGTCCTTCGTGGCCGTGATGGGCGCCGCCACCTCACAGATCAGCTACACCGCCTCCAAGGGCGGCGTGCTGTCGATGTCCCGCGAGCTGGGCGTGCAGTTCGCCCGCGAGGGCATCCGCGTGAACGCGCTGTGCCCGGGGCCGGTGAACACACCGCTGCTCAAGGAACTCTTCGCCAAGGACCCGGAGCGGGCCGCGCGCCGCCTGGTGCACGTACCCGTCGGCCGGTTCGCCGAGCCCGAGGAGATCGCCGCCGCGGTCGCCTTCCTCGCCAGCGACGACTCCTCCTTCGTGAACGCCGCCGAGTTCCTGGTGGACGGCGGAATCGCAGGGGCGTACGTCACACCCGTGTAGGCCACAGCCTTCTTCGCGGCTACAGTCCGAAGATCACCTCAGGGACCGGTGCCCCGGCGCGCCGGTCCCGCAGGTGCCCTGCCCGCAGGAACGTCAATGCCGACCTTCCGACCCCACCACCGGAGAACCATGCGCACCAGCCACGCCCTCGCCCTGGGCCTCGCCGCCGCCGCGACCGTCACCACCCTCGCGGCCACCGGACCCGCGGCCGCCGCGACGCCCGCGCACCCCGCGAAGGCCCCGGAGCGTACGAGCTGTCCGCAGCTCTCCAAGAACATCACGTGGTACGGCGACAACCGCGCCAAGATCCAGCGCATGATCGACGAGCGCGGCAGCTGTTCCCATCCGAAGCCGGGCCCCGAAGGCCGCCCCGTCGCCGCCTTCGACTGGGACAACACCGTCGTCAAGAACGACATCTCCGACGCCACCCTCGCCTGGTCGCTCCAGCACGACAAGATCCTGCGCCCCAAGAGCTGGAAGTCCACCAGCCCCTGGATGACCACCGCCGCCGACCGCGCCCTGACCAAGGCGTGCGGCACCTCCGTACCCGTCGGCCGCCCGCTGCGCACCTCGAAGAACGCCGCCTGCGCCGACGAGATCATGGAGATCCGCGGCAAGGCCCGCACCATGGACGGCAAGGCCGCCTTCGCGGGCGAATGGAACCACCGCCGTACCAAGCCGGAGTACGCCTGGATCCCGCAGCTGTTCGCCGGCCTGACCCCGGCCCAGGTCACCTCGTACGCCCAGCAGGCCCGCGCGGAGAACCTGGCCGCCCCGATCGGCGCGAAGCAGACCGTCGGCACCCACGAGCTGGCCGGCTACATCCGGTACTACGACCAGCAGAAGGACCTGATCCGCACCCTCAAGGCGGCCGGCTTCCAGGTCTACATCGTCTCCGCGTCCTCCGAGACCATCGCCGAGGCGTGGTCCGGCGGCGTCGGCGTCGACCGCGCGCACACCATCGGCGTCCGCAGCATCCTGAAGAACGGCCGGTTCACCACCGGCATCCGCGGCTGCGGTGACGTCAAGGACGGCCACGGCGAGGTACTGCCGTACATGGACGGCAAGCGCTGCCTGATCAACCAGGAGATCTTCAAGATCAAGGGCGCCGAGGCATGGCGCTTCCAGGACCCCGCCCACCGCATCGCCCTCGGCGGCGGCGACGCCAACACCGACGTCACCTTCGTCAACGACGCCACCGGCATCCACCTGGCCATCAACCGCAACCAGCCGGAACTGATGTGCCGCGGCTACGACAACGCCGACGGCCGCTGGGTGGTCAACCCCATGTTCATCGAGCCGCTGCCGCGGAAGTCCGGCACGTACCCCTGCGCCACCACCGGCTACACCAACACCGACGGCGGCCCCGGCCCGGTCCGCCGCCCCGACGGCACGGTCGTCCCCGACCAGCGGGACCGCGTCCACGCCTGACCCGCCCGGAGGGCCGCGCTACAGGAAGGTGCGGCCCTCCCCGCGGTACGTCGGCACCGTCGCCACCACCCGGTCGCCCTCGACCAGGTGCAGCTCCGCGAACCGCTCGCACAGCTCACCGGCCTTCGCGTGCCGGAACCACACCTTGTCGCCCAGCCGCAGCCCGTCCGCGGCCGGCCCCAGCAGCGGCGTCTGCACCTCACCGGCCTCCTCCTGCGGGTCGTACCGCAGCCCCTCCGGCAGATACGGC
Organism: Streptomyces sp. NPDC052496; assembly: GCF_040679095.1. NCBI lineage: Bacteria > Bacillati > Actinomycetota > Actinomycetes > Kitasatosporales > Streptomycetaceae > Streptomyces > Streptomyces sp. NPDC052496. Next base: position 46,805 of record NZ_JBFAUH010000015.1, read on the forward strand.
ACCGGCGACCGGTCCCGCCCCGCGACACCCGACGCCGGATAGCCGCCGCCCAGCACCGTCACCACGCCCGCACCCGGCCGCCGCACCACCGGCTGGGCGAACAGCGCCGCCGGACGGCCCGTGAACGACCGGAAGTTGTCGAAGAGCCGCGGCACGTACAGCCCCGACCCCGCCGCCACCTCGGTCACCGCCGCCTCCGCGGCCGTGTGCTGCACGCTGCCCGTGCCCCCGCCGTTGACGAACTCCAGGTCCGGCGCCTCCGCCCGCACCGCGCGCACCACCTCCCAGCGCCGCCGCGCCAGATCCCGGCGCGCCGCCGCCTGCATCGCCTGTACGGCCCGCGAGCGCACCGGATGCCCCGCGACCGCGTCCCCCACGCCCGCCACATGCCCCTCGTACGCCATCAGACCCACCACCCGGAACCCCGGACGGCGCGTCACCGCACGCGCCAGCGCGGCCACCTGCTCCGGCCGGTGCACCGGCGACCGGCGCGCGCCGACCCGCACCCGCCCGCCCAGCGGCCGGTACGCGGTGTCCCACTCCAGACACACCCGTACCTCCTCGCCACCGCCCGCCGGACGGGCCGCGTCGATCAGCTCCAGCTGAGCGACGTCATCGACCAGCACGGCGACCGCCGCCGCGAGCTTCGGATCGGCGGTCAGCTCCGCGAACCCGGCCCGGTCCGCCGACGGATACGCCAGCAGCACGTCCCCGAACCCCGACCGGGCCAGCCACAGCGACTCGGCCAGCGTGAAACTCATGATCCCCGCGAAGCCGTCCCGCGCCAGGGCCCGCTCCAGCAGGGCGCGGCAGCGCACCGACTTGCTCGCCACCCGTACCGGCTTGCCCCGCGCCCGCCGCACCAGATCGGCGGCGTTGGCGTCGAACGCCCCCAGATCGACGACGGCCAGCGGCGCGTCCAGACCGGCGGTCGCCCGGTCGAGCCGAGCCCTGTCACCCACTGCGTCGCACGTGTACCGGGACATGGCCCGCAGCCTGCCAGAAGGGGCTACGGGTGGGTAGGGGAGAGAACACGACAGACCGGGCGCCGGACGCCCGGGGCCGGCGGACGAGTTGGAGCACCGGCGGCGCCAGCCCGTAGAGTGGCGGACGCCGCAACCAGCAGGTCAGCGGTGTGATGTCCGGATACGAACCACCCTGCCCCGATTGCTGGTCGGGCCGGGGAACACAGGCGCGAGGGGGAGCGCGGGTGAGCACCGAAGCCGACTTCGCCGACGCGCACCGTCTTCCCCGCACCCCGCCCCAGGCCCCGCAGGTACCGGCACCGCCCGCCGAGGACCCGCACACCGCCGTCCTGCGCCCCGTCCCGGCGGAACGCCCCGCTCCGCCCGTGCCCGGCCCCATGCCGCCCGCCACGCCTCCGGCGGCCCCGCGCGCGACGGCCGACAGCAGCCCGGCACCGGACCACATCCCGCCGCGCCCCGCCCAGCCCCCGACTCCGCCCCGTACGGCAACCACACCCCCGCCGGTCCCCGCCCGGACCCCGGCGGACCGTTCCGCCACGCCCGCCCCCCGCGACACCGCCGCCTTCCACCTCGCCAACAGCGAGGCATTCTGGAACGGCCCGGGCCCGAAGAGCCCGGCCCCCCAGCCACCGGCCGAGACCACACCGCCGCCTCCCACCGGACCCCCGCTCACCGGCCCGCCCGCACCCCCGGCACCGCCGCACGGCGCCAAGGCCTCCCGGCGCACCGCGCTCGCGGCCGCCGGACTCGTCCTCGGCCTGGGCCTCGTCGCGGGCGCCACCGCCGGCACCTGGCTCGCCGGCGACCCGGACGGCAGCCCCGCCGCCGAAGCCGTCTTCGCCCAGGGCCGCGAGGTCTGGCACAGCGCACCCGTCGACACGCTCTTCCCCCGCACCCTGCACGGCCTGGGCACCGGCCCCGGCGGCGCAGACCGCACCTGGACCCGCATCGCCGTCGCCCCCGACAGCGGCTGCGCCGGAGCGTTCGACCCGCTGCTGGCCAAGGCCCTCGCCCCGGTCGGCTGCAACCGCCTGGTACGCGCCACCTACGTGGACGCCACCCGCACCAACGTCGTCACCGCCGGCGCCGTCTCCACCAAGGCCGACCGCACCGCCATGCAGGACCTGCGCCGCCGCTTCGCCAAGGAGCACCTGGACACCCGTACGGACCTGGTGCCCCGCCCGTACGCCGCCGAAGGCACCCCCGCCGCGGGCTTCGGCCCCGCCCAGCGCGCCAGCTGGAGCATCCGCGTCCTCGACGACCTGCCCGTCGTCGTCTACGCCGTCTCCGGCTTCGCCGACGGCCGCGCCGTCGACGACCCGCAGCCCGCCGCCGAAGCCACCCGCGCCGGCGCCACCACCGCCCCCGCCGAAGCCGGACTCGGCCACGACGCCAAGGCCGTCGCCGACCGCGTCGAGCAGACCTTCCGCAAGCAGGCCGCCCAGGGAACCACGGAGCCGCGATGACCAGGAGGCCCCTGCTGCGCGCCGCCGGCGTCGCGCTGTCCGCCGCCGCGCTGGCCGTGCTGCCCGGCCTGCCCGCCCACGCCGACGGCATACGCGCCCAGGAGTGGGCGCTGAACGCCCTGCACACCGACAAGGCCTGGGAGACCACCAAGGGCGCCGGCATCACCGTCGCCGTCCTGGACACCGGCGTCGACGCGGACCACCCCGACCTCCAGGGCCAGGTCCTGCCCGCCAACGACCTGGTCGGCTTCGGCGCCCGCCCCGGCGACAGCTCCTGGGCCGAGCACGGCACCGCCATGTCCGGCATCATCGCGGGCCACGGCCACGGCGCCGACCAGGCCGACGGCGTGATCGGCGTCGCCCCCGAGGCCAAGATCCTCCCCGTCCGGGTGATCCTGGAGGACAGCGACCCGCAGCGGCAGCGCGCCCGCACCGAACGCGCCGGCGCCCTCGCCGACGGCATCCGCTGGGCCACCGACCACGGCGCCGACGTGATCAACCTGTCCCTCGGCGACGACAGCCGCTCCGCCCACCCCGAACCCCGCGAGGACGCCGCCATCCAGTACGCCCTGAGCAAGGGCGTCCCGGTCATCGCCTCGGCCGGCAACGGCGGCAAGGACGGCGACCACGTCTCCTACCCCGCCGCCTACCCCGGCGTGATCGCCGTGACCGCCGTCGACCAGTGGGGCTCACGCGCCAACTTCTCCACCCGCCGCTGGTACGCCACGGTCTGCGCACCCGGCGTCGGCGTCGTCATCGCCAACCCGGACCGCAAGTACTACGAGGGCTGGGGCACCAGCGCCGCGTCCGCCTTCGTCTCCGGCGCGGTGGCGCTCATCCGCTCCGCGCACCCCGGCCTCAGTCCCGCCCAGATCAAGAAGCTCCTCACCGACACCGCCCAGGACGCCCCGGAAGGCGGCCGCAACGACGAACTGGGCGCCGGCCTGGTCGACCCGGCAGCAGCCATAGCGGAAGCCGCCACCCTCAAGCCGACCCCCCAGAAGCCCGAACCGGCCAGCCACACCGAGCCGTACTTCGGCCCCGGCCCGACCACGGGCCCGGACACGGACGACACCCCCTGGCTCCCGTGGACCGCCACCCTCACCGGCCTGGCCCTCATCACCACCTCAGCCATCCTCTGGCGCAAACGCCACACCTGACCCGCACCAAGCCACCCACCGGCCCGCACCAAGCCACCCACCGGTCCGCACCACCGACCCTCCCCACCCCCATCCCACGGAAGGGGGCGGGCCGGAGCGGCCTGCCGCGCAGGCCCGCCCCCGCACCTGACCGCCCCGCGCAGCGGCCACCGCCCGCCGCAGGCGCAACGGACCCGCACCCGCAAGCGGACCGCACCGAGAACCCGACGCAGCCCAGCGCAGCGCACCGGTACCGACCGGCCCAGAAGCCGGGCCCGAACAGCCCAGCGGCTAGGCTCGCCCCGTGCAGCCCAAGAACATCCCCACCTCCGAGTTCTCCGACGACGACGGCTCCGCCGATCCGGAACTGTCGGCCGCCCTGGCAGCCCACGCCGCCGCGCCGGCCGCGGACACCGAGGCCCGCCTCCTCCCGCTGCTGAGCCGGGCCCGCCTCCTCGTCCCCGTCGTAGCCGTCCTCGGTGAGGTGGAGACCGGCCCGGACGGCCTGAAGCGGGAGAAGACCAGCGACATGGCGGTGCCGACGCTCCAGGCCCCCGACGGCCGCCGCGCCCTGCCCGCCTTCACGTCCATGGACACCCTGCACCGCTGGCGCCCGGACGCCCGCCCCGTGGCCGTACCGATGCGCCAGGCCCTGCTCGCCGCCGCGCACGAGAAGGCGGACACGGTCGTCATCGACCTGGCGGGCCCGGCCACGTACCAGCTCACCGGCGCCGCGCTGCGCGCCCTCGCGGAGGGCCGGGAGAGCACCGACCCGCGCGCCGACCCGGCCGTCACCGACGCGCTGCGCGCCCTGCTGGCCGCCGAGCCGGACGTCCTGGCCGCCCGCCTGGACCCCTCGGCGGAGGCCGACGCGACCCTGGCCCTGCGGCTCGCCCCGGAGGCCGCGCCCGCCGCCGTCGCGCAGCGCCTGGCCGAGGCGCTGGCCGCCGACGCGACCCTGCGCTCCCGGCTCGTACGCGGCCTCGACCTGGGCCTGCTGCCGCCGGGCTCCGCACCCGCCGGCGAGCCCTTCTACGAGCGCTGACCCGGCCGGCCCGGCCGACCCGGTCATCAGCGCCGGACCGGCAGGCCGCCCCCGCCGACAGGCGGATCCCCGTGACGGGGCTCACAATGCGAAGAAAGAGCAAGATCCGCGCGAGGAGGCCCCATGGAGACGACAACGGAGACCCGCACGGTCGTATCCGAGTTCCTCGGGACGCTGCTCCTGGTGTTCTTCGCCGTCGGCTCCGCCGTGCTGGCCGGCGAGTACATCGGAACCTTCGGCATCGCCCTGGCATTCGGCTTCACCCTGTTGGCCCTGGCGTACGCGATCGGCCCGATCTCGGGCAGTCACGTCAACCCGGCGGTGACGCTCGGCATGCTGCTGGCCCACCGCATCACCCTGCGTGCGGCGATCGAGTACTGGATCGCCCAGCTGCTGGGCGGCATCGTCGGTGCCGCGCTGCTGTTCCTGGTCGCCAAGCAGGTGCCGGGCCTGAAGACCAGCGAGGCCTTCGGGTCCAACGGGTGGGGTGACCGCTCGGCCGTGCACATCAATCTCGGCGGCGCCTTCGTGGCCGAGATCGTGCTGACGTTCCTGCTGGTGTTCGTGGTGCTCGCGGTCACGCACCGGGTGGCGGTGGTCGGCTTCGACGGCCTGCCGATCGGCCTGGCGCTGGCGGTCGTGCACCTGATCGGCATCCCGCTCACCGGTACGTCGGTGAACCCGGCCCGCAGCATCGGCCCGGCCCTGTTCGCGGGCGGCGGCGCGCTGTCGCAGCTGTGGCTGTTCATCGTGGCGCCCCTGATCGGCGGCGCGCTGGCCGCGGTGGTGCACCAGATCACCCACCCGCCGAACGAACCGAAGCTGGTCGCGGACGAACGGTCCGCCGTCTAGGCGGACGGTCCGCCGCCCGCGCCTAGGCGGACGGTCCGCCGCCCGCGCAGAACGAAAGGGCCGCCCCCGGTGCCGACCGGGAGCGGCCCTCCGACCTGCGCCACGCGCTACCCGTACACCGGTCCCGTGAACTTCTCCCCGGGCCCCTGCCCCGGCTCGTCCGGCACCAGCGACGCCTCGCGGAAGGCGAGCTGCAGCGACTTCAGCCCGTCCCGCAGCGGAGCGGCATGGTACGAGCCGATCTCGGTCGCGCTGGCCGTGACCAGCCCGGCCAGCGCCTGGATGAGCTTGCGGGCCTCGTCCAGGTCCTTGTGCTCGCTGCCTTCCTCGGCGAGCCCGAGGTTGACCGCCGCCGAGGACATCAGGTGCACGGCCACCGTGGTGATCACCTCGACCGCCGGTACGTCCGCGATGTCGCGGGTCATGGCGTCGAAGTCCGGGTTCGCGGGGGCGGCGGATCCGTCCGGGCCGGCCGGTCCGGGCTGCTGCGGGGTCTGGTCACTCATGGCTCGCGCTTCACTTCCTGCTCAGGGGTCGGCTCAACCTTATGGCCCGCCCGCGGGCGGCAGGGGCCCGGCCCCGCGGCTCGCCCACGCGCGCGTGGGGACCGCCGCCGCCACCGACCCCCCGTACGAGTGGGGCTCGACCCCCGGCTCGTGTATTCTGGGACTCCGACCGGTCGAGCACTGACGTGCCCGACCCACAAGTGGAGGCTCCGATCTCCCACCCGAACCGACCTCACGGTCGGCGGGTCAACGGTCTGGCTGCGCCCCGCGGTGACATCGCGGCGGTGCTCCCGATCCATTGAGGAGCCCCGCCTGTGTCCCGTCCGGGGCGTTTTTCGTCTTCCGGCGCGGTTGGTCACATCGAAACAGACGTTACGCGGCAGTCCGCCAGGCCGTCGCGTGGTGCTACCGAGGAGGATCCATCAGCGCCGAGCCCCGCATCAACGACCGGATTCGCGTCCCCGAGGTGCGACTCGTCGGTCCCAGTGGCGAGCAGGTCGGCATCGTGCCGCTTGCCAAGGCCCTGGAGCTTGCGCAGGAGTACGACCTCGACCTGGTCGAGGTGGCGGCGAACGCCCGTCCGCCGGTCTGCAAGCTCATGGACTACGGAAAGTTCAAGTACGAGTCGGCCATGAAGGCCCGTGAAGCGCGCAAGAACCAGGCGCACACGGTCATCAAGGAGATGAAGCTCCGGCCGAAGATCGACCCGCACGACTACGACACCAAAAAGGGTCACGTCGTCCGGTTCCTCAAGCAGGGTGACAAGGTCAAGATCACGATCATGTTCCGTGGTCGCGAGCAGTCCCGCCCCGAGCTGGGCTTCCGACTGCTGCAGCGGCTCGCGGAGGACGTCCAGGACCTCGGGTTCATCGAGTCGAACCCGAAGCAGGACGGCCGCAACATGATCATGGTCCTCGGTCCGCACAAGAAGAAGACCGAGGCGATGGCCGAGGCCCGCGAGGCGCAGGCCGCCCGCAAGGCGGAGCGCCAGGGTTCTGCCCCGGAGCAGGACGTCGAGGAGCCCGCCGAGGCGTGATCCAGGGTGCGAACCCCGGACTGCGCCGGGGTCGCCCCGGACAGCAACCGATACATCTGACGCCCCCGGGCGCCGGTCCCCGGACCGGTGGGGGCGCCATCCAAGAGGAGAGAACGGCGCATGCCGAAGAACAAGACGCACAGCGGTGCCAGCAAGCGCTTCAAGGTCACCGGCTCCGGCAAGGTGATGCGGGAGCGCGCCGGCAAGCGCCACCTGCTCGAGCACAAGTCGTCCCGCGTGACGCGTCGCCTCACCGGCAACGCCGAGATGGCCCCGGGCGACGCCGCGAAGATCAAGAAGCTTCTCGGCAAGTAAGTCCTGACCGCCTCGCCCCCGGCGCGGCACAGGACCTGGACCGGGACTATTCGATTCGGGCCGTGTGAAGACAACCACGGCCCCGCTACAAGGAGTTAACAAGTGGCACGCGTCAAGCGGGCAGTCAACGCCCACAAGAAGCGCCGGGCGATCCTCGAGCAGGCCAGCGGCTACCGCGGCCAGCGTTCCCGCCTCTACCGCAAGGCGAAGGAGCAGGTCACCCACTCCCTCGTCTACAACTACAACGACCGCAAGAAGCGCAAGGGCGACTTCCGTCAGCTGTGGATCCAGCGCATCAACGCCGCTGCCCGCGCCAACGGCATGACCTACAACCGCTTCGTGCAGGGTCTGAAGGCCGCCAACATCGAGGTGGACCGCAAGATCCTGGCCGAGCTCGCGGTCAACGACTCCAACGCGTTCGCCGCGCTGGTCGAGGTGGCCCAGAAGGCGCTGCCGAGCGACGTCAACGCCCCGAAGGCCGCCTGAACCACGGCCTGAGGCACGTTTGTCACGGACCCGCAGGCCCCGGCCTGCGGGTCCGCCGCTTTTCCGCACGCCCCACCCGACCGAAGAAGTGAGCCGCCGCCCATGGGCACCCCCGAGTTGATCTCCCCGCGTTCCGCACGCGTCGCCGCCGCCCGGCGGCTGGCCCGCCGTAACTTCCGCGGCAAGGAGCGCCGGTTCATCGCCGAGGGCCCGCAGGCCGTACGGGAAGCCGTCGAGCACCGCTCCGGCGGCGAGCGCACGCTCGTCGAGCTGTTCGCCACCCCCGAGGCCGCCGAGCGGCACGCGGAGATCGTCACCGCGGTACGGGCGGCCGGCGTACCGGTCCGCTTCGCCGACGACGCGACCATCGCCGACCTCTCCCAGACCGTCACCCCGCAGGGCCTGCTCGGCGTCTGCCGGTTCCTGGACTCGCCCTTCGAGGAGATCCTGGCCGCCCGGCCGAAGCTGGTCGCGGTGCTCGCCAACGTACGCGACCCCGGCAACGCCGGTACGGTGCTGCGCTGCGCGGACGCCGCGGGCGCCGACGCGGTGGTGCTCACCGACGCCTCCGTGGACCTGTACAACCCCAAGTCGGTACGCGCCTCGGTCGGTTCGCTCTTCCACCTGCCGGTCGCCGTGGGCGTACCGGTCGAGCAGGTCGTCGGCGGGCTGCGGGACGCGGGCGTACGCATCGTGGCGGCCGACGGCGCGGGCGCCGCCGACCTGGACGCCGAGCTGGACGCGGGCACCATGAGCGGCCCGACGGCCTGGGTGTTCGGCAACGAGGCGTGGGGGCTGCCGGAGGAGACCCGCGCACTGGCGGACGCCGTGGTACGCGTCCCCATCCACGGCAAGGCCGAGAGCCTCAACCTGGCCACCGCGGCCGCCGTCTGCCTGTACGCCTCCGCCCGCGCCCAGCGCACCACCGGAGGGTGCCGCTCCGCCTCGCAGCACTAGTAGTGTTGCGTGCCCGGGGGACCGGAAGGGGGTAGCGGGGATGAGTACGAGGGCATCCGGTACGACGGTCGCCGCCGGCCCCTGTCCGGACGGCGGCCCCCTGCCCCGCGCGGCCGGCCTCACCGGCGCCGGACTCGAACCGGACGACCTGCCCGACGGCCTGGTCGTCGCCGACGAGACCGGCCGGGTGATCTGCTTCAACGCCGCCGCGGCCCGGATCACCGCCATCGACCCGCACGACGCGCTGGGCCGCCCCCTGGAGAAGGCGCTGCCGCTCCAGGACATCGAGGGCCGCCGCTGGTGGCAGCTGACCGACCCGTACGGGGGACTGGCCATCCGCAGCGGCCAGCCGGAGCGCAACCTGTTGCTCGGCGGCCGTGAGGTGCTGGTCTCCGCGCGGTACGTGCGCAGCCACCCCACCGGCCCGGTCCGGCGGCTGGTCGTCGCGCTGCGCGGCACCGAGGCGCGGCGCCGCACCGAACTGAGCCACGCCGAGCTGATCGCCACCGTCGCCCACGAGCTGCGTTCGCCGCTCACCTCGGTGAAGGGCTTCACCGCCACCCTGCTGCAGAAGTGGGAGCGCTTCACCGACGACCAGAAGCGGCTGATGCTGGAGACCGTGGACGCGGACGCCAACCGCGTCACCCGGCTGATCGCCGAGCTGCTGGACATCTCCCGCATCGACTCCGGCCGCCTGGAGGTGCGCCGCCAGCGGGTGGACATGACCGCCGCGGTACGCCGGCACGTCCAGGCGCAGACGACGGCGGGCCAGGCGCCCGACCGCTTCCTGATCCGGACGGTCGAGCCGCTGCCCGATCTGTGGGCGGACCCGGACAAGGTCGACCAGGTGCTGGGCAACCTGCTGGAAAACGCGGTGCGGCACGGCGCGGGAACCGTCACCATCGAGGTGGCACCCGCATCGAGCGGCTCCGGAGCGGAAGGGACGAGCGTCACCGTGAGCGACGAGGGCCCCGGCATCCCCGAGGAGTCGATGAGCCGCGTCTTCACCCGCTTCTGGCGGGGCAGCAAGCGCGGCGGCACGGGCCTGGGCCTCTACATCGTCAAGGGCATCGTCGAGGCCCACGGCGGCACGATCACGGTCGGCCGGGCGCCCGCAGGCGGCGCCCTGTTCCGATTTATCCTGCCCGTCGGGACGCCGGCCTTCATGGCCTGAGCGGCACCCGGCGGGCCCACCCCCGTCGGGGCTCGGATGAGGCGCGGCCGCCCTGCCCCGTAGACTGCACCTTTGGCACCTTTGGCACTGCACACGTCGGGGGCAAGCCGCGCGCCAAGCCCATCGGAAGCACGGGAAGAGATGTCCGCACCCAATAAGTCGTACGACCCTGTCGAGGTCGAGGCCCTGAAACCGGAAGAGATCGCCCGCATGCGGGACGAGGCGCTCGCCGCCATCGCCGCCGCCGGTGACCTCCAGGAGCTCCACGAGGTGAAGGTCGCGCAGACCGGCGGCACCTCGCCGCTGGCGCTGGCCAACCGCGAGATCGGCGCGCTGCCGCCGCAGGCCAAGGCCGAGGCCGGCAAGCGCGTCGGCCAGGCCCGCGGCCAGGTGAGCCAGGCGCTCAAGAAGCGCCAGGAGGAGCTGGAGGCGGAGCGCGACGCCCGGGTGCTGGTCGAGGAGGCGGTGGACGTCACGCTGCCGTACGACCGCGTCCGGCCGGGCGCCCGGCACCCGCTCACCACCCTGTCCGAGCGGATCGAGGACGTCTTCGTGGCCATGGGCTACGAGGTCGCCGAGGGCCCCGAGGTCGAGTCGGAGTGGCTGAACTTCGACGCCCTGAACCTCTCGCCCGACCACCCGGCCCGCACCACGCACGACACGTTCTTCGTCGAGAACGCCGCGACCGGCGCCGACCAGTCCGGTGTGGTGCTGCGCACCCACACCTCGCCCGTGCAGATCCGGTCGATGCTCGACCGCGAGCCGCCGCTGTACGTGGTCTGCCCCGGCCGCGTCTACCGCACCGACGAGCTGGACGCCACCCACACCCCGGTGTTCTCGCAGGTCGAGCTGCTCGCCATCGACGAGGGCCTGACCATGGCGGACCTCAAGGGCACCCTGGACCACATGGTCGAGGCGCTCTTCGGCGAGGGGATGCAGACCCGGCTGCGGCCGAACTACTTCCCGTTCACCGAGCCGTCCGCCGAGATGGACATGGTCTGCTACGTCTGCCGCGGCGCCTCCGTCGGCGACCCGGAGCGCCCGTGCCGCACCTGCTCCAGCGAGGGCTGGATCGAGCTGGGCGGCTGCGGCATGGTCAACCCGCGGGTGCTGGTGGCCTGCGGCGTCGACCCGGAGAAGTACAGCGGATTCGCCTTCGGGTTCGGCATCGAGCGGATGCTGATGTTCCGCCACAACGTCGAGGACATGCGAGACATGGTCGAAGGTGACGTCCGGTTCACCCGGCCTTTCGGGATGGAGATCTGATGCGGGCCCCGCTTTCCTGGCTGCGGGAATACGTCGACCTGCCGGACGGCGAAACCGGCCGTGACGTACAGGCCAAGCTCATCGCCAGCGGCCTGGAGGTCGAGACCGTCGAGCAGCTGGGCGCCGGCCTCAAGGGCCCCCTGGTCGTCGGCAAGGTCCTGACCATCGAGGAGCTGGAGGGCTTCAAGAAGCCGATCCGCTTCTGCACGGTCGACGTCGGCCAGGCCAACGGCACCGGTGAGCCGCAGGAGATCGTCTGCGGCGCGCGCAACTTCGCGGTCGGCGACAAGGTCGTCGTGGTGCTCCCCGGCGCCACCCTGCCCGGCGACTTCAAGATCGCCGCGCGCAAGACGTACGGCAAGGTCTCGCACGGCATGATCTGCTCGGGCGACGAGCTGGGCATGGGCGACGACGGCAGCGGCGGCATCATCGTGCTGCCTCCGGAGTACGAGCCCGGCACCGACGCCATCGAGCTGCTCCAGCTCGTCGACGAGGTCCTGGACATCGCCGTCACCGCCAACCGCGGCGACTGCCTGTCCATGCGCGGCATCGCCCGCGAGGCCGCCATCGCCTACGGCCTGCCGCTGCGCGACCCCGCGCTGCTGGACGTGCCGCCGCCGAACTCCTTCGGCTACCCGGTCAAGGTCGCCGACCCGATGGGCTGCGACCGCTTCACGGCCCGTACGGTCGTCGGGCTCGACCCGGAGGCGCGCTCCCCGATCTGGCTCCAGCGCCGCCTGCAGAAGGCCGGCATGCGCCCGATCTCGCTCGCCGTCGACGTCACCAACTACGTGATGCTGGAGCTCGGCCAGCCGCTGCACGCCTACGACCGCACCCGGGTGGACGGCACGATCGGCGTGCGCCGCGCGGAGCCCGGCGAGAAGCTGACGACCCTGGACGGCACGAAGCGCGTCCTGGACGCCGGTGACCTGGTCATCACCGACAACCGCGGCCCCATCGGCCTCGCGGGTGTCATGGGCGGCGCCAACACCGAGATCGCCGACGCGGTGGCCGACCCGGAGACCGGCGTGGTCGACGGCACCACCGAGGTCGTCATCGAGGCCGCGCACTTCGACGCGGTCTCCATCGCCCGGACGGCCCGCCGCCACCGGCTGACCTCCGAGGCGTCCAAGCGCTTCGAGCGCGGCGTGGACCCGCAGGCCGCGTCCGCCGCGGCGCAGCGCACCGTCGACCTGCTGGTGCTGCTCGCGGGCGGCACCGCCGAGGCCGGTGTCACCGAGGTCGTCTCGCCCAGCGGGCCGCGCACCATCACCGTGCGCGCGGACCACCCGGACCGCGTCGCGGGCGTCACGTACGGCCGGGAGACCGTCGTACGCCGCCTCCAGCAGGTCGGCTGCGACGTGTACGGCCAGGACGAGCTGGTCGTGACGGTGCCGTCCTGGCGGCCCGACCTGACCGACCCGAACGACCTCGCCGAAGAGGTCATCCGCCTGGAGGGCTACGAGAACCTGCCCTCCACGCTGCCGAAGCCCCCCGCCGGACGCGGCCTGACCGAGCGTCAGCGCCTGCACCGCCGGGTCGGCCGCGCACTGGCCGGCGCCGGTTACGCCGAGGCGCTGAACTACCCGTTCATCGGCGAGCCGGTGCTCGACCAGCTCGGCATCGAGGACGACGACCCCCGCCGGCAGACCGTGCGGCTGGTCAACCCGCTCTCCGACGAGGAGCCGCTGCTCCGTACGACGCTGATCCCGGGCCTGCTGACCGCGCTGCGCCGCAACGACGGCCGGGGCTCGCACGACCTGGCGCTCTTCGAGACCGGCCTGGTCTTCCGGTCGACCGGTGACGAGCGGCCGTCCGTGCGGCTGCCCGTCGACCGCCGGCCGAGCGACGAGCAGATCGCCGCGCTCGACGCCGCGCTGCCCGAGCAGCCGCGCCGCGTCGCGGTGGTGTTCGCCGGCGCCCGCGAGCAGGACGGCTGGTGGGGCAAGGGCCGCCCGGCCACCTGGGCGGACGCCGTCGAGGCGGGCCGCATCGTGGCGCGCGAGGCGGGCGTCGAGCTGATCGTGCGCCAGGACCAGCACGCGCCGTTCCACCCGGGCCGCTGCGCGGCGCTGCTCGCCGTGATCGACGGCGAGGAGGTGCTCGTCGGCAACGCCGGTGAGCTGCACCCGCGCGTCACCAAGGCGCTCGGCCTGCCGGAGCGCACCGGCGCGATGGAGATCGACCTGGACCGCCTGGAGCGGGCCGGCCAGGGCGTCGTCCAGGCGCCGCGGATCTCCACCTTCCCGGTCGCCACCCAGGACGTCGCGCTGATCGTGGACGCGTCGGTCCCGGCGGCGGAGGTCGAGACGGCGCTCCGCTCCGGCGCGGGTGACCTGCTCGAAGAGCTGCGGCTGTTCGACGTGTTCACCGGCGAGCAGGTCGGCGAGGGCAAGAAGTCGCTGGCCTACGCGCTGCGCTTCCGGGCGCCGGACCGCACGCTGACCGCCGACGAGGCGTCCGCCGCCCGTGACGCGGCGATCGCCGCCGCGGTCGAGCGGACGGGGGCGGTGCTGCGCGGCGCGTGAGCCACGCGCTGTCGGCGCCGTACGCCACGGCAACCCCACCGGGGCCCGGTGACGAACCTCAGGTTCGTCACCGGGCCCCGGTGCGTTTCCTCTGCTGTCACCCGTTCGAGTGAGATCAGAGCGCAAAGTGTCCGTTTGACCACACCCGGTCGCAAGAATCGTCATCGGACGATGCGGCTTGCTCAGACAGAGGGTCTGCCGCGGGGCAAGGGCATGCCGTCGCACTCCCGTAGCCGGCCCTAGGGGCACGGGACGTCGACGACAGGTCTCAGGGCAGGGCCGACCGCCTCGATGGTTGCTGGGGGAGCATCGGCATGATCCGAACCTGGGCGCGGCGGGACGGCGGGTGCCTGCCGCGGGCCGCGCGGCTCCGGCGGGCCCTCGTCTTCGTGCTGCCCGGCCTGTGGGTGCTCGGCGTACTGCTCTGGGAGCTGTGCACCTCCGCCGAAGGCCAGTTCCTCCAGCTCCTCGCCGCGGCCCCCGCCATAGCCTGCGCCGGCACCGGCCGGCGTCAGTGTGTCGTGCTCGGCGGCCTGTGCGCCCTGCTCGCGCTGCTCCCGTTCGGGACGTCCCCCGGCGTGCACACCCTCACCCGTGTCGGCACCTGCTGCGCGGTTCTCGTGGTCGTCGCCGCCAGCTATCTGACCGCGGGACGCCGCCTGCGCCTGCTGCGGGAACTGGAGCGTACGAAGGAAGTGGCGACGGCCGCGCAGCGGGTGCTGCTGCGTCCGCTGCCCGCGCGCGTCGACGGCATCGTGGTCGCCGCTGACCACCTGGCGGCGGGCGAGGCGGCGACGGTCGGCGGCGATCTGTACGACGTGGTGGCCACGCGGCACGGCGTACGGGTCGTCATCGGCGACGTGCGCGGCCACGGCCTGGGCGCCCTGGGCACGGTCGCCGCGGTGCTCGGCAGCTTCCGTGAGGCGGCCCACGACGAGCCGGACCTCGGCGGTGTGCTGCGGCGTCTGGAGCGTGCCCTGCAACGGCACCTGCGCGAGCGGGCCCGCGCCGAGCACCCGTCGGCGGGCGGCGGGGAGCCGGACAACCCGCTCTCCGAGGAGTTCGTGACGCTGTTGCTGGTGGAGATCGCCCGGGACGGCGCCGTACGGACCCTGAACTGCGGGCACCCGTGGCCGTACCGGCTCAGCCGCAGCGGCGCGCTGCCGGACGCGCCCGGCGAACCGATGCCGCCGCTCGGCCTCTTCCCGCTCCCCGCCGAGCTGCCGCTGACGGACTGTCCGCCGCTGCTGCCCGGCCAGGCGATCTTCCTGCACACGGACGGGGTGACGGACGCCCGGGACGCCGACGGCACGTTCTTCCCGCTGCCGCGGGCGCTGGACGACAGTGTCCGCTCGGTCCGGGACTGCCGCGCCGCCGCGCTGGTGGAAGACGTACGGGCCGCGCTGCTGCGCCACTCCGGCGGGCGGCTGTGCGACGACGTGGCGCTGCTGGTGCTGTGCAACGACCGCCTGCGGGTACCCGCCCAGGCGGACGCGGCGGCCCTGGCGCGCGGGCGTGTCCGGGCAGGGCGGGCGGAGTGAAGCAGGGCGCGACCGGTTCACACCCCGTGTGAAGGGTGCTTCATTACGCTGATCGCAGGGGGAGTTGAGTCGACAAGTCTACGAGTGGCCGTCCCGGCCGGCGGGCGGGGCGGCCCCGTCAGGAGGGCACCATGGAGCCCAACAGCCTGCTCGACGCGATCCTCGACGAGGCAGGCATCTCGCACGCCGGACTGGCGCTGCACGTCAACCAGCTCGGCCGGCAGCGCGGCCTCGCGCTGCGCTACGAACACACGGCCGTGGCCCGGTGGCTGAAGGGCCAGCGGCCACGGGGCCAGGTACCCGACCTGATCTGCGAAGTCCTCAGCGAGCGGCTGCACCGGGCGGTGGGCCTGGACGACATCGGACTGAGCCGGCCGGGCGTGCGCCGCGCCCCGGACACGCCGCTCTCCGGCTTCGTCGAACGGGCCACCGCCCTGTGGCGCTCCGACGAACAGCAGCGCCCCCACGTCCTGTCCGCCCCCGCCCTCACCGGTACCTCGGCGGTCATCCCCGTCTGGGAGTGGGAGAACCCGCCCGAGGACTCCGACGTGTCCCGGCAGGGCCTGACCAGGGTCTCCATGGCGGACATCGAAATGCTCCGCGCGGCGCGTACGCACTACGAGCAGATGTACCGGAAGGCGGGTGGTATCGCGACGAGAACGCGGATCGTGGGATTCCTCAACACCGAGGCGGCGCCGCTGCTGCGCGGCAGCTACACCGACGCGACGGGACGCCAGCTCCACCGGGCCACCGGCGGACTGGTGGCCGTCGCGGGAATCTGTGCGTACGACTCGGACGCCCTCGGGCTGGCCCAGCGCTACTTCCACCAGGCGCTGCGGCTGGCCAAGGCGAGCGGGGACCGGGGGCTCGGCGCGTACGTCATCGCGCTGCTGGTCAACCAGTCCCTGTTCGTACGGGAGTACCGCCAGGCGGTCGCCTTCGCGGAGGCGGCCCTGCGGGCGGCGGGGCCGCAGATCACCCCGGCGCTCGCGGCGGATCTCTACGCCATGCAGGCCAAGGCGTACGCACGCCTGGGGGACGGCGCCAGCGCGCTCTCCTGCATCCGGCGGGCGGAGGCCGCGGCCGAGCGCATACGCCCTGGTCAGGAACCCGACGAAACGGATTACGTCCAGCCGGGCCTGGTGAACGTCCAAGTGGCGGAGGCACTGCTGAGCCTGGGCGACCTGCGGGCCGCCCGGGCCCACGCGGACGCCGCCGTCGACACCCCCGCGCACGACCGGGGCCGGGTCCACCGGCTGGCCATGCTCACCCATATCGAGCTGCGCCAAGGGGACGCGGACCAGGCTGTGGCCAACGCCGCGCAGATGACCGAACAGGCGCGGGGAATGGAGTCGCAGCGGTTACGGGACCGGCTGCGGGCGGTGCGCGAGCACCTGGCCGAGACCGGAGGTTCCGCCACCGACGAAGCTGCCGATCTGATCGACGAGGCGCTGCGCGTTCCACTGTGAGGCCGGCCCGTGTCACCTTGCCGGCTCAACGGCGGAAGGTGGCACTTACGTGCGATGGAAGAATCTCAGTGAGCAGACCGTGTACGAGAACCGCTGGTTCCGGGTCAACCTCGCCGATGTCGAACTCCCCGACGGCCGCCACCTGGATCACTTCCTGATCCGGTTGCGGCCCGTCGCCGTGGCCACAGTGGTCAACGAGGCCAACGAGGTGCTGCTGCTGTGGCGGCACCGCTTCATCACCGACACCTGGGGATGGGAACTCGCCGCAGGGGTGGTCGAGGACGGCGAGGACATCGCCGCCGCGGCCGCCCGGGAGATGGAGGAGGAGACCGGGTGGCGCCCCGGCCCCCTCGAACACCTCCTCTCCGTGGAGCCGTCCAACGGCCTCACGGACGCCCGGCACCACATCTTCTGGTCCGACCGGGGCGCGTACGTGGGCCATCCCGAGGACGACTTCGAGTCCGACAAACGGGAGTGGGTTCCCCTGAAACTGGTACCGGACATGATCGCGCGAGGGGAGGTGCCGGCCGCCAACATGGCGGCCGCTCTGCTGCTGCTGCATCACATCCGGCTGGGGTGACCCGGGCCGCGGCGCGTCCGGTGCGCCGCCGGCCCGCCGGCCTCAGCGCCCCATCGCCTGCCATACGGCGATCGCCAGCGCCGCGAGCCCCGTGAGTGCGGCGATGGAGGGCAGCGGCCAGCGGCCGTGCTCCAACCGCGTGACGCGGGCCTGCAGGTCGCCCGCGTCACGCTCGTTCTGTTCGGAGCGCTGCGCGAGCAGCGCGAGTTGGCCGTCGACACGTGCGGTCCGCACATCCAGGCAGCGTCTCAACTCCGCCGTATCGGTGGCAACCAGGTCGGGTTCGGGGTGGGCGGTCACGGTCCGCTCCTCTTTCCTCTCTCGGGCGGGACTTCGTTGTCCATACGCGCACCAGTCAACTGCCTCGGCACGTACCGCGGGAGCGTGTGCGGGACGAATATGCGGGTCTGCCGCGCACACCCCGTGTGAAGTCACCCGCCGTGACGGCCCCCGAGGGAGTGCGGACTTCACACGGGGTGTGAACCGCGCACCACAAGAGGCCCCGTTCACACGGTCCCGGCCGGGCCCCGCAAGGCCGACGCTGGATTCCAACGGGGGCCGCTGCCGGTGGACGGGCGCCCATCGGCCGGTTGTCCGCCCGCCGTCTTTCCCCCGAGCGGCGGGCGGACCACAACGGGGGACGCCACTCAGGGGACCGAAAGGACGGCGGGCGGCACACACGGTCGCGGGCATCACACCGGCGACGCGGAAAAGGGCGGGCTCGGGGGGTCGGGTCCGCCCTTACGCGGGGGTGGGGCGTGCGGTGCGCGGCCGGGGCTCCGCTCTAGGCGACCGGCGAGTAGGGGCGTAACGTCCAAGTATTGGTGCATTAAGCACGATTTGGGAGGTGCGCCATGACCACACACCCCTCCCAGGGGTGGGCCGCTCCCACCCCGCCGCCTCCGGCGGACCGGCCGCACCGGTCCTGGCGTCCGCACTGGCGGATCATGACGTGGGTGGTGCTCGCCTTCAACGTCCTCATGCTGATCTGGCTGATCGCGGGACTCAACGCCGCCGGTGACGCGGAGGACTGCGGCGCGCAGACCGGCGACGCGCTCCGGCTGTGCCAGGACGTGAACGACGCGGGTACGGCCGTCGGCGTCTGGTTCCTGATCATGCTCTGGGCCGCGGGGGCGGTGATCCTGGGAGTGATCTGGCTGGTGACGGGCTCGATGGCCAAGCGCGGGACACGGCGGTGACGGTGCTGCCGTGGCATGACGCGCGAGGGCCGCTCCCGGGTGGGGGAGCGGCCCTCGCGCCGTGGTACCGCGGGCTGCGGATCAGTACGGGTAGAACCCCGACCCCGTCTTGCGCCCGAGGCGCCCCGCGTCGACCATGCGGGCGAGCAGTGGGGGAGCGGCGTACAGGGGCTCCTTGTACTCCTCGTACATGGAGGCGGCTACCGAGGCTACGGTGTCCAGGCCGATCAGGTCGGAGAGCTTGAGCGGGCCCATCGGGTGGGCGCAGCCCATCTCCATGCCGTTGTCGATGTCCTCGCGGCTGGCGATGCCGGACTCGAACATCCGGATCGCCGAGAGCAGGTACGGGATCAGCAGCGCGTTGACGACGAAGCCGGAGCGGTCCTGGGCGCGGATCGCGTGCTTGCCCAGGACGTTCTGGACCAGCGCCTCGGCGCGCTTGATCGTCTCCTCGCCGGTGGTCAGCGCGGGGATCAGCTCGACCAGCTTCTGCACCGGCGCCGGGTTGAAGAAGTGGATGCCGATGACCTGGTCGGGGCGGGAGGTGGCGACGGCCAGCTTCACCAGCGGGATGGAGGAGGTGTTGGAGGCCAGGATCGCGTCCGGGCGGGTCACCACCTGGTCGAGGACCTGGAAGATCTCCGTCTTGACCTGTTCGTTCTCCACGACCGCCTCGATGACGAGGTCGCGGTCGGCGAACTCGCCGAGGTCGGTGGTGAAGCTGAGCCGGCCGAGCGTCGCGTCCCGCTCCGCGACGGTGATCTTGCCGCGCTCGGCGGCCTTGCCGAGGGAGTTGGTCAGCCGCGTACGGCCCAGCTCCAGCGCCTCGCCGGTGGTCTCAGCGACCATCACGTCCAGGCCGGAGCGGGCGCACACCTCGGCGATACCGGCGCCCATCTGGCCGCAGCCCACCACTCCGACGCGTTCGATGTCGGTCACATCGTGCCTTTCGCTGATCTCGGGGTCCGGCGGGGGCGCGCGGGGCCGTCCGTGTCAGCGGCAGGGCCCCGGCGTCCGCCTCGGCCCCGACGTTACTCCGCGGGATGCTGTGCAGCGGGGGCAGGGGCGGGCATTCTGTTGTCCTGAGACGGACGTTCCGGACACTTTGGGGGCCCGGCATGAGACGGATCACACGAAGAGCCTTCGCGGTCGCGGCCCTCTCGGCGGCCGCCGCGGCACCGGCACCGGGGAGCGCGGCGGCCCGTGGCCGCGAGGCGGACGGCGGCCGGCCGGAGTTCCGCGGCATGTGGCTGGCCACCGTCGCCAACCGCGACTGGCCGTCCAGGCCGGGGCTGCCGGCCGCCGCGCAGCAGGCCGAACTGCGCGCCTACCTGGACGCGGCGGTGGCGCGCCGCCTGAACACGGTGGTCTTCCAGGTACGGCCGACGGCCGACGCGCTGTGGCCGTCCCCGTACGAGCCCTGGTCGGAGTACCTGACCGGGGTCCAGGGCCGCGACCCCGGCTGGGATCCGCTCGGCTCGGCCGTGCGCGAGGCCCACCGCCGCGGCCTGGAACTGCACGCCTGGTTCAACCCGTACCGCATCGCCAACCACACCGACCCGACACGACTGGTGCCCACCCACCCGGCGCGGCTGCACCCGGACTGGGCCGTGCCGTACGGCGGCAAGCTGTACTACAACCCGGGCCTGCCCGAGGTCCGCGCCTTCGTGCAGGACGCGATCCTGGACGCGGTGGAGCGCTACGACATCGACGGCGTCCACTTCGACGATTACTTCTACCCCTACCCGGTGGCGGGCCGGACCTTCGACGACGACGCCGCGTTCGAGGAGTACGGCGGAGGCTTCGCCACCCGCGCGGACTGGCGGCGCGACAACATCGACCGGCTGGTGCGCGAGACGGGGGAGCGGGTCCGGGACGCGCGGTCGCCGGGCGGCGGCCGGTGGCCCGGCCGCGGCAGGGGCCGCCGGCCGCGCCGTACGCACCACCGCCCCGTACGGTTCGGCATCAGCCCCTTCGCCATATGGCGCAACCAGGCCACCGACCCGGAGGGCTCGGACACCCGCGCGGGCGTGCAGACCTACGACGATCTCTACGCCGACACCCGCAGGTGGGTGCGGGAGGAGTGGATCGACTACATCGTGCCGCAGGTGTACTGGAACATCGGCTTCCCTGCCGCGGACTACGCCAAGCTGCTGCCCTGGTGGTCGCGCACGGTCGCCGGCACCCGCGTCCAGCTGTGCATCGGCGAGGCCCTGTACAAGGCGGGCGCGCCCGGCCAGCCGCCCGCCTGGCAGGACCCCGCCGAACTCTCCCGCCACCTCACCCTGGCGCGCGGGTACCCGCAGGTGCGCGGCCACCTCTTCTTCTCCGCGAAGGAGGTGGCCGAGGACCGCACCGGCGCGATGGCGCGGGTCGTCGCCGACCATTACCACGGGCCGGTCCGGCCCCCGCGCCCCGCGTGACCGGCGGCCGGGCCCCGACGCCCCGACTCCGGGGCGGCGGCCGGGCCGCTACTCCTGGGCGTCGGCCGTGAAGTGCCGTACGACGGTGTCCGGGCCCGGCGACATCAGCGTCTCGTGGCCGTCCTCGAAACGCACGCGGTACGGCGGGGTGCCGTCCGCCCCCAGGACTTCGATGATCTCGGCGGTCCGGTCGTGCTGCCCCACGATCCTGCCGTGCACCAGCAGCCGGTCTCCCACACTGGCTCTCATCGGCTACGGCCTCCTCGTCAGTCGGTCGGAGGGTGACTGTTCCGTGGCGGCAAGTCTACGGCCGGGCCCCGCCGATGCACCCGTGGAACGCGCCACCGTACGGGGGACCTGGGCGGTCCTCGGCCACCTGCCGGTCAGGCGGCCGAGCGCTGGGTGACCGCGATGCAGACGAGGACGGCGACGGCGGCGACCGGGGCGGCCAGCGGCAGCTGTTCGCCGAGCAGCAGCACGGACCAGACCAGCGTCAGCAGCGGCTGGGCGAGCTGGAGCTGACTGGCCTTGGACACGCCGACGGCCGCCATGCCGCGGTACCAGACCACCAGGCCGAGGAACTGCGAACCGAGGGCCAGCCACAGCAGGCCCGCCACCGCGTGCCCCGTCAGGTGCGGCGGTTCGGCGAGCAGCGCCAGGGCCGCGCCGGGCACGGTGACCGGCAGGGCCAGCAGCAGGGCCCAGCCGATCACCTGCCAGCCGGGCAGGTGGCGGGCGAGCCGGCCGCCCTCGGTGTAGCCCGCCGCGCACACCAGGAGCGCGGCGAAGAGGTAGAGGTCGCCGGTGCTCGGCGCACCGCCGCTCTGCTGGACGGCGAAGCCGATGACGACGGCCGCGCCGGCCAGCGCCGCGGCCCAGAAGGTACGCGACGGCCGGGCACCGGTCCGTACGGCCGAGAACGCGGCGGTGGTCAGCGGCAGCAGGCCGACCACGACCGCGGCGTGCGAGGTGGTGGAGGTCTCCAGCGCGAGGGTGGTCAGCAGCGGGAAGCCGAGGACGACACCGGCCGCCACGACCGCCAGCCCCGCCCAGTGCCTGCGCTCCGGCAGTCGGACGCGGCAGACGGCCAGGCAGCAGCCGGCGACGAGGGCGGCGAGCACGCTGCGCAGGGTCACCACCGTCCAGGCGCCCATGCCTTCGAGGGCCCAGGCGGTGGCGGGGAACGTCAGGGAGAACGAGGCGACGCCGAGAGCGGCGAGCAGGGTGCCGCGGGCGGCGGGGGCGGGTGAGGGGGCGGTGGCGCCGGGGGGAGTGGCGGCGGGCGCCGCGGTGGCCGGCCGGACGCCCTCCGGGGTCGGGCCGCCGGCTTCGGCGGTGCGGACGCCGCCCGGTGCGTTCACCGCTATCGTCGAACCCGGAGTAGCGCTATCGTGATCTCTCATGCACGAGCGTAGCAGCGTCGCTGAACTGGCCGCCATTCTGCGCGACGGCCTCAACCGCTACTCCCCGGGCGAGAAGCTGCCGTCGAGCCGTGCCCTGGTGGAGCGGCACCGGGTGAGCCCGGTGACGGTCTCCCGGGCCCTGGCCGAGCTGGCGGCCGAAGGGCTGGTCGTCACCCGGCCCGGCGCCGGCGCCTTCCGCGCCGAGGCCCGGCCGCCGGCCCGCCCGGTGGACACCTCCTGGCAGGAGATCGCGCTGAGCGCGGAGGCCGCCGACGACCACGCGCCGCGCGGCGTGGACGCCTCCGGCGTACTGGCCACCCTGGCCGCCCCCGCCGCCGGCGTCATCGAGCTGAACGGCGGCTACCTGCACCCCTCCCTGCAACCGGAGCGCGCGCTCGCCGCCGCCCTCGCGCGGGCCGGACGCCGCCCCGGGGCCTGGGGCCGGCCGCCCATGGAAGGCGTCGCCGAACTGCGCGCCTGGTTCGCGCGCGAGATCGGCGGCCCCGGCGGCGCGCTCGCGGGCTCGGACGTACTGGTGACGGCGGGCGGGCAGAGCGCGCTCACCGCGGCGCTGCGGGCACTGGCCCCGCCGGGCGCGCCGGTGCTGGTCGAGTCGCCGACCTACCCGGGCATGCTGGCCGCCGCCCGCGCGTCCGGGCTGCGCCCCGTACCCGTGCCGATGGACGCGGACGGGGTACGCACCGACCTGCTGGCCGAGGCGTTCCGCGCCAGCGGGGCCCGGCTCTTCGTCTGCCAGCCGCTCTTCCAGAACCCGACCGGAGCCGTGCTGGCCGCCGGACGCCGGACCGAGGTGCTGCGGATCGCCCGCGCGGCCGGCGCCTTCGTGGTCGAGGACGACTTCGCGCGCCGCCTCGTCCACGAGGACGCGCCTGCGCTGCCGCCCACGCTGATCGCCGACGACCCGGACGGCACGGTCGTCCACGTCTGCTCGCTGACCAAGGCCACCTCGCCCAGCCTGCGCGTGGGCGCGCTCGCCGCGCACGGTCCGGTTTTCGACCGGTTGCGCGCCATCCAGGTCGTGGACAGCTTCTTCGTCCCCCGGCCCCTCCAGGAGGCGGCCCTGGAGCTGGTGGGCTCCCCGGCGTGGAGCCGCCACCTGCGCACGATATCGGGCCAGTTGGCGGTACGCCGGGACGCGCTGGCTGCGGCGCTCCGGATGCGCTTCGGCGCTACGGAACCGTCCGGTCCCGGCCCCGGGGTGCGGATCGTCCCGCCCGGCGGCTACCACTTCTGGCTGCGCCTGCCCGACGGTACGGACGAGGAAGCGCTCGCCGGCGCGGCCCTGCGCGCGGGCGTCGCGGTGGCCCCGGGCCGCCCGTACTTCGCCGCCGAGCCCCCGGCCCCGCACCTGCGCCTGACGTTCGCCTCGGCCGCCGGGACGGCCGAACTGAGCGAGGGGGCGCGGCGGTTGCGCGCGGCGTACGAGGAGGTGGCGGGCGGCGGGTGAGTGCGACGGGCGGGGCGGAAGATAATGCGTTCGACTCCGGCCGCGTCCTCTGCCAGCCTCCCGGCATGAACGACACGACCCGCGGCGACATCGCCCCCGAGCCCGTGACCGACGGCATCCCCGCCGGTTACGAGGTCTCCACCGACCCGGACCGGCTGGACCTGGCCCTCATCCACCACTGGCTCTCCACCGACGCCTACTGGGCGCTCGGCCGCCCCCGCGAGCGCCAGGACCGGGCGGTGGCCGGATCGCTCAACTTCGGCCTGTACGCAGCGGATTCCGCCCCGTCCGGTCCGGGGCGGCAGGTCGGTTACGCCCGGGTCGTCACCGACCTCACCACCTTCGCCTGGCTCTGTGACGTCTACATCGCCCCCACGGCCCGGGGCAAAGGCCTGGGCACGGCCCTCGTCACCCACATCCGCGACCACCTGGCGCCGTACGGCCTGCGTCGCATCCTGCTGGCCACCGGCGACGCCCACGACGTGTACGCGCGGGTGGGCTTCGAGCCGCTGGCCGAGCCCGGCAAGTGGATGGCGCTCGGCCTCCAGTAGCGGCGCCGGGCCCGGCCCGCCTCCCCTCGGCTCAGTGCCCCAGTACCTCCCGCAGCTCCGGCTGGAGCAGGTCGGCGTGGGCGCGTACGAGGTCGTCGCACAGGTCCCAGATGCGCTCGACGGGCAGCGCGGCGGCGGTGGCCGGGTCCGCCATCGCCGCGTGCCTGATGTGCCGCGGATCGCCGGTCACGGCCGCCTGTACGACCAGTTCGTTGACGCTGACGTAGGCCCGGTTCAGGGCCGCGCACTGCGGCGGCAGGGCACCGACCCGGGTGGGCTGCACCCCCAGCGAGTCCACCAGGCACGGCACCTCCACCACCGCCGCGCCGGGCAGGTTGTCCACCAGACCGCGGTTGGGGACGTTGCCGTAGACCGTGCGCGGGGTGCCGGAGACGATGCTGTGGATGATCTGCGGCGCGTACTCCGTCGTCCCCTCCACCGGCAGCGGCGATCCGGCGGCCAGCGCCTCCCGGGTCCGCTCGTACTCCGCGGTGTTCTCCTCGATGATGTCCAGGTACGTGCCGATCGGCAGCCGCAGCCGCTCGACCTCGCTGTCGTGGTGGAGGTACCAGGGCACGTACTCGGAGGAGTGCTCGCTGGTCTCGGTCGGGTAGTGACCGAGCCTGCGGTACATGTCCACGCGGACCCGGCGCAGCAGCTGCGGGTCCTTGGCGATCGCCTCGTCGAGCAGCGGGTACAAATCGCGCCCGGCACGTTCGAACCGCAGCACCCAGGCCTGGTGGTTGACGCCGGCGGCCAGGTACGAGACCTCCTCGTACGGGACGCCCAGCAGCCCGGCGAGGTCGTGCACCGTCCAGTACACCGAATGGCACAGGCCGACGACGCGGCGCAGGGGCGTGGCCCGGTCCAGGTACATCACGTTCATGGCCATCGGGTTGGTGTAGTTCAGCAGCCAGGCGTCCGGGCAGAGTCCGGCGATGTCGTCGGCGAGGGCGCGCAGCAGCGGGAAGGTGCGCAGGGCGCGGAAGATGCCGCCGATGCCGAGCGTGTCACCGATGGTCTGGCGCAGCCCGTAACGGGCGGGGATGCCGAAGTCCGTACGGGTGGCCTCGTTCATGCCGACCTGGACGGTGTTGATGACGAAGTGCGCGCCGTCGAGGGCCGCGCGCCGGTCGAGGTGCGCGGTGATCTCGGGTTCGGCGTCGCGGGTGGCGGCGATGTGGCGGGCCGCGCCCTCGGCGGTGGCGAGGCGTTCGGGGTCGATGTCGTGCAGGGCGACGTGGACGCGCCGCAGCTCGGGGAAGGCGAGCAGGTCGGCGAGGAGGCCCTGGGTGAACACGACGCTGCCGGCGCCGATGAAGGCGATCTTCACGGGGCCGGAGCGGCCGGCCTTGGTGGTGCTGGTCATGCGTGGCTCCCTGGTCGGGTCGTGAGGGTGGCGGCGGCACGGGCCTCGTCCCAAGTGGGCTGGGCCGCCGTACCGCCGTGGGCGCGGGTGGACAGGGCGCCGCAGGCGGCGGCGAAGGCGAGCGCCGCGGGCCGGTCCATGCCGTGCAGGACCGCGGCGACGAAACCGGCGTCGAAGCTGTCACCGGCGCCGACGCTGTCCACCGGGTCGGCGGGGACGGCGGCGGTACGGGTGAGGGTGACACCGTCGTGGGCGAGCGCGCCGGCCGCGCCGTCCTTGACGACGACCAGCGGCCCGAGGCGGGCGAGGGCGGCGGCAGCGGCGGCCGGGCCGGTGGCGGGCTCCGGCGGCGCGTCCGGGCCACCGGGCTCCGGCGCCCCGGACGGCTCCTGGGGCGCCAGTGTCCCGGCCAGGGCCCGTGCCTCCGCCGCGTTCGGCAGCAGTACATCGGTGAACTTCAGCACCGGCGTGAGGAGTTCGGCGTCCCAGCGCCGCGCGGGGTCGTCGTTGGTGTCGAGCGAGGTGGCCGCACCGTGCCCGCGGGCCCGCGCGAACACCTCGCCCAGCGACCGGGCCAGCCGCGGCATCAGGAAGAACGATCCGGCGTGCACATGGCGGCAGTCGGCCAGCAGCCGGTCCGGCACGTCCTGCGGCCCGGTGGCGGCCAGGCAGCCGGGGGCGGTGAGGATGGCGCGGTCGTCGCCCCGCGTGAGGACGGTGGTGAGCGGGGTGGGCAGTTCCGGGTCGGTGACCAGGGCCGACACGTCGACACCGCGCCCGGCCAGCGCCGTACGGACGAAGGCGCCCGCGGCATCGTCACCGACCCGCCCGGCGAACGCCACCCGCAGTCCCAGCCGTGCCGCGCCGCAGGCCGTGATCGCGGCCGAGCCGCCCGTCAACAGGCGCGCGGAGGCGACGAGTTGCTCGCGCTGCCCGCACTCCAGGGCGCGCGGGACCGGGCCGACCACCACGTCGGGGTTGGCGTCCCCGATCACGACGAGGTCGAAGGAGCGGGGCACGGGTACCTCCGGGAAGGACGGCGGCAGAGAAGCGGGGAGCGGGGCGGGCTATCCCTTCAGCCCGCTGGACGTCAGCGACTGGATGAAGGTCTTCTGCGCGAAGAGGAACGCCACCAGGACCGGCAGCACGGTGATCACATTGCCCGCCATGATCGCCGACCACCGGTTGTGGTGCTGGCCCTGGAAGGTGGTCAGGCCCAGCTGGAGCGTGTACTGGGTGTCGTGGTTGATCGCGATCAGCGGCCAGGTCAGATCGTTCCAGGTGGTCAGGAAGGTCAGTACGGCGACGGTGGCCAGCGCCGGACGGGCCAGCGGCAGGACGACGGAGTACAGCACCCGCAGCCGCGAGCACCCGTCGATCCAGGCCGCCTCCTCCAGCTCCCGGGGCAGCGCCAGGAAGAACTGCCGGAAGAGGAAGACCGCGAACGGCGTGACCAGGGACGGCACGATCAGCGCCCCCAGCGTGTCGATCAGCCCCAGGTTCTTCATCACCAGGAACGTCGGGATCATGGTCAGCTGGAACGGGATGACCATGGTCGCCAGCATCAGCCCCAGCAGCACCCGCGACCCGGCGAACCGCATCCGCGCGAAGGCGTAGCCGCCCAGCGAACCGAGCACCAGGTTGGACAGGACCGCGGTGACCGCGACGACCGAGGAGTTGGCGAACCACCGCGGGAACATCGCGTTGCCCAGCACGTAGTCGTACCCGCCGAGGTCGATGCCGGACGGCCACAGCGACGGCGGGAAGCGGTTGATCTCCGCGTTGGTCATCACCGAACTGAGCACCAGCCACACCAGCGGCAGCGCGAACCCCAGCGACAGCGGCGCCAACAGCAGATGCCAGGCGCTGAAAGGCAGACGCCACGCGCTGAAGGGCGGACGCCACCGGCCCGGCCGCCGTGGCACCGCGCTCATCGGACCGCTCCGTCCGGCGCGGTGCCCGGCCGGCGCCGCCGGTACAGGCGCAGGGCGGTGCCCACGACGAGCAGGGCGACCGCGAGGACGTACGCGGCGGCGGCCCCGTATCCGGCGGTGAACATCTGGAACGCCTGCTCCCACACGAAGTAGACGATGACGGTGGTCGACCCGAGCGGGCCGCCCTTCGTGGTGACGTAGATCAGGTCGAACACCTGGAGCGCGGTGATCAGCTGCCACAGCAGCAGGAAGACGGTCACCGGCGTCAGCGACGGCAGCTTGATGTGCCACAGCACCCGCAGCCGGCCCGCGCCGTCCAGCCGCGCCGACTCGATCAGTTCCGGCGGTACGTCCTGGAGCGCGGCCAGATAGACGACGACACAGAAGCCGATCCCGCTCCACAGCGAGATCAGCACCAGCAGGTACAGCGCCTGCCCGGGGTCGGAGAGGAAACCCTGCGGGGACACGCCCAGGTGGTGCAGCAGGGAGTTGGCCACCCCGAACTGCGGGTCGAGGATGAAGAAGAACAGCACGCCCTGCGCGGCGGCGGAGATCACGAACGGAATGAAGATCAGCGTCCGGTAGAGGCCGATCAGCCGGATGCGGCGGTTGAGCGCCAGCGCGAGCCCCAGCCCGCCGGCCAGGCTGAGCGGCACGTACAGCGCCGCGTACACGAGGGTGTTCCCCACCGCCGTACGGAAGCCCGGATCCCGCACCAGCGCCCGGTAATTGTCCAGGCCCACCCAGCGCCCCGGTGTGACCAGGTCGTCCGCCCGGAAGGAGAGCAGCAGCGACCAGACGACGGGGACGATGCCCAGGCCGAGGATGATCAGGACGGCGGGGCTGATGAACGCCCAGGCGGTGGCGTTCTCCCGGCGGGCACGTCCGGCGAGGGTACGGGGCCGGCGGGGCGTGGCGGGATCCGGGGGCCGGTTCCCGGAGCCCCGGCCGGCGGTATCGCGGCGCGGATCGAGGGTGAGGGCGCGGGGGGTGGTGCGGGAGGCCGGCGTACGGCGCACAGCTGCGCGCCCGGACCTGGCCCTCTCCTGCGGCGTTCCGCGGCCCCCCTGGGGTCCTGACGGCATGACACCTTCTCCCGTCCGGCCGTGTCCGGCCGCCGCCTCAGGGGCGTCGTCCGGTCTCATCGCGGGATCAGCAGGGCCGCGTCGGCCTTCTCGGCGCAGGTACGCAGCGCGTCGGCGGGGGAGCTGCGGCCGAGCAGTACGGCCACCACCGCCTCGCCGACGGCCTGCGAGATCTGCGGATAGGCCGGGTGGACGGGCCGGACCCGCGCGGTGTCCAGCGCCTTGGTGAACACCGGCAGCCCGGTGGTCCGCGCCGAGTACCGCCGCCACTCGGGGCGCGCGGCCGACGCCCGGCTCAGCGGCAGGCTGCCGCCGCCGATCGCCCACCGCACGTCCTGCGCCGGATCACCCAGCCAGCGCAGGAACTCGACCGCCGCCCGCGAACGCTCCGGGCCGTTGTCGAAGACGGTCCAGGTGTCGGGCCCGGAGATCGTGCACGGCCGGCCGCTGTACGTCGGCGGCGCCACCACGTCGTAATCGACCCTGCCCTCGATGATGTCCGGCAGCTCCCACGGGCCGGTGGCCATCATCCCCATCCGGCCGCCGATGAAGACCTGGTGCATCTGCTCGCTGCCCGGCTTGGGGTCGACGTAGACGCTCCGGTCGGCGGCGAGCCGCGCCAGGGTGCCCAGCGCCTGTTCCCCGACGTCCTTGAAGCCGATGCTGTGCCCGTCCGGGGCGATGACCTCGCCGCCGAGGTCCCACACCAGCGGCCACAGCCGCCACACGGT
Organism: Streptomyces sp. NPDC052496; assembly: GCF_040679095.1. NCBI lineage: Bacteria > Bacillati > Actinomycetota > Actinomycetes > Kitasatosporales > Streptomycetaceae > Streptomyces > Streptomyces sp. NPDC052496. The sequence continues at coordinate 76,314 of NZ_JBFAUH010000015.1, forward strand.
GTCCTCGTCGCCGGTGCCGGGCCAGCTCGTACCGAAGGTGCCGCGGCGCGGGTCGGTCAGCAGCCGCGCCGTACGGATGAAGTCGTCCCACGTCCAGCCCGCCTTGGGATACGGCACCCCGGCCTGCCGGAACAGCTTCCGGTTGTAGACGACGCACAGCGAGTCCAGTACGGCGGGCGCGGCCCGCACCTGCCCGTTGAGTTCGACCGCGTCGCGCACCGAGCCCCAGAACTGCGGCCAGTACGCGGTGCCGCGCAGCGTGCCGGTGAGGTCGACGACGCGCGGGCTGCGGGCCACCCGGGCCAGATCGGCCCCGAAGACGTACGCGATGTCCGGGTACGAGCCCGCGGCCAGCGCCGCCGTCACCTTCTGGAGCATCGCGTCGGCCACCACCCCGCCGCCCCCGGCGTCCACCCGGATGCGCGACTGCCGCCGGTTGAAATCATCGACCAGGGCCTGGACGGCCTTGCGGCCGGTGTCGGCCTGTCCGTGCCACAGTTCGACGAGAATCCTGCCGTCGGCACCGACACTGCCGGCCGCCGAGGACCGGCAGGCGCCGAGGAGCGGCGCGCCCGTGACGCCGGCCGCCAGCGCGGCGCCGGTGTGCAGGAGACGGCGCCGGGACGGCCCGGCGAGGTGCCGTGCGCCGCCGTCCGCGTTGCCGGTGTCGTCCGGTAAGCCTGCCGAGCCCGTGTCCCCGCCGGTCGCGTCGCGCATCACCGGCCACCCCCTCGAAGAACCGGTCCAGGTTCCGCGGAACCGTGTGCACGGACCGTTCACCTGAACCGCCCGCGCCCGCCCCGGGCCCCGCACCGTACGGCCGGAAGCCCTCAAGAGCTAACCAGCAGCCACCGATCAGTGCAATGGTGCTGCGGCGACGGGTGGGGCGGCGGACCGGTGCAGGGGAAGCCCTACGGTGGCCCCGGCGCCCGGCCCGCTGCCGGCCGGACACTCAACTGGCTCCCCACCTCCCGGAACCCCAGCACCCGCGCCACGCGCCGCGAAGCCGGAGGGCGGGCGCGCCACTGGGGCAGCAGACCGGCCGCGAGCGCGTGCGCGGTGGCAGCGGACGCCACGCGACGGGCGAGGCCCTGACCGCGACGGCCCGGCGCGGTGAGCACACAGAGGTGCGCGACCCCACAGGGCCAGCGGCGGTAACCGGCTGCGGCGGTGATGGGCGTGTCGAGGGAGTTTCCGGGCGCATCGTTCGGGGCGTACGCGTCGTCCGGGACAGCCGGATCGTACGCAGCGCACGGCTCCTTCGCGTCCGTGCGGACGACGAAGGCGGGCGAGGTGATCTCCGCCAGGCCGCTCTCCTCCGCGTCCGTACGGCCCGCGGCCCGCAACAGGGCCGCCACGGCGGCATGCCCGGCCGGCAGCCGCCGCACGCCACCACCGTCCGGCACGGGGCGGAACGTGTCCTCCGTCGCGTACGCCAGGGTGGCCGGACCCAGGACGTCCGCGGCGGGCAGCACCGCGCGGAGCGCTTCCGGGCAGGTCAGCGCGTGGGCAGGGACGGTGCTCAGCGCGGTGCGGACGGTGTGAGCGGTGGCCGGGTCCGGGGCGGTGACGATGGCCGACGACGATCCGAGCGCCACGATCCCCACCCACGAAGGCGGACACAGGGCGGAGTCCGGGGAGACGGCCACGGCAGGGGGGCTGCCGGGCGGGGGAAACGTCACGGGTGACGCGCTCAACGTCTGCCACAGGTCACGTACCTGCGGCAGCAACCGGCTCTCGGCGGGCTCCACTACCTTCGCCACCACACCCGCAGGGGCCCCACCGGCCGGAATCCGCTCGCCACCGCCGCCTCCAGGTCGGCACCGGACTCGTAACCGACGACCGGCAGGCCGGGCCACCGGACAGCCACGGCGGAGAGGCAACCGGCCCAGCTGTTCCGGGAATCGAGTCCGTGAGCCGTGGCTTCGGAAGCGGTGAAGACGTTCGACAGGCCGACCACGTCGCGGCTGAGGGTGGCGACGGCTCCGGCCAGGACCCTCCCGTCGGCGGAACGGGCGCGCAGGAAACGGGTGGCATCGTCCGCGAGCAGTTCCGGCCGGAACGGGCCGCAGCCGCCTGCCTCGGCTCCCCACGCCGCCGCCCAGGCGGGCAGGTCACCGGGCGAGGTGATCACGTCCCAGGTGATGTGGGTGGCGGGTGGCACCGACGGCGTGGGGGCCGGTACGTGGGCCGGGCGGTGGATCCACTGAGCCTCGAACAGCACCTCGAAGCCGGCCGGGGTCAGGTCCAGGCAGGCGAAACTGTCCTTGACCGAACACCCGGGAGACGCCGTGTCGATCCGGTCCAGAAGCCCGGCGGACGTGCTGACGCGGTCGGTGAGCGTCACGGCGTCCGGGTAGAGCGGGGGAGTGCGGCGGGGGCTGGCCCAAGCGCTGTCGCCGAAGTCGCCCCGTAGACCGTGGGCGCGGCAGACCGCCTCGCACCACTCGGCGTTGTTACGAGCTGCCGCGCGTACCCACACAGCGCGTTCGGTCACGTCCGTCACGGCTGCCGTGTCCCCCGGATCAGTCATGCGCCGATCATGGCAGGCGGGCAAGCGCCTTGCCAGGCAGTTGGGTTGCGGCCCCGAGGACCTTTGAGGGGCAGGGCCGTCAGCCGTCGGGCCGCCAGCGACGGGCCGTCAGCGACGGGCCGCCAGCGTCGGGCCGCCAGCGCCGGGCCGTCAGCGACGGGTCTTCGGGGCCGTGGCCGGGGAGACCGCCAATCTGACAGGTATGAATCAGGGGAACGGTGATGTCGACGCGTACGGAGGTCAAAGCGGCGACCAGAGCGACGGCTGGAGCAGTGGTCAGAACGGCGGCCGGAGCAGCGACCGGAGCGACGGCTGGAGCAGTGGTCAGAGCGGCGGCCGGAGCGGCAGTCAGAGCGACGGTTCGGACAGCGGCCGCAGCAGTGGCCCGGGCGATGGCGGCAGCCCGTACGGCAACGGCGAACGGACCGGCGCCCCGGCCCCGCAGACCGACGGTTACGCGATCACGCCCGGCGTCCCGACAGCCGACGCGTACCGGCAGCTGCGCCGGGCGACCGGCCTCGGCGCCAAGTCGGCCGAGGGCGCGGCGATCGGCCTGCCGAACACCTGGTACAGGTCACCGTGCGGACGACCGGCGACTCCGAACCCGTCGGCATGGGCCGGATCATCGGCGACGGCGGCTGCTTCTTCCAGATCGTCGACATCTGCGTACTGCCACGGCACCAGGACCACGGCCTGGGCCAACGCATCATGGCGGCGCTCGCCGCCGAACTGGAGCGCCGTGCACCGGCGGGTGCCTACGTCTCCCTGATCGCCGACGGTGACGCCCGCCACCTCTACGCCACGTTCGGCTGCACCGAGACCGCCCCCGCCTCGGACGGCAGGGAGTTCACGCCCCGCCCGGCCACCTGATCACGGTCCCGGCGCAGCAGCTCCAGCAGCGCGCCGTGCAGCTCGCGCGGCGCGGCGAGGAAACCGGACGCGCCGGCCCGCCACGGACGGCCCGCCGTGTCGGAGACGACGGCTCCCGCCTCGCGGGCCACCAGGGCGCCGGGCAGCAGATTGGCGTCGTCCCGGCCGTACTCCCAGAACGCGTCCAGCCGCCCCGCCGCCGTATCGGCGATCTGCCACGAGGTGGGACCAAGGTTCCGCACGGCCCCCACCGCGGGCAGCACGGCGGTGAGCGACCGGCCGGCCGCCACCACGGCCTCGGGCTGCCCCGCGACGAAGGGCGGCTGGCTGGTGCCCACCAGGGCCGCCTCCAGCCGGGTCCTGGCCGACGGTGCGATCGCCTGGCCGTTACGGGTGGCGCCGTGCCCGGCCGCGGCGAGATACGTCTCACCGAGCAGCGGCGCGTGCAGAGCCGCGGCCACCGGCTCGCCGTCCCGGACCAACGCGAGGCTGACACAGAAGTACGGCAGATCCTGCATGAACTGCACCGCGCCGTCGATCACGTCCACCATCCACACCTCCCCCACGGCCGGCAGCTCCGCGGCCGGGGCGGTGACGGAGGCGGTCGTGGTGCCCGGCTCGGTACTCAGACTCCTGCCGCCGTGCAGTTCCTCGGCCCAGGGCACACCGGGAAGCAACGCGTCCAGGTGCCGGCGCATGACGGCGACGGCCGGCGCCTCCAAGTCCAGGTAACGGCCGGCCAGTTCCGCCATCGAGTCGGCGGGCGCGGCGGCGCGGCGCGGTGTCCTCGCCAGGAGCGCGCCGACTTCGTGAGCGGCGGCTGCCATCGGGGCGAGCAAGGATGCGTATGCGTACGTCATGGGGTTCTCCTCCGTGTCCGGCCCTGCCCCGGCGCTGAGCGCGGCGGGAGCGGCTGTTGCCGTCGATCCTGCGCCGCGGCGGTCCGTCCCGGACTTTCCGTAGCCCAGAAGTGAGCGAAACTGTCACCTGTGCCCCGAAAGCCGAGCGATCCCGCCCCCTCCTCCACCCCCGCCACCCCCTTTCCCTCCCCCCTGCCCGCGCCGTCGCCCACCCTCGGACTTCGTGACCAACGTCTGATCGCCGCGTTGCAGTGCGACGGGCGGCTGAGCGCGGAACGGGCTGCCGAAGTGCTGGGGGAGAACCCCCGTACGGTGCACCGCCGGTGGCAGGCGCTGATCGGCGACGGCACGGTGAAAGTGATCGCCCAGCCCGCGCGCCCCGATTCGGTCGGCGCGCTGCTGCTGCGCATCAAGGTGCTCAAGGGCAAGCTGGACGCCCTCACCGCAGCCCTGGCCGCCCGCCCGGACATCCCCTTCATCGACCTGTCCGCCTCGGGCGACGAGATCTCCGCGATCTCCTTCACCGCTCCGGGCTCCCGCGACCACCTGGTCTTCCGGCAGTTGCCCGCCACGCCCGCGGTGGCATCCGTGTCCGCGGCCACCGTGCTGCACGTATTCTCCGAGGCATCCGACTGGCGCCTCGACGTCCTGTCCGCTGACGAACGCGCCGCCCTGGCCCCGGATCCCGCCGCTTCTGTACCGTCAGCCCGGCCCGCTGCCTCCGTACCGTCGGCCCGGCCCGCTGCCTCCGTACCGTCGGCCCGGCCCGCTGCCTCCGTACCGTCAGCCCGGCCCGCCGCCTCCGGTCTGACGCCCGACAGCGTCGACGCCGACATCCTGGCCGCCCTGTACGACGACGCCCGCACCCCGGCCGCCGCGATCGCCACCCGTACCGGGCACCCCGCCTCCACCGTCCGGCGCCGCCTCGCCCGTCTGGTGGCCGACGGCCGGCTCACCACCCAGGTGGTCGTGGACCCCAAGCGGCTGGGCCTGTCCATCGACGCCAACCTGATGATGCAGGTGCCCCCGGACCACCTGGACACCGTGGGCCGCACGCTGGCCCGACACCCCGCCGTCCACGGCGCGTTCGCCACCAGCGGCACCGCGAACCTGCACGTCGCCGTCTGGGTACGGGACCTGGCCGCCCTGTACCGGCTGATCACCGAGGACCTGACCGGCCTGGGCATCGCCGGCGTCGAGATCGTCATCGTCGGCCACGCGGTCAAACGCCCTGGCGCAGCCCACGCGGTCACACGCCCCGGCACATGAGCCGCACGGCGCCGGAGGGTCTCTCGGGGTCCGGCTCGACGAATCCGGGGGAGCCGCTTAGCATCGGCCGCGACGGCATCGCGTGTCGGTCACCGACCGGGTGAGGCATGGAGGTGCCCGTGAGTTTGCCTTACGGAGGCATTCCACAGTGTCAGTGCAGTTGAACCACCTCATCATCCACTCCCGGGACAACCGGGAATCCGCCACCTTCCTGGCGAACCTCCTCGGACTCGAAGTCGGCCCGGAATGGGGCCCGTTCATCCCGGTCGACACCACCAACGGCGTCACCCTGGACTTCGCCACCATCCCGGCGGAGTCGATCGTCATGCAGCACTACGCGTTCCTCGTGAGCGAAGCCGAATTCGACACCGCCTTCGCGCACATCCAGCAGGCCGGTCTCACCTATTACGCCGACCCGCACGGAAAGCAGCCGGGGGAGATCAACCACAACGACGGCGGACGCGGGGTCTACTTCTTCGACCCGGCGGGCCACGCGATGGAGATCATCACCCGCCCGCACGGAGGCGGCGACCCAGTAGCGGCCCCGAGCGACGCGGAGACAACTCCGTCCGCCCCGAATACTCCGAATACTCGGAACACGCCGTCCGCCCCGGGCACCCCAGGCACGCCGTCCGCCCCGGGCACCCCAGGCACACCGTCCGCCCCGGGCACCCCAGGCACGCCGTCCGCCCCGGGCACCCCAGGCACGCCGTCCGCTCCGGACACCCCGTCCACCTGAGCGCGCCGGCTCGCGCCCAGCCGGGAGAGCAACCGGCCCGGCACCTGAGCCCCTGACGGAGGCGGGCGCCCGCGGCAGCGCACCCGGGCGCCCGCTCACCTCCCCCCCGGCTCCCCCCCCGCCCCCACCCCCTGCCCGCCCCGCCCCCCCCGCGCTCGCCATTCACTACTCGCCGCTCGCCGAGCCCCGCCCCACTCGCCGCTCGCCGAGCCCCGCCCCACTCGCCGCTTGCCGCTCGCCGAGCCCCGCCCCGACCTGGTTCCGCATCCGGCAACGTTCGCCCTGTAGTTCCTCAGATCGCGGATGCCGCAGGTCTCGACGAACGCGACGTCTGAAATCCGCCAGCATGCTCGCGGCCGGTCGGACGAGAATCCGGCCATGATCGCTGAAATGCAGGGCACCCGCATCCGGCATCGCGGGCATGAACCGCGGGTCCACCCCACGGCCTATGTCGCCCCGACGGCCACGCTGGTCGGTGATGTCCGCGTGGGGGCGGGGGCACGGGTGATGTACGGTGCGGTGCTCGATGCCGAGGGGTCTCGGATCGAGGTCGGGGAGGCGGCGGTGATCTGCGAGAACGCGGTGTTGCGCGGGTCTGCGGTCGCCGGTGACCAGCCGGTGCTCGTCGACGACCACGTCTTCGTGGGGCCTCATGCCACGCTGCTGGGCTGCGAGGTCGGCAGGTGCGTCTATGTGGCGACCACGGCGACGGTCCTGCAGTGCGCACGGTTGGGGGCCGGGTCGGTCGTCGCTGTCGGCGCGCTGGTCCATGCGCGCACCGTTCTGCCGGACGAGTACTTCGTGCCGCCGCACACCGTGGCGCTTGACGCGCCGGTACGGCTGCTGGCCCCTGGTGATCCGGACTTGGCCGAGGCCGTCGGTCGGGTGGGCTTCGCGCAGGTGGCGTTCGGTGTCGATGCGGAGTGGACCGACCGGATCAGCCGGTACGAGCACATCGCGGAGGTGCGCGTCGCCGAGTTCGGCGCGCACGCGGACGATGTGGTCCTGCGGCTCGGCTAGCTTCGCGTCAGCGCCCCTCGTACTGGGCTGATGGCAGAGGCAGTGTGGGTCCGTGAGACCGATGACGTCGAGGGCAGACGGCTGCTGCGGATCATCCGCAGGGGCACCGGACCCGTGGTGACCTGACGCCGGGCGCAGATGGTGCTGTTTGCCGCCCGTGACCTGGACCGGGACAGGCTTTTCGGCCACGTCAAGCCGAAGGAGAACCGGACCAAGTTCCCGGAGTGCTGCCGCTATCTGCGCAGCTGGTGCACCGAGCAGTTGTCCCCGCAGTCGCCGAGCACCAGCCCACCGTTCTCCACGTGGTGGCTCGCCTTCTCGGACCGGGCGCCCCAACACCGGAGTTCGCGGTGGACCGACACCGCGGCGAGGGACGTCTTCCCGTGCAGGGTCAGGTCTCCGGAGTCGCTGTCCAGGCGTACGGACGTGATGTCGGCGGAGAGCTCGGGCCTCGTCCTCGTACGGGGAACGGGCCACGAGCCCGCACGCGCCCAGCGCGCTCACAGCGACACCGGCCGACGCAACGGCCGCGAGGACACGGAGATGACGACGCACAGCTTCCCCCTGGTGTAGTGCGTGGTGCGCCGCCCACGGGTCACGTGGGCGGTGCGGACCACCGCGCTCCCCGCGCGGCGATCCTCAGATTAGAGCGCCGTCCACGGCCACGAACATGAGGAAAACCACCGGTTCCACCTGCGGGATTCCACAGGTCGCCGTCCCCGGCCGGCTCCGGCCGCCCCCTCACTGAAGCACCGTCAGCTTCAGCCCCCGCAGCCGCTCCGGATCCGCCAGGATGTCGATCGCGACGACCTTTCCGCCCGCGACCGTCAGGCCCATCACCGACACCGGCACCCCGTCCGCGACCGTCACGACGCCCGCGGCCCCGTTCACCAGCGCGGGCCGTGCTCCGTGCGCGAACCGCTGGAAGGCGAGGGCCCGGCCGGCCACCTCGCGCGCCCCGTGAACCGTCCTGGACAGCCCGGGGAACCCGGCTCCCGTGTCGGCGCGGAGCACCACATCCGGGTCGAGCACCGCGAGCAGCCCCTCGAAGTCACCGTCGCGTGCGGCGGCGAGGAAGGCGTCCACCACCTCGCGCTGCCGGGCGACATCGGCGTCCGGCGCGGTGGCCGCGCCCCGCACCCGGCGGCGGGCCCGGCTGGCGAGCTGCCGGGCGGCGGCCGGGGTACGCCCGACGACGGGCCCGATCTCGTCGAACGGCACCGCGAACATGTCGTGCAGGACGAACGCCAGCCGTTCGGCCGGAGCCAGCGTCTGGAGCACCACCAAGAGGGCCAGCCCGACCGCGTCGGCCAGCAGCGCCTGGTGCTCCGGATCGGCCCCCTCCGTACCGCTGCCGTCGCTGGTGACGCTGCCGATGACGGGATCGGGCACCCGTACGTCGAAAGGCTCCTCACCCCGCGCCGTACGCGTCCGCAGCAGATCCAGGCACACCCGGCCGACGACGGTCGTCAGCCAGCCGCCGAGATTCGCCACGCCGCTGACGTCGGAGCGGCTGAGCCGCAGCCAGGCTTCCTGTACGGCGTCGTCCGCCTCGCTCAGCGAGCCGAGCATCCGGTACGCCACCGCCCGCAGATGCGCCCGGTGCTCCTCGAAGCGCTCCGCCAGGAAATCTTTCTCGTCCACTGGTCACATTCTCCCGTCGCGTTCCGTCAAAAGGATGACGAACCGATCCCGCGCGATGTGACAGACCGCCCCGCACCAGCCCGGCGCCTCGGACCGAGGCAGGAGAGAGAAGGAACAGGAGCCCGTCATGCAGGACAGAGAGAACACACAGAGCGCTGTGAGCACCGAGTACGCAGAGAGCACTCAGGACGCAGAGAGTACTCAGGACGCACGGAGTGCTCAGGGCTCACAGAACCCTCAGGACATACAGGGCACCCAGGCTTCGGCGGCCCCCCTGCAAGCCCGGATCCAGAATCCGGCCCAGCTTCTCCCCGGTGTCGTGGACCCGCTCCTCGCCGTTCTGAAGGCGGTCAAGAAGGCCGGTGTCCCGCAGGCGACGCTCGATCTGGTCCACCTCCGGGCGAGCCAGATCAACGGATGCAGCTACTGCGTGTACGGCGGCACGCTCCAGGCCCAGAAGGCCGGTGAGCGCGACGAACGGCTGCACACCGTGGCGGCCTGGGCCGACGCCCCCTTCTTCACCCCGGCCGAGCGCGCCGCGCTGGCGTTCACCGAGGCCGTCACCCGGCTCAGCGACCGTACCGACCCGGTACCGGACGCGGTCTGGAACGAGGCCGCGCGCCACTACGACGAGCGGCAGCTCTCCGGCCTGGTCCTCATGATCGGCGTGACGAACCTCTTCAACCGGATCAACGTCTCCACCCGGCAGGTCGCGGGCCCGGCCTGGTGACAGCGCCCGGTGCGCCGCCCCGACAGGTGGCACACCGGCTCGCGGAATCGCTCCCCGGGCCGCCCGCGGCAGTCAGTCGAAGCGGATGTGCTTGACGCTCGTCCACGTACGGCGCAACCGCCCCCGCAGCGCACTGTCGGTGTCGGGGGCCGGCTCCAGCCCGGCCGAACCGGCGATACGGTCGGCGACCTGCGCGACCGTGAGCCGGTCGGTCCACACCTGCTCGGCGAACTCCGGCCCGCGCAACCGCTCCAGACAGTGATCCAGCTTCGACACGGCGAAACTCTCCCGCCCCAACGGGGTGTCCTTGCCGGCGACGCGACCCAGGAGGTGCCCGAAGCCGCGCTCACGCAGCCGCCGCAGCACCGTACGCCGGTCGGCGAGCAGCGCGAAGTGCCGGACGTCGTGGCCGCGTTCCCGCAACCGGCCGATGATCTCGTGGAAGTACGCCGGTTCCACGAGCGTCATCGGGGCGATCACCGTACCGGGGTGCTCGGTCAGGGCCAGGTCCAGCACCTCGTACACGCCCTGCCGCCAGGCCGGCAGGTCCTGGAAGTCGCCACGCAGGGCCGGCGGCGTCATCCGCCGCAGCCCGAAGCCGACGTGCTCGGGGTCGCAGATGACGCTGCCGGGCAGCCGGCGCCGGAGCTCGTGCGCGGTCTGCGTCTTGCCGCCGCCGAACGGGCCGTTGATCCACAGGAGCATGGGCGGCACTCTACGAGTACGGGTTCCGGCGGGGCGAGGGCTCCCGCGTCGGCTGCGGACGCGTACGGCCGTCTCGCCCCGCCCTCAGCGCGCCACCGTGAACAGCAGGCACGCGTTGTGCCCGCCGAAACCGAAGGAGTTCGTGAGAGCGGCGGACACGGGGCCCTTCCGCGGCTCGCCCGTCACGACGTCGAGGCCGATCTCCGGATCGAGAGTGTCGACATTCTGCGTCGCGGGGACGACGCCGTCGCGTACGGCGAGGATCGCGGCCAGCGCGCCCGTCGCCCCGGCCGCCCCGAAGAGGTGGCCGGTCATCGACTTGGTCGCGGTGACGGACGGGTGGGTGCCGACGGCCTCCGTGATCGAGTGGGCCTCCGCAAGGTCGCCCTGGGGCGTGGACGTCGCATGGGCGTGCACATGATCGATGTCGTGCGGGGCCAGCCCGGCGGCGGACAGGGCCAGCCGCATCGCGCGGACCTGGCCCTCGGGGTGGGCGGCCGTGATGTGATGGGCGTCCGAGGTGACGCCCGCGCCCGCGAGGGTGGCGTGCGCACGGGCCGCGCGGGCGGCGGCGAACCCGGCGCGCTCCAGGACGACCACGGCCGACCCCTCGCCGATCACGAAGCCGTCCCGGTCGACGTCGAACGGGCGGGACGCCAGGTGGGGCTCGTCGTTGCGCGTCGAGTGCGCCTTGGCCTGGGCGAAGCCCGCGAGCGGCAGCGGATGGAGACAGGCTTCGGCGCCGCCCGCCACGACCACGTCGGCCCGGCCGAGCCGGATCAGGTCCAGGCCCATCGCGATGGCCTCGGCCCCCGAGGCGCACGCGCTGACCGGGGTGTGCGCGCCGCCACGCGCTCCCAGTTCGATGCTGACCCAGGCGGCGGGGCCGTTCGCCATCAGCATCGGGACGGTGTGCGGGGACACCTTCCGTACGCCGGAGGCTTCGAGCACGTCGTCCTGGCCGAGCATGGTGAGCGCCCCACCCGTACCCGTACCGATCACCACGGCGAGCCGCTCCGGATCGACGGCCGGCGCGCCCGCGTCGGCCCACGCCTCGCGCGCCGCGACGAGCGCGACCTGCTCGCACCGGTCCATGCGCCGGGCCTGCACCCGGTCCAGGACCGTGCCCGGCTCGACCGCGAGCCGGCCCGCGATCCGTACGGGCAGGCCGGCGGCCCACTCCTCCTCGATGGCGCTGATACCGGACCGCCCGGCCAGCATGGCGTCCCACGTCGAGGCGGCGTCCCCGCCCAGCGGCGTGGTGGCCCCGATTCCGGTGACCAGCACGTCTTCGGTGACAGTACGCATGGCACGAACCCCCTTTGTCGGATAGAGACAACTCCCCGGGCCAGGTCGGACGAGGGAGTGATCGACTTGGTGCTCACTCTGTCAGGGAACCGCGGGGGCTGGAGGTGGGAGCTTCCACGGAGTTGGGTGGGGCTGAGTTGTGGGAAGTTACCAACCGGGTCGCTGGTCCCAGGCGCATTCCGGTCGCAGTCGCATCGTTCGCCAGGCCGGCACGTGACCGCGGTCTCCCGGGCAGCTGCCGAGGCGCATCCCGGCGGAGAACTGCGACAGTCATCCCGGCAGTCACCCCCCGGCATTGGCCCCAGCCGCCCCCGACCCGCCCCCGACAGACCAGGGCCCTTCCGGCAAGGACCCGATCACGAGATATCTTGATGTCGAGCAATGTTGCAGACGTGGAGCGGAGCACCCGGTGACTGACTCGACCATCATCTACACACACACTGACGAGGCCCCGGCCCTGGCGACGTATTCGTTCCTGCCGGTGATCGAGGCCTACGCCTCGACGGCCGGGGTCACGGTGGAGAGCCGTGACATCTCGCTGGCGGGCCGGATCATCGCCGGCTTCCCGGAGTGGCTCCAGGAGGACCAGCGCATCGACGACGCCCTCGCCGAGCTCGGCGAGCTGGCGAAGACGCCCGAGGCCAACATCATCAAGCTGCCGAACATCTCGGCCTCCATCCCGCAGCTGAAGGCGGCCGTCGCCGAACTGCAGGAGCAGGGTTACGCGCTGCCGGACTACCCGGACGACCCCAAGACCGACGAGGAGCGCGACATCCGCGCCCGCTACGACAAGGTCAAGGGCAGCGCCGTCAACCCGGTGCTGCGTGAGGGCAACTCCGACCGCCGCGCCCCCGCCTCGGTCAAGAACTACGCCAAGGCCAACCCGCACCGGATGGGTGCCTGGTCCGCCGACTCCAAGACCAACGTCGCGCACATGACCGGCGACGACTTCCGCTCCACCGAGAAGTCCGTGGTCATCGCCGAGGACGGCACCCTGCGCATCGAGCTGGCCGGCGACGACGGCTCCACCACCGTCCTGCGCGAGTCGGTACCGGTCCTCGCGGGCGAGGTCGTGGACGCCTCCGTCATGCGCGTCGCCGTGCTGCGCGAGTTCCTCAAGGAGCAGGTCGCGCGCGCCAAGGCCGAGGGCGTGCTGTTCTCGGTGCACCTCAAGGCCACCATGATGAAGGTCTCCGACCCGATCATCTTCGGCCACGTGGTGCGCGCCTTCTTCCCGAAGACCTTCGCCCAGTACGGTGACGTGCTCGCCAAGGCCGGCCTGACCCCGAACGACGGTCTCGGCGGCATCTGGAAGGGCCTGGAGTCGCTGCCCCAGGGCGAGGAGATCAAGGCGTCCTTCGACGCCGAGCTGGCCGAGGGCCCGGACCTGGCCATGGTCGACTCCCACCGGGGCATCACCAACCTGCACGTCCCCAGCGACGTCATCGTGGACGCCTCCATGCCGGCCATGATCCGTACCTCGGGTCACATGTGGAACAAGGACGACCAGGAGCAGGACGCCCTGGCCGTCATCCCGGACAGCAGCTACGCCGGCATCTACCAGGCCGTCATCGACGACTGCAAGGCGAACGGCGCGTACGACCCGTCGACCATGGGCTCGGTGCCGAACGTCGGCCTGATGGCGCAGAAGGCCGAGGAGTACGGCAGCCACGACAAGACCTTCGAGATCCCCACCACCGGCACGGTGCGGGTCCTCGACAAGGACGGCAACGCGGTCCTGGAGCAGACGGTCGCCACCGGCGACATCTTCCGCATGTGCCAGACCAAGGACGTGCCGATCCGCGACTGGGTGAAGCTGGCCGTCACCCGCGCCCGCGCGACCGGCGACCCGGCGGTGTTCTGGCTGGACGAGGGCCGCGCCCACGACGCCAACCTCATCGCCAAGGTCAAGCAGTACCTCCCGGAGCACGACACCGAGGGCCTGCAGATCGAGATCATGTCGCCGGTCGAGGCGACCAAGTTCTCCGTCGAGCGCATCCGCCGCGGCGAGAACACCATCTCCGTCACCGGCAACGTCCTGCGTGACTACCTCACCGACCTGTTCCCGATCCTGGAGCTGGGCACCAGCGCCAAGATGCTCTCGGTGGTGCCGCTCATCAACGGCGGTGGCCTCTTCGAGACCGGCGCCGGCGGCTCCGCGCCCAAGCACGTCCAGCAGCTGGTCAAGGAGAACTACCTGCGCTGGGACAGCCTGGGCGAGTTCCTCGCGCTCGCGGTGAGCTTCGAGCACCTCGCGCAGAAGACGGGCAACGCGCGCGCCCAGGTGCTCGCCGACACCCTCGACCGCGCGACCGGCACCTTCCTCGCCGAGAACAAGTCGCCCAGCCGCAAGCTCGGCGGCATCGACAACCGCGGCAGCCACTTCTACCTGGCCCTGTACTGGGCCCAGGAGCTGGCCCGGCAGACCGAGGACAAGCAGCTCGCGGAGTCCTTCGCGGCGCTCGCGGCGACGCTGGCCGAGCAGGAGCAGACGATCGTCGACGAGCTGATCGCCGTCCAGGGCAAGCCGGCCGACATCGGCGGTTACTACCAGCCCTCGGTGGCCAAGGCCGCGGCCGTCATGCGCCCGTCGCAGACGTTCAACCAGGCGCTCGCCACCCTCGGCAGCTGACACGGCAGCAGGGCACGGCGGACGGACGCTTCCGTCCGCCGCGCCCCGCGCCTGCGTGACGGGTCCGCCCCGGCCGGCACATCCGCCCGGCCGGGGCGGACCTGTACGTGTACGTGTATCCGTGCCCGTGGCCGTACGGGTACCGGTGCGCGTATGTGTACCGGTGCCCGTACGTGTTCCGGTACCCGCCCCGTACCCGTAGTACTTCGGAGCTACGTGACGGGTGCCCTCCCCGGCGGGACGCCGACCACACACCGTGAGCCGTAACTTCCGTACCGAAGCGCGCGCTTCATTGGTGATGGAAGGCCCCTCCAGGAGGAGATCGTGCACGGTGCTTAGGGTTCAGCATGTGGGGGAGAACGGTGTGGGCGCCCGAACGGGGCCGGCAAGGCGGCTGTCGACGTTCGTACGGGGAGTGCCGCGCGCGCTGCGTGAGGATCTGGTGAGCGGTGCCGGCCGGCCCCTGCCGACGGGGGAACGGCCCGGCTGGCTGGTCTGGCAGCCGCTCATCGTGCTCCTGCTGGGGTCTCTCGCGTTGATCATCAGCGTGTTCAGCATCAACCTCCTGGCCTTCGCCCCGGGCTACCGCTTCGCCATGGGGTTCGCCGTGCTCCTCGGCGGCGGCCAGGCGCTGGCCCTCGTCGTGGCGGCATTCCGGCCGGTGGCGGCTTGGTGGGCGGCGACGGCCGGCACGATCGTCATCGCCGTGGCGATGGACACCCCGCATCCGGGGGACGGGCCGCACCCCTGGGCCCTCACCCAGGCGTTCACCGCGGACGTGGTGCACCCCTGGCTGGGACCGGGGCTCGCCGTTCAGGCCGGGATCCTGTTCCTGCTCGCGTTGCGCCACCGCCTCCGCGTGGCGGCCGGAGCGCTGACCCTCACGGTCCTCACGGTGCTGGCGTGCAGCATCAGCGCCGGACCGCTCCACCCCGTCTCCCTCGGCAGTGCCACGGCCGTCCTCGTCACCGTCGTCGTGGTCGGCGCAGCCCTCCGCGGCCGCCAAGTGGCCCGTACCGAACTCGTCGTACAGGAGGAGATCACCAGCGAGGAGCGGGCCCGCCGCACCCTCCTGGAGGAGCGCAGCCGGATCGCCCGCGAACTGCACGACGTGGTCGCCCACCACATGTCCGTGATCTCCATCCAGGCGCAGGTCGCCCCGCACCTGGCCGAGAACCCGTCCGACGCGCTGAAGGAGAACCTGGCGGGCATCCGCACGAACGCGGTGGAGGCGCTGACCGAACTGCGGCGCGTACTGGGCGTACTGCGCTCCGAGGACGCGCCGGGAGCGGGCGGCGCTGCCCCGCACGCCCCGCAGCCCACTCTCGACCGCCTCGACGAACTGGTCACCAACGTCCGCAGCGCCGGGCTGACGGTCACCACCACACACACCGGGGAACGGCGCCCGCTGGCGCCGGGCGTCGAACTGTCCGCGTTCCGCATCGTTCAGGAAGCGCTCAGCAACGCGATGCGGCACGCGCCCGGCGCGCGCGTCGCCGTGACCATCGCCTACCGCCCGGCCGCACTCACCGTACGCGTCGTCAACACCGCGCCGGACCGGCCTGTCGCCCCTTCCCCGGGCGCCGGCCACGGCCTGCTCGGCATGCGCGAACGTACCGCCATGCTGGCCGGCGACCTGGCCGCCGGCCCGACACCCGACGGCGGCTACGAGGTGACCGCCGTCCTGCCCACCGAACCGCACGCCGGCCCCACCGCCCTGTCCACCCCCGCCGCCCGTCCCGACCCCGCCGAGGCCACCCCATGACGACCATCCGCGTGCTCATCGCCGACGACCAGGTCATGGTCCGTCAGGGATTCACGGTGCTGCTCGACGCCGAACCCGGCATCGAGGTCGCCGGCCAAGCCGTGGACGGCCTGGACGCCCTCGCCCAGGCCGCCGAACTCGAGCCCGACGTCGTCCTGATGGACATCCGGATGCCCGGCCTCGACGGCATCGAGGCCACCCGCCGCCTCACCGGCGACCCCGGATCCACCGCCAAGGTGCTCGTCCTGACCACCTTCGACCTCGACGAGTACGTGTACGAGGCGCTGCGCGCCGGCGCGTCCGGGTTCCTGCTCAAGGACGCCTCGGCCACCGAACTCGCCCAAGCGGTACGCGTGGTGGCGGCCGGTGACGCACTGCTCGCGCCGAACATCACCAAACGCCTGATAGCCGAGTTCTCCCGGATGACCGGCCCACCGCGCGCACCCCTCAAGGACCGCGTCGGCGACCTGACGGAACGCGAGACCGAAGTCCTCTCCCTGATCGCCCAGGGCCTGTCGAACGCGGAGATCGCTGACCGCCTGGTGGTCGCCGAGCAGACCGTGAAGACCCACGTCAGCCGCATCCTGGTCAAGCTCGGGCTGCGCGACCGTACACAGGCGGCGGTCTTCGCGTACGAGACGGGGCTGATACGGCCGACCGGATACTGACGGCCCCGGCCGGTCACCGAGCCGACGGCCCCGGCCGGTCACCGGAACCGACAGCCCCAGGCACAGGCATCTACGGCACCAGATGCTTCAGCCCCTCCGCACACTGCTTGGCCAGCTCGGAGGACCGGGGCAGCATCAGCTGCTCGTACGCGCGCACGGCGTCGTCCACCCGCTCCTCGCCGGCCAGCGCCTGCGCCAGGTCGGTACCGTCGAGCAATGCGTGGTTGACGCCCACGCCGAGCGGCGGCATCAGATGTGCGGCGTCACCCAGCAGCGTGACGCCGGGGACGGACTCCCAGACATGCGGTACGGGCAGCGCGAACAGCGGCCGGTGGGCGAAGTCGTGGTCGCCGTTCAGCGCCGCGTACCGCAGGCCCTCGGCCCACCCGTCGAGCCGCTGCGCCAGGTACGCGCGTACGGACGCCGTGTCGTCGGGGTCCACTCCGACGGTCGCGTGCCAGTCCTGCGGAGCCCGGAACGCCACGTACGTACGGATGTGGCCGTTGCTGTTGCGCTGGACGAACAGGTGCGTCGCGTCGGACCCCGCCACCAGCGTGCCCGGGCCGACCAGCTCCGCCAGGCCGGGGTGGCGGACGTCGCTGTCGTCGAAGCCGGTCTCGACGAAGGTGACGCCGGTGTATGCCGGCAGGGCGTCCGAGACGGCCGGACGGACCCGCGACCAGGCGCCGTCGGCACCGACGACCAGGTCGAAGTCCTCGGTGGTGCCGTCCGTGAACACCAGGCGGCAGGTGCCGTCGCCGAGCGGCCGGACGCTGCTGACCGGGTGCCCCCAGCGGACCGTACCCGGTGCGAGTGAGTCCAGCAGCAGCCCCCGCAGCTGCCCCCGGTCGATCTCCGGCCGGTCCTCCTCGCCCGCGCCCTCGTCCCCGGGCGGCCACTCCTGCTCCAGGGCGGCCGCGGTGATGTGATCCACCTTCCGCCACTCCTGGCCTTCGGGGCGGGACAGGGCGCGGAACCGGTCGAGCAGTCCTGCCGCGCGCAGAGCCGCCTGGCCCGTGTCCGGGTGCAGGTCGAGCGAGCCGCCCTGCGGGCGGGCCTCGAAGGCCGCCTCGCGCTCGAAGACGGTCACGGAACGGCCGTGGAGTTGCAGCACGCGGGCACAGGCCAGGCCACCGGGGCCCGCGCCGACGATCGCGACACGGGCCGCACGGGTGAGGTTCATGAGTCGGTCCCCCTCCAGGGGTGCAGGGAAAGCCGGGTCGAACGCCCGGCACCGAACCAAAAAAAGCACACCCACTAAAAAAGCGCAATCGCTAAACCTTCGGAGTCGCTACACTGCGAGGTAGGCTGCACCCGTGACCGAACTCCCACCCCGCATCGAGCCCCCCGCGCCCCCGAAGCCCGACGCCCCCGTCGGCCGCCGCGAACGCAAGAAGGCCCAGACGCGCAAGGCGCTGGCCGACGCCGCCCTGCGGCTCTTCCTGGAACGTGGTTACGAGCAGGTCGGCGTCAAGGAGATCGCCGACGCCGCCGACGTGTCGGTCACGACCCTGTTCAAGCACTTCGCCGGCAAGGAAGCGCTCGTCTTCGACCAGGACGACGACATCGAGGCCGCCCTCGTCGCCGCCGTACGCGACCGGGCCCCCGGCCAGTCGGTCCTCCAGGCCCTGCGCGCTTACGTGCTGCTCACCGAGGAGCACGCCGCGCACCACGACTTCTCCGCGTTCAGCCGGCTGGTGACCGAGACCCCGGCGCTACGCGAGTACGCCCAGCGCATGTGGATGCGCCACGAAACGGCCCTGGCGCGCGCCATCGCCGATGCGGTCGGCGCCCCCGAGGACGACATCACCTGCGCCGCCCTGGCCCACTTCGCCCTCGCCTCCCGCACACTCACCGAGCAGCACCCCGTGCCCCGCCGGGCCACCGAAGAGATCTTCGCTCTGCTGGAACGGGGGTGGGAGGCGGTCCGTCCTCGGAGCTGACGGCATGCCGCGGCCCCGTCGAGAGCCAGGTACGCCCCCGCCGGGCCGGTGCCGATGCTGGTTACGAGCGGCGGCGGGGCTTGCCGCGCCGGGCGCCCTTCGCGGCCGCCGAGCCGCTGCGCGGGCTCCTCGTGCCCTTGCCGGCCGGCTTACCGGCCGTCGGCTTCTGCCGGGCGCCGGCCTTGCCCGCGTTCCCGGACTTCGGCCGGCCCTGAGCCCGGTCCTTGGTCTCCGTCTGCTCCGGGGACCGGTCGCGGCCGCGGGTGCTGTTGACGGTCCGGCCGCGGACGATACCGATGAAGTCCTCGACCTGGTCGGTGGTCCGCTCCTCCGGCCAGGCCAGGGCGACCTGGGACTGCGGGGCGTCCGTCAGCGTCCGGTACTTCAGGTCCTTGCGGTGGTGCAGCCGGGCCAGCGACTGCGGGACGACCAGCAGGCCGATGCCGGCCGCCACCAGCTCGATGGCGTCCGCCGTCGTCGCGGGCCGCTCGAACGCAGGCTGCCCCGGCGGGCGCTCCCAGCCGAGGGTGTCGTCCTGGGGATGCAGCACGATCTCGTCGGCCAGGTCCTCGGTGGAGACCTCGTCGGCCGCCGTGAAGAGGTGGTCCTTCGGGACCACGACCACCGTCGTCTCCGTGTAGAGCGGAATCGCGCTGAAGAACGTACGGTCGGCCGGCAGCCGTACGAAACCCGCGTCGGCGCCGCCGTCCCGCAGGACGTCGTACGCCTCGGTGGCGGGCGTCGCGACGAGTTCCAGCGGGATGCCGGGCAGCCGCTCGTTCCAGATACGCACCCACTTGGTGGGCGTCACCCCCGGGACGTACGCGAGCCGGAACGAGAGGGTTTCTTCCGAGCCTGTCACTCCGCCAGGTTACCGGTCGTGGTCAGAGGTAGCGCACACGATCGATACCCTTGACACCATGACGTCGCACCAGAACACCCAGACGATGAAGCCCGCGACCGCGGCGAAGAAGCTGGGTGTGTACCTCGAAGCCACCCCCGCCGAATTCCAGGAGGGTGTCGTCTCGCGCGCCGAACTGAACGCGCTGCAGACCGACCCGCCCGAGTGGCTCCGGGAGCTGCGACGCAACGGCCCGCACCCGCGCCCCGTCGTGGCGGCCCGGCTGGGCGTCTCCATCTCGGGCCTCGCCCGCGGCGGGATCACCGAGGCACTCACCACGGAGCAGATCGACGCGCTGAAGGCGGAGTCCCCCGAGTGGCTCCAGAAGGAGCGCGCCACCCAGGCCGAGGTCCGCAAGGAGACCGTGCGGATCAAGGAGAAGCACAAGGCGGAGCAGGCGAAGCGCGAGCAGCAGGGCGAGTGACGGAAGGCGCGGGGCGCGGAACGGGGCGCGAGGCGCGCAAGAGGGCGCGGGGTGCCCGTCCGCGCTCCTGATGCCCCGTTCCCCGTAAGCTCGCCGGCCCCGAAGCGGAACGGGCACCCGCGCTTCCGCCGCCCCTCTGGTGCCGTTTCGTTGACACCGGTGACTTCCTGGGACGAGGTGGCCCCACCGGGGCGCCCGAAGCCAGGGGGAAAAATGCGCAAGCTCGCCATGTCCGCCGCCAGTGTGTCGCTCGCCGTGGGAGCCCTCGGGCTCGCCATGGCGCCCGCCGCCACCGCGGCGACGCCCTGTCCGTCCGGAGCGGTCTGCATCCGCGAGACGAACGGCAGCATCCTGAGCAAGAACATCTTCTACAGCTACGGCGCCCACAACCTGTCCAACGTCACCGGTGACCGGGTGATCGTCAACAACCAGACCGGCGGCGCAGGCTTCCAGTTCTGCTACGGATACAACGGCACCGGCGGCTGCTCCGTCGTGATGCGCGGCGTGGGCGAGTCCGCGCCGTACAACATGACGCCGATCAACTCCGTCGTGCTCGTGCGCTGAGCCCCGCGGGCCCGGGCGGCGGGCTGCGGTTGACCTTGACACGGTGACAAGGTCTTCACTGCTTGCCGAGGAGGTGGTCTCGATGACGACCACGAGCATGGACACGGCAAGGGACGCGGGCGCGGCAAAGGACACCGGTGCGGTACGGGCGCTCCAGAGGCTGGCGGACGACCGTGCGTCGGTGCGGCTGCGAGCCGCGCTGGCGGTCGGCGCGACACCCGACCCGCGCTGCGTCGGCCCGCTCGTCGAGCGCTGCGCGATCGAGCCCGAGTTCTTCGTCCGCGACATGCTGACCTGGGCGCTCACCCGTCACCCGGTGTCCCTGACGCTCCCCGCGCTGGTCCGCGAAGTGCGCTCGGAGCGTGCGCAGGCACGGAGCCAGGCACTGCACACGCTGTCCAAGATCGGGGACCGGCGGGGGTGGGCGGTGATCACACCGGAGCTGCTGTCCGACGCCGACGACGAGGTGGCGCGCAGCGCCTGGCGGGCCGCGACCGTGCTCGTACCGGCAGGTGAGGAGCCCGCCCTGGCCACGGCGCTGGCGACGCAGCTCGGGCGCGGCGGGCGGCAGACGCAGCTGAGCCTCAGCCGGGCACTGGTCGCGCTGGGCGAGGCGACGGTACCGGCTCTGCGTACCGCGGCGACGGCCGCCGACCCGCGCGTACGGGCGCACGCGCTCGCCACTCGACGCCTGCTGCGCGACCCGGAGGCCGGCTTCGAGGCGGCGATCGAGGAGGCGAAGCGCGTCGTGGCCCTCGGCGGATCCGTGGACGAGGGACGATAGGACGTGTTGATCGGCGAGGTGGCGCGGCGTTCCGGGGTCAGTGCCCGCATGCTCCGGCATTACGAGTCGCTCGGCCTGGTGCGCCCTTCGGAGCGTACGGGCTCCGGCTACCGGGAGTACTCCGCCGAGGACGTCCGGCGGATCTTCCACATCGAGAGCCTGCGGTCGCTGGGTCTGTCGCTGCGGGAGATCGGGCGCGCGCTCGACGAGCCCGGCTTCACGCCCGCGGCGCTCGTCGACGACCTCATCCGTCAGACGCGCGAACGCATCGCGGCGGAGACCGAGCTGCTCACGCGGCTGCGCCGGATCGATGCCGCGGACCCCGCCGGCTGGGAGGACGTCCTCCAAGTCGTCGCGCTCCTTCAGGCACTGGGGTCGAAGAGCGCCGACGTGCGCCAGCGCGCGGCGCTCTCCTCGGCCGACGAGGTCCCGGTACCGGTGGAGGCGCTGGCCGAGGCGGCACTGAGCGAGACGGACCCGAACGTCGCCGGAGCCCTGCGATGGGCGCTGGCCCGCTCGGGCGACGGCGGCCCGGCACTGCTGGCCGAGGGCCTGCGCGCACCGGTGGCCGCGGTGCGGGAACGAGCCGTCCGGTCCCTGGCCGAAATGCCCGGTGACGAGGCCACCGCCCAGCTGCGGGACGCTCTCGCGAGCCCCGACGCCGTGGTCCGCGGACATGCGGCCGTGGCGCTCGGGGCGCGCGGGGTGTCCGATGCGGTCCCGGCGCTCATCGGCATGATCGCGGAAGGACGGAACGACACCGACGCGGCCGACGCACTGAGCGTGCTGGCGGGCGACACCGCGACGGCTGACCGGATCGCCGGCGCACTCGTCGACCGCCTCACCCGCGACACCACCGAAGCACCTGCCCGCGGACGGCTGACCCAGGCACTGGCAGGCATCCCGGGAGCGACGGCGACCCAGGCCCTCACGGACCTGTCACAGGACGAGGACCGCGCCGTCGCCCTGACCGCGACATACCTCCTCCGCCTACGCGGCGACTGACCGCCCCGCCCTGCCCCATTCCGCCTGCCAGGACCCACCCTGTCCCTGCTCCTGCCCCACTGCGCCCGAGAGCTCCGGCCGGTACCTCTCGCCGCCCGAAGCGCTCAGGATGATTCCGGACGGTTGCAGAGGAAGCAGCCCTCCCAGTGCGGCAGCGCGCTGAGCACCCGATGTCGTGCGCACGAGGCCACCGCACGTTCCTCCGGAGACGGAAAGCCTCCACCGAGCTGAGTACCGCCGCTCGGCACGAAGGACGTGACCATGGAGGTGAACTGCAGCAGGTAGTCACGGGCGAAAGGCGGGTCGTACTCCAACTCGTTCCACCGGTGGCGGCTCAGTGCCAGTGCGGCGGTGCGCAGGACGAAGTCCTTCGATCGGGCGCGCTCCACCATGGACGCGCCCCACGCGATGTCCCGCAGGTCGAAGCCGACGGCCCCGCGCCCCATCACGTTCTGGTCCTGCAACGTCAGGAGAGCGGCGAACCGGTAGTCCCACTCGTCATCGGCAAGATCAGACACCGCAAGCATCAGTACGTCGATGAACACCACAGTGCCGCCATTGGACAGGTGGAGACTCTGCCCACCGCCCCGGAACACGTTCCCCATCGGCCCACGGTACGTCAGCGGCAACCGGCCACCGCCCACGTTCCGAAGGGTCAGCCGTGACCCATCCGCGCGCCTGGCCGAGTCACCGCACACCCGCTGACCGAGGCGCTCAGTCACACCCACCCCACCCACCAGACCCCGCCATTGCATAATCCTGCCAATATCCGTATAGTCATGCCCTCAAGGAGGAGGGTCCATGTCAGTACGAGCAGCAGTGGCCGGAGCGAGTGGCTATGCCGGGGGAGAGGTTCTGCGGCTGCTTCTGGGGCATCCGGAGGTCGAGATCGGCGCGGTGACCGCGCACGGCAACGCCGGGCAGCGGCTCGGGGCGGTGCAGCCGCACCTGGTGCCGCTGGCCGGGCGCGAGCTGGTGGCCACCACGGCCGAAGCGCTGGCCGGGCACGACGTCGTCTTTCTCGCGCTGCCGCACGGGCAGTCCGCCGCGGTGGCCGAGGCGCTCGGGCCCGAGGTGCTGGTCGTGGACTGCGGCGCGGACTTCCGGCTGACGGACGCCGCGGACTGGGAGAAGTTCTACGGTTCGCCGCACGCCGGCACCTGGCCGTACGGGCTGCCCGAGCTGCCCGGCGCACGCGAGGCACTGCGCGGCGCCCGGCGCATCGCGGTCCCGGGCTGCTACCCGACGGCCGTCTCGCTGGCCCTCTTCCCCGCGTACGCGGCGGGGCTCGCCGAGCCGGAGGCCGTCGTGGTCGCCGCCTCGGGCGCCTCCGGCGCGGGCAAGGCGCCCAAGCCGCACCTGCTGGGCAGCGAGGTGATGGGCTCGATGAGCCCGTACGGCGTGGGCGGCGGGCACCGGCACACGCCCGAGATGGCGCAGAACCTGAGCGCCGCGGCGGGGGAGCCGGTCACGGTCTCCTTCACGCCGACGCTCGCGCCCATGTCCCGCGGCATCCTCGCCACCTGTTCCGCCAAGGCCAGGCCCGGCGTGGACGCGGCCGATGTGCGGGCCGCGTACGAGAAGGCGCTGGGTGACGAACCGTTCGTCCAGCTGCTCCCGGAGGGGCAGTGGCCGTCCACCGCGGCCGTGTACGGGGCGAACACCGCACTGGTGCAGGTCGCCCACGACACGGCGGCCGGCCGGATCGTCGTGGTCAGCGCCATCGACAACCTGACGAAGGGCACCGCCGGCGGCGCGGTGCAGAGCATGAACATCGCCCTGGGCCTCGACGAGGCCACCGGGCTCTCAACGATCGGAGTCGCACCGTGAGCGTCACGGCAGCCAAGGGTTTCTCGGCGGCGGGCATCGCCGCCGGGATCAAGGAGAACGGGAACCCGGACCTCGCCCTGGTGGTGAACAACGGTCCGCGACTGGCCGCCGCCGGCGTCTTCACCAGCAACCGCGTCAAGGCCGCTCCGGTCATCTGGTCCGAGCAGGTCCTCAAGGGCGGCCAGGTCTCGGCCGTCGTCCTCAACTCCGGCGGCGCCAACGCCTGCACCGGCCCCGAGGGCTTCCAGGACACCCACGCCACCGCCGAGAAGGCCGCCGAGGTCCTCAAGGGGCACAGCGCGGGCGAGATCGCCATCGCCTCCACCGGACTGATCGGCGTCCGGCTGCCGATGGACAAGCTGCTGCCGGGCGTGGAGAAGGCCGCCGTCGAGCTGAGTGTGCACGGTGGGGAGAAGGCCGCCATCGCGATCAAGACCACGGACAGCGTGCACAAGACCGCGGTGGTCAGCGGGGACGGGTGGACGGTCGGCGGCATGGCCAAGGGTGCGGGCATGCTCGCGCCGGGGCTCGCCACCATGCTCGTCGTCCTGACCACCGACGCCGACCTGGAGCCGCCGGTCCTGGACCGGGCGCTGCGCGACGCGACGCGGACCACCTTCGACCGGGTCGACTCGGACGGCTGCATGTCCACCAACGACACGGTGCTGCTGCTCGCCTCGGGCGCGTCCGGAGAGGTGCCGGAGTACGACGCGTTCGCCGACGCGGTCCGCACGGTCTGCGACGACCTGGCGCGGCAGCTCATCGGGGACGCGGAGGGCGCGACCAAGGACATCCGCATCGAGGTCGTGAACGCGGCGAGCGAGGACGACGCGGTCGAGGTCGGCCGGTCCATCGCCCGGAACAACCTGCTGAAGTGCGCCATTCATGGTGAGGACCCGAACTGGGGCCGGGTGCTGTCCGCGATCGGCACCACCTCCGCCGTCTTCGACCCGGACCGGCTGAACGTCGCCATCAACGACGTATGGGTGTGCAAGAACGGGTCGGTGGGCGAGGACCGGGACCAGGTCGACATGCGCTACCGGGAGGTACGGATCACCGCCGACCTCAGCGCGGGCACCGAGTCCGCGGTGATCTGGGCGAACGACCTCACCGCCGATTACGTCCACGAGAACAGCGCGTACTCCTCATGAGCACCCGCAAGCACACCGCGCTGCCCAAGGCCCGCACCCTCATCGAGGCGCTGCCCTGGCTGACCCGGCACCACGGCAAGACCGTCGTCATCAAGTTCGGCGGCAACGCCATGGTCGACGAGGAGCTGAAGGCCGCCTTCGCGCAGGACGTCGTCTTCCTGCGGCACGCCGGACTCCGCCCGGTCGTCGTGCACGGCGGCGGCCCGCAGATCAGCGCCCAGCTGGACCGGCTGGGCCTGACCTCGGAGTTCAAGGCGGGCCTGCGGGTCACCACGCCCGAGGCGATGGACGTCGTACGGATGGTGCTCGCCGGACAGGTGCAGCGCGAACTGGTCGGACTGCTCAACCAGCACGGCCCGCTCGCCGTCGGCATGACCGGCGAGGACGCCCACCTCATGAGCGCCACCCGGCACTACGCCGAGGTGGACGGGGAACGGGTGGACATCGGGCGGGTCGGCGAGGTCACCGCGATCGACACCGGCGCCGTACAGGCCCTGCTGGACGACGGCCGCATTCCGGTCATCTCCTCCGTCGCCCGCAGCGCCGACGAGGGCGACGGGACCGGCGTCTTCAACGTCAACGCCGACACCGCGGCGGCGGCCCTGGCCGCGGCCCTCGGCGCCGAGACGCTGATGGTCCTCACCGACGTGGAAGGCCTGTACGAGGACTGGCCGCACAGCGACGAGGTGATCTCCCGGCTCACCGCCACCGAACTGGAGAAGCTGCTGCCCGACCTGGCCAGCGGCATGGTGCCGAAGATGCGGGGCTGCCTGCACGCCGTACGCAACGGGGTGCACACCGCCCGGGTCATCGACGGCCGGGTCCAGCACGCGATCCTGCTGGAGATCTTCACCGACGAGGGGATCGGCACGATGGTCGTGCCGGACGAGCAGCCGGACACCGGCGCGGCGGCTGTCGGCGCGCCGGCCACCGGCACCAGCGAGAAGGCGGGAGCGGCATGACCGGCACGGCCACGGGGACGACGACCTGCACCACGCCCGGAGCGGCGGTGTCCAACACCGCACTCACCGAGCGCTGGCAGGGCTCGATGATGGACAACTTCGGCACGCCGCGCGTCCCCCTCGTACGCGGCGCGGGCGTCCAGGTCTGGGACGCCGACGGCAACGCCTACCTCGACTTCCTCGGCGGCATCGCCGTCAACGCCCTCGGCCACGCGCACCCCGCCGTCGTGCGCGCCGTCTCCGAGCAGATCGCCACCCTCGGGCACGTCTCCAACTTCTTCGTCGCCGAGCCGACCGTCGCGCTCGCCGAACGGCTGCTGGACATCGCCGGCCGCCCCGGAAGGGTCTACTTCTCCAACTCCGGCGCGGAGGCCAACGAGGCCGCCTTCAAGATCGGCCGGCTGACCGGCCGTCCGCACATGGTCGCCACGGCCGGCGGCTTCCACGGCCGCACCATGGGCGCCCTCGCGCTGACCGGCCAGCCCGCCAAGCAGGACCCGTTCCGGCCGCTCCCCGGCGACGTCGACTTCGTCCCGTACGGGGACGCCGACGCCCTGCGCGCCGCCGTCACCACCGACACCGCCCTCGTGATCATCGAACCGGTGCAGGGCGAGAACGGCGTCGTCGTACCGCCCCCCGGCTACCTCGCCGCCGCCCGCGAGATCACCGCCGCCACCGGCACGCTGCTCGTCCTGGACGAGATCCAGACCGGCATCGGCCGTACGGGCCACTGGCTGGCGTCGCAGGCCCAGGGCGTCGAGGCCGACGTGATCACCCTCGCCAAGGGCCTCGGCGGCGGCCTGCCCCTCGGCGCCACCCTCGCCTTCGGCCCGGCCGCCGGCCTGCTGACGCCCGGCACGCACGGCTCGACGTTCAGCGGCAACCCGGTCGTGTGCGCGGGGGCGCTCGCCGTCCTGGACACGATCGCGGCCGACGGACTCCTCGACCACGTCAAGCAGGTGGGGGAGCGGCTGCGTGGCGGGATCGAGGCGTCGGCGCACCCGCTCGTCGGCCAGGTCCGCGGCGCGGGACTCCTCCTGGGTATCGTCTTGTCCGAGCCCGTCGCACCGCAGGTGCAGCGAGCGGCTCAGGACGCGGGCCTCCTGGTGAACGCGGTCGCGCCGGACGTCATCCGGCTCGCCCCGCCGCTGATCGTCTCGGACGACGAAGCGGATACGTTCCTCCGGAAGCTCCCCGCCGTCCTCGACGCGGCCCTCGCCGGGGCACACGGGGTACAACGATCCGGAGACTGACGACAACGATGACCGAGGCGCAGGACAACGAGACGCCGCACGGGGGACCTGCCGTACCGCAGACCCGCACCGCCCGCCACCGCCGGATCGTGGACATCCTCAACCGGCAGGCCGTCCGCTCCCAGAGCCAGCTCGCCAAGCTGCTCGCCGACGACGGGCTGTCCGTCACCCAGGCCACCCTCTCCCGTGACCTGGACGAACTGGGCGCGGTGAAGATCCGCAACACCGGCGGCGAGCTGATCTACGCGGTACCGAGCGAGGGCGGCGACCGCAAGCCGCGGGCGCCGCTGGGGGAGTCCGCCAAGGAGGAGCGGATGCGCCGGCTCTCCGGCGAACTCCTCATCTCGGCGGAGGCGTCCGCCAACCTCGTGGTCCTGCGCACCCCGCCCGGCGCCGCCCAGTTCCTCGCCTCCGCCATCGACCAGGCCGAACTGCACGACATCCTCGGCACCATCGCCGGCGACGACACGCTGATGCTGATCAGCCGCGACCCGGCCGGCGGCCAGGCCCTCGCCGACCACCTGCTGAACCTGGCGCAAAAGGCACGCTGAACCGCACGTTCCCCCCGTTCCGCCCGCCGTCCGGCTGTACTGGGCCCGGAGCCCGGCCGCGGCGGCCGGGCGGCACGGGAGGACCGATGCTGGCGGTACGCGCACGAGCGCTGTTCGACGGGGTAGGACCAGGACTGATCGAGCGGCCCACCGTACTGATCGAAAACGGCCGGATCGCCGCCGTCCGCCCCGGCGGGCTGCCGCTCATCGGCACCGAGATCCTCGACCTGGGCACCGCCACCCTCCTCCCCGGCCTCATCGACACCCACACCCACCTGTCCTTCGACGCGAGCGACGACGTCATCGGCCGGCTCACCGAAGCCGACGACGCCACCCTCCTCGACCGGATCCGGGCCGCCGCGCGCGCCTCGCTGGCCGCCGGGGTCACGACCGTACGGGACCTCGGCGACCGCGCCTACCTCACCCTGCGCCTGCGCGCGGAAACGGCGGCCGATCCGGCCGCGGGCCCGCACGTGATCGCCTCCGGCCCGCCGCTCACCACCACCCGCGGCCACTGCTGGTTCCTCGGCGGCCAGGCGGAGGGCGTGGACGGCGTCCGCGCGGCCGTACGGGAACGGGCCGAGCGCGGCGTGGACCTCGTCAAAGTCATGGTGACCGGAGGCGACCTGACCCCCGGCTCCGACCCGTACAGCGTCCAGTACGGCCGCGACGAACTGCGCGCCGTCGTCGACGAGGCGCACCGCCACGGCCTCCCGGTCACCGCCCACGCCCATGCCGTCGCGGGCATCCGCGAAGCGGTGGCGACCGGCTTCGACACCATCGAACACTGCTTCTTCCTCACGGAATCCGGCGTCGACTTCGACCGCGAAGTGATCGAGGACATGACCCGCCGCGGCGTGACCGCCTCCCTCACCCTCGGCGCCCTCCCCGGCGGCCCACCCCCACCACCCCACATCGCCCGCCGCATCCCGTCCCTCATCACCGGCCTGGCCACCCTCCGCGAAGCCGGCGTCACCCTCGCCCTCGGCAGCGACTCCGGCATCTTCCCGATCAAGGCCCACGGCAGCCACCCGTACGGCATCACCGCCATGACCGACTTCGGCTTCACCCCCGTAGAGGCCCTGCGCGCCGCCACCTCGACAGCCGCCCTGGTGACCGGCGTGAGCGACCGCAAGGGCCGCATCGCGGCGGGCTACGACGCGGACCTGGTGGCGGTGGGCGGGGATCCGGTGGCGGATGTGTCGGCTGTGGTTGATGTGGTGGCGGTGATTCGGGGTGGGGTGCGGGTGGGGTAGGAAGAGTACTGAGCCGAGGCCGGTGGGCCACGCCGCTACCGCCGGTCCTCCATCTGCTCGCGCGGCATGATCAGGGTGAGGCGGTCGGGACGCCGGGATGTCCACAGCCTTTGTCCCCACTCCGGTCGTAGCACCCACACGGTCCCGCCGTGCACGTCCGTGACGATGCCGCGTCGACGGGCATCCTCATCGTGGATCAGGTCGCCGACCCACGGGCTTTGCCCGCCCCCTGTCCTCGTCTCCTTTCCATGCAACTCCGCCCACACCCGCTTGCCCCAGGGCAGGGGATCGGCACCCCAGGCCGGCGCCAGACCGGCCACGAGCGTCAGACCGCGTCCGCTCTCGTCCTCTCCGCCCGGCTCGCGGAGTTCCGGGAGCTGCATCGACTTGTCCACGACAGCGATCCGCACTCGGGCTGCCCCCGGCCGGGTGACCGAGACCCGGACGGAACGGCTCCGCGCGTGCCGGACGGCGTTGCACACCAGCTCGGACACGATCAGGGCACCGTCCTCCGCCAGCTCTTCCAAATCCCAGGCGGCGAGAGCGGCGCGCACCAGGCGTCTGGCGGTGGCCGCGCTCCCGGGGGTGCGGGAGAGGGTCTCGGTGTAACCCGGAGGCCCAGTAGGGCGGGAAGTGGTCGCGATCATGAGAACCCTCGTCCGTGAGCGGATGCCATGGCAGCCGGCTGCTCAGTAAACGCCGCGTCGTGACTGAGCGTGAGGAAATGTCGCGCCACTGTGCCGGGCGAGGGACCGGAAATTTCGCGGCTGCTCCGGTGCCGAGATCGTTCATTCTGGCTACCTTGAGGATGTGGAGGCGAACAGGCACCTGGCAGTCGCACTCGGTCAAGCCGGACTGACCCAGGCCGAGTTGGCGGACGCAGTGAATGATTACCTGCGATCTCTCGGCCTGGAGGGAACGGTCAGTGATCGCACTGTGCGGTACTGGCTGACCGGAAAGACCCGCTGGCCTCACCCTCGGCAACGCGAGGCCTTGGAAACTGTTTTCGGCTGTACGGCTGAGGATATGGGCTTCGAACCACCAGCGGGCAAAAGAATTCCTATCAGTGCCACGGAGGCCCCTGTGCGGCGTCGCAACTTCATAACGGCCACCACCGCGACGGCAGCAGCGGCCGTGCCTCTGGTCGCTGCTCGGCCGTACGCAGTCGGCACCGCCGACGTCATACGGCTCCGTGGTGGCTTGGATGCCCTTACCGCCCTGGATGCCACACGAGGCGGGCACGAGAGCCTGGAGCGGGCCGCGCTGGCAGGTGCCTCTGATGCGCTCGGATTACAGAAGCGGGCAGCGTCGCAACGCATTCGCCAGCGCCTCTTCAGCCTCGCCGCCAACTACACTGCCAGCGCCGCTTGGTCGGCTGTGGACGCGCACCAGAGCGACCGGGCGCAGGGACACCTGAACAGGGCCCTTTATCTGGCGGGCATGGGCAAGGATTCCGTCGCCGAGCTGCGCGTGTGGAATTCGCACGCCATGCTTGCCTGCCATCGAGGAGACTTCTCGCAGTCTGTGGACGCAGGCAGGGCCGCACAGGGCACTGCCGTGGCGCGCCGGGATCCGCTGTACGCCTCGCTAGCCCATGCGCGCACGGCAATCGGGTATTCCAGCCTTGGGGATCGGCAAGCTGCCTTGCGCTCCCTCGGACGCGCCGAGGAAGCGTTGGTGAAGGCTGCTCCCGATGAGTCCCGCCCATCCTGGGTAGCGTTTTACGGTGCCGCTGAGCTTCTGGCAATCACCGCGATCGTCCGGGACGACATCGGTGACGCGGCCGGAGCGGAGGCAGCCTCTCACCGCGCTCTGGTGGCCATCCCGCAGCAGTTCCGTCGTAACCGGGCGCTGGCTACGCTCCAGCTCGCCTTGACGCAACTCCACCAGCGTGACATCGACCAGGCGTGCGCGACTGCGGAGAAGGTGTTCGCGCTGATGGAAGGCGTCCCCCTGCCAGGGCGGATGCGCTCATTCCTCGGAGATTTCTACCGAGACTTGATCTCTGCTGCCCCGGATACCGATATCGCACGCGAGTGGAAGGACCGCTACCGATCAGAATGGAGTCAGAACCGATGACCCCCGCCCTGGAACTGCGCCACTTCACCCACGACGACCTCGCCGAGATCCGGCAGACATTGATCGATGTGCACGCCGATGTGCACGCCGCCCGGATGACGGACGACGCCTTCCGGCAGAAGTTCCCCTGGTTCGTGGATCACTGGGGCGGCAACCCCGGGTTCTCCTGCGTGATCGCGTACGACGGTGGCGAGGCGGTGGGCTTCGCGTACGGCGCTCCCGGCGCGCCGGGGCGTGAGTGGTGGCGGGGCCACCTGGAGCCCGTACCCGCACCCGGAGAGGACCGCACGTTTCACTTCTCCGAGCTGATGGTGCGCGAGCGCTGGCGGAAGACGGGTACGGCTGAGCGGCTGCACCGGGCGTTGATGGAGGCCAGGAGCGAAGCCCTTGCCGCCCTGCTGGTGGATGTCACTCACCCGAGAGTGCTGGCCCTGTACGAGACCTGGGGGTACCGGAAGATCGGTGAGGACCAGCCGTTCCCGGACTCACCGGTGTACGCGGTCATGATTGCGGACCTACCGTCGGCGTAAACAGGGCGGAAACGATCGAGAAGCCGTACCGGATTCCTCCAATACGGCCTCTGACCTGCGACTCTTACGAGTCGGGACGACAGGATTTGAACCTGCGACCCCTTGACCCCCAGTCAAGTGCGCTACCAAGCTGCGCCACGTCCCGGTGCTCGCTTCGGCCGGGTTTTCCCCGGTCGGGGCGTGCACAAGAAAAATACCCTGTCGGGGGCCCGGATTCCAAAGCGGGGTGTCTTGGAGGGGGTGCGGGTGGGGTCGTGGAGTGCCGTGCGGGGGGCTCGGGGGCGTGGTTGCATGGCGGTATGGGTGGTCACCGCGGGGAGATTCGGCAGCGGCGGGTGTACGAGGAGCCCGAGGCGGCGGACGGGGTGCGGGTGCTCGTCGACCGGCTGTGGCCGCGGGGGCTGGCGAAGGACGCGGCGCGGCTGGACGAGTGGTGCAAGGACGTGGCGCCGTCGAAGGAGCTCCGTACCTGGTACGGGCACCGGCCCGAACGGTACGAGGAGTTCGCCGAGCGGTATCGGGCGGAGCTGGCCGCCGCGCCGGCCGAGGAGGCGCTGGGGCGGTTGCGGGAGTATGCGGCGGCCGGGCCGCTGACGCTGCTGACCGCGACCAAGGGGGTCGAGTTCAGTCATGTGACGGTGTTGGCGGAGGTGCTGGGGGAGTAGCGGGTGGAGTTCTCAGAGCGGGCTTGACCTGCGGTGATGGGTGGGTGGGGGAGGCGGTTGCGCCATTCGGGTGGCTCGCGTTGACGAATCATGCGGTGGAGTGCATAGTTATACCCATCAGCGAATGCACCGTAAGGAGAAACCCGTGACCGAGCGCGTCGTACTCGCCTACTCGGGCGGCCTGGACACCTCCGTCGCCATCGGCTGGATCGCCGAGGAGACGGGCGCCGAGGTCATCGCCGTGGCTGTGGATGTCGGCCAGGGCGGTGAAGACCTGGACGTCATCCGTAAGCGCGCGCTCGCCTGCGGCGCGGTCGAGGCGGAGGTCGCGGACGCCAAGGACGAGTTCGCGGACGAGTACTGCCTGCCGGCGATCAAGGCCAATGCGCTGTACATGGACCGCTACCCGCTGGTCTCCGCGCTGTCCCGGCCGACGATCGTCAAGCACCTGGTCGCCGCGGCCGAGAAGCACGGCGCGAGCACCGTGGCGCACGGCTGCACCGGCAAGGGGAACGACCAGGTGCGGTTCGAGGCGGGGATCTCCTCGCTGGCGCCGGATCTGAAGTGCATCGCTCCGGTGCGGGACTACGCGATGACGCGGGACAAGGCGATCGCGTTCTGCGAGAGCAAGAACCTGCCGATCACGACGACCAAGAAGTCGCCGTACTCGATCGACCAGAACGTCTTCGGGCGGGCCGTGGAGACCGGCTTCCTGGAGGACATCTGGAACGCGCCGATCGAGGACGTGTACGAGTACACCTCCAACCCGGCGGCCCCGCGCGAGGCCGACGAGGTCGTCATCACGTTCAAGGAGGGGGTGCCGGTCGCGATCGACGGCAAGCCGGTCTCCGTGCTCCAGGCGATCCAGCAGCTGAACGAGCGGGCCGGCGCGCAGGGCATCGGCCGGATCGACATGGTCGAGGACCGGCTGGTCGGCATCAAGTCCCGGGAGGTCTACGAGGCGCCCGGCGCGATCGCGCTGATCACCGCCCACCAGGAGCTGGAGAGCGTCACCGTCGAGCGTGAGCTGGCCCGGTACAAGCGGCAGGTCGAGCAGCGGTGGGGCGAGCTGGTCTACGACGGCCTGTGGTTCTCGCCGCTCAAGCGGGCGCTGGACGGGTTCATCGAGGAGGCCAACCAGGCCGTGTCCGGTGACATCCGGATGACGCTGCACGGCGGGCGCGCGGTGGTCACCGGGCGGCGGTCCGAGCAGTCGCTGTACGACTTCAACCTGGCGACGTACGACACGGGTGACACCTTCGACCAGTCGCTGTCGAAGGGCTTCATCGAGATCTTCGGGATGTCGTCGAAGATCGCCGCCAAGCGGGACCTGGCGTAGGACCGGGCACCGGTCCGGGCCGGCGCGCCGTTCCGACTCCGTCCCCGGCGGCCGGTTCGTCCGGCCGCCGGGGACCGTCCTATCTCACCATCCACGAGGAGCTGAGCAAGTGAGCAGCAACAGCGGTGACGTCCGGCTCTGGGGCGGCCGGTTCGCCGACGGGCCCGCCGAGGCCCTGGCGAAGCTGTCCGCCTCCGTCCACTTCGACTGGCGGCTGGCGCCGTACGACATCGCCGGTTCCCGAGCGCACGCGCGTGTGCTGCACACGGCGGGGCTGCTCAGCGAGGACGAGCTGGGGAAGATGCTGGCGGGGCTGGACCGGCTGGAGGCCGACGTCGCGGACGGCAGCTTCGTCGGCACGGTCGCCGACGAGGACGTGCACACCGCGCTGGAGCGGGGCCTGCTGGAGCGGCTCGGTCCGGACCTCGGCGGCAAGCTGCGCGCCGGGCGGTCCCGTAACGACCAGGTCGCCACGCTCTTCCGGATGTATCTGCGGGACCACGCCCGGATCATCGGCGGGCTGATCGCGGATCTCCAGGAGGCGCTGGTCGGACTCGCGGAGGCGCATCCGGACGTCGCGATGCCGGGCCGTACGCACCTCCAGCACGCGCAGCCGGTGCTCTTCGCGCACCACGTCCTCGCGCACGTCCAGGCACTGTCGCGGAACGCGGAGCGGCTGCGGCAGTGGGACGCGCGGACGGCCGTCTCGCCGTACGGCTCGGGGGCGCTGGCCGGGTCCTCGCTGGGTCTGGACCCGGAGGCGGTCGCCGCCGACCTCGGGTTCGAGGGCGGCAGCGCGGCGAATTCCATCGACGGGACGGCGTCGCGGGACTTCGTGGCCGAGTTCGCCTTCATCACCGCGATGATCGGCGTGGACCTGTCCCGGATCGCCGAGGAGATCATCATCTGGAACACGAAGGAGTTCTCCTTCGTGACCCTGCACGACGCGTTCTCCACCGGCTCCTCGATCATGCCGCAGAAGAAGAACCCGGACATCGCCGAGCTGGCGCGCGGCAAGTCCGGCCGGCTGGTCGGCAACCTGACCGGCCTGATGACCACCCTGAAGGCGCTGCCGCTGGCGTACAACCGGGACCTCCAGGAGGACAAGGAGCCGGTCTTCGACTCCTGCGACCAGCTGGAGATCCTGCTGCCCGCGTTCACCGGGATGATGGCCACGCTGACCGTCAACCGGGAGCGCATGGAGGAGCTGGCGCCGGCCGGGTTCTCGCTGGCCACGGACATCGCCGAGTGGCTCGTGCGGCAGGGCGTGCCGTTCCGGGTGGCGCACGAGGTCGCGGGGGAGTGCGTCAAGGAGTGCGAGCGGCACGGCATCGAGCTGGACGAGCTGAGCGACGAGCAGTTCGCCGCGATCTCGCCGCATCTGACGCCCGAGGTGCGGACGGTGCTGAACGTGCCGGGCGCGCTCGCCTCGCGCAGCGGCCGGGGCGGCACGGCCCCGTCCGCCGTCGCCGTCCAGCTGGCGGAGGTCAAGGCGGACCTGGCGACACAGCGGGCGTGGGCGGACGCCGAGCGCTGAGGTGACGGATGGCGCGCCTGCCGCTGAGTGACGGCGCGGGACGGCGATGGCGGGTGGTGAGCGTCGGACGGCGGTGCTCACCCCCTGGGCCGCGGCCCCCTCGGAGATTCCGAGGGGGCCGCGGCCGTTGTGCTGAGAGGCGAGGGCATCGGGAGACGTACGTGGATCGCATGAGACGTTTGTGTCTCATTCGGGTATCCTCGGTCTCATGGCCGTTGACCGTGAACATGTACTGAAAGAAGCCGCCGGCCTGCTCACCCGCAAGGCGACCGCCGGCATGGACGAGATCGCCAAGGCCGCCGGGATCAGCCGCGCCACCCTCCACCGCCACTTCGCGGGCCGGGACGCCCTGATCAAGGCGCTGGAGGAGCTGGGCATCGAGCAGTTCGGCAGAGCGCTGGACGCGGCCCGTCTCGACGAGGACGACGCGGTCACGGCGCTGCGCCGGCTGATCGGCGAAGCCGAGCCGGTCGCCGGGTTCCTCGCCTTCCTCTACACCGAGAACCAGCTCTTCGAGGGCGAGGAGGTCAACCAGGGCTGGGAGCGGCTGGACGCCCGTATCCACGCACTGTTCCGGCGCGGCCAGGAGGAGGGCGACTTCCGTATCGACCTGACCCCGGTCTGGCTCACCGAGGCGCTGTACGGGCTGATCGGCGCCGGCGCGTGGGCCGTGCACGAGGGGCGCGTCGCCCGCAGGGAACTCAACCATTCGATCGCCGAGCTGCTGCTCGGCGGCATCCGACGGAGCATGGAGAAATGAGCAAGCCTGCCAAGGAGACCGCGGACCGCACCGGCAGCACCGCGGAGCACCAGCCCCGCCCCGGACGCTGGCTCGCGCTCGCCGTTCTGGTCCTCGCCGTCCTGCTGGTCGGCGTGGACGCCACGGTCCTGGGCCTGGCCACCCCGTTCCTCAGCGAGGACCTGCGCCCGTCCGGCACCCAGCTGCTGTGGATCGGCGACGTGTACTCGTTCGTCATCGCGGGCCTGCTGGTCTCCATGGGCAGCCTCGGCGACCGCATCGGGCGCAAGAAGCTGCTGCTGACCGGTTCGGTCGTGTTCGGCGCCATGTCGCTGCTGGCCGCGTACGCGGGCACACCGGCCATGATGATCGTGGCGCGGGCGCTGCTGGGCGTGGCGGGCGCGACGCTGATGCCGTCCACCCTGGCCCTGATCCGCAACCTCTTCCACGACCCCAAGGAACGCAGCCTGGCCATCGGCATCTGGGGCGCCATGGCCTCGGCGGGCGCGGCCGTCGGCCCGGTGCTCGGCGGCTTCCTGCTCGGCCATTTCTGGTGGGGCTCGGTCTTCCTGATCAACCTGCCCGTGATGGCCCTGCTGGTGATCATCGGCGCCAAGGTGCTGCCGGAGTCCCGCAACCCGGACCCGGGGCCGTGGGACCTGCCCAGCGTGGGCCTGTCCCTCGTCGGCATGATCGGCATCGTCTACGCGATCAAGGAGGCGTCGGCGCACGGCCTCCGCTGGGACATCGCGGCGGCCGCCGTCCTGGGGGCGCTCGCGCTGGTCACCTTCGTCCGCCGGCAGCAGACCCTGGCCTCGCCGCTGCTGGACATGAAGCTCTTCCAGCACCGTGGCTTCTCCGGCGCCGTACTGGCCGACCTGCTGACCATCCTGGGCCTGTCCGGCCTGGTCTTCTTCCTCTCGCAGTTCCTCCAGATGGTGCAGCTGCGCTCGCCGCTGAACGCGGGCCTGGTCGAACTGCCCGCCGCGATCGGCGCGGTGGGTGCGGGGCTGGCCGCCGGATACGTCGCCCGGCGGCTGTCCGTACGGCTCGTCGTCGCCGGCGGACTGGGCGTCGTCGGCCTGGCCCTGGCCGGCTGCATCGGCCTGGACCAGGACACCAGCACCCTGACCCTCGGCACGATCCTGTTCGTCGTCGGCGTCGGTGCGGGCTTCGCCTTCACCGTCACCGCGGACGTGATCCTCTCCAGCGTGCCCAAGGAGCAGGCGGGCGCCGCGTCCGCGGTCTCGGAGACCGCGTACGAGCTGGGCGCCGCACTCGGCATCGCGCTGCTCGGCTCCATCGTCACCGGCATCTACCGGGACTTCGCGACCCCGGACGGCGTGCCCGAGACGGCCGCGAACGCCGCCCGGGAATCGCTCGGCGGTGCCGTCGAGGCGTCCGGTTCGCTCCCGGCCGAAGCCGGGGACGGCCTGCTGAAGGCCGCCCAGCACGCGTTCGTCGACGGCCTGGACACCGCGGCCGGGGTCGGCGCGGCCGTCCTGATCGCCGCCGCCTGCGCCGCGTGGTTCCTGCTGCGCGGCCAGCGGCTGGAGGACGGCACCAGCGCGGCGGAGACCGAGCCGGAGGACGTACGTCAGTGAAGCCGCAGCCGGCGGGCCGGGCGTCGCGGAAGCTGCGGGCGTCCGGGCCCGAACCGGGGGCCGGACGGTCAGCGAAACGGTCGCGTACGCCGCTGACACCGAGCGCCGACGTCTACTGAGCCGGGCGCTGACGGTTACCTGAACCGGTCGCCGCACGTCGCTGAGCCGGGCGCCGACGGTTATGGAACCGGTCGCCGTACACCGCTGAACCGGGCGCCGACAGTCACTGAACCGGTCGGCGTGCGCCGCCGAACCGGTCGCCGTACGCCGCTGGACCGATCGTTGTGCGCCACTGAACCGATCGTCGTACGCCGCCGAACCGGACCTTGTGCGTCACCGATCCGGATGATCTTCGGTACCGGGCGGGGGGCAGCAGTTGTCCCCCGCCCGTTCACATTCCGGCCGCCTCAAGTGGGCCGGGAGGCTCCCATGGCTCGTTTGACTCTCCAGTCGTTCCCCCGCACTCGGGCACTCTCAGGAGGGTGACGACCTTGGCAGAGCTCGGCAGACGCATGTTCTTCACCGCGGCGGGGGCCCTGGCCACCGCCACCGCGGTCGGCACCCACGCCTTCGCCTCCGGCCACGCGCGCGACGCGCGGTCGGCGGACGAGTACGTGGACGTGCAACTGCTCAACATCACCGACCTCCACGGATACCTCCAGGCGGCGCCGGCCAGCAACGCGGTCATCACCGGCGCCGGTGGCAAGAAGTACACCGTGGGCGGCGTGGCCTATATGGCCACGCACCTGGAGCGGCTGCGGGCGGGCCGCGCCAACTCGCTCTTCTTCGCGCCCGGCGACCTCTTCTCCGGCTGGGAGTTCCCGGCCGAGTCGCTCGCCGACGAACCGACCATCGAAGCCCTGAACCGGATGGGCATGGACTTCGCCTCGGCCGGCAACCACGAGTTCGACAAGTCGCCCGCCTTCCTGTCCCAGCACATGGTGGACGGCATCTCGTATCCGACGGTCGACTGGGACAACTCCTTCGTCGACTCCACCGGACAGCGCTTCCACGGCGCCGACTTCGCGTACTACGGCGCCAACACGGTGTGGGCCGCCACCGGCGAGCTGGTGCTGCCGCCGTACAACATCGAGTGGGTGGACGCCGGCAAGGGCCGGCGGCTGCCGATCGGCTTCATCCACCTGACCGCCATCGGCACCGAGACCATGCCCGCCTCCTACCAGCCCGGGCTGCGCACCCTCGACCAGCTGACCACCGCCAACCGCTGTGCTGCCGAGCTGAAGTCACGGGGCGTCAACGCGATCGTGCTCAGCATGCACGACGGCGCGGTGGCCGGCGGCGACTTCAACAGCGGCACCAACCCCTCGGGGCCCGCCTACGAGCTGGCACTGCGCTGCTCGCCGGACATCGACGCCATCGTCTGCGGCCACTGG
Organism: Streptomyces sp. NPDC052496; assembly: GCF_040679095.1. Lineage (NCBI taxonomy): Bacteria > Bacillati > Actinomycetota > Actinomycetes > Kitasatosporales > Streptomycetaceae > Streptomyces > Streptomyces sp. NPDC052496. The sequence continues at coordinate 115,568 of NZ_JBFAUH010000015.1, forward strand.
CACACCGCGTTCAACATGATGGTGCCCGACCCCGACGGCAGGCCCCGCCCGTTCGTCGAGGCCGGCTGCCACGGCCAGCTCGTCAACGAGATCAGCCTCCGGCTGGACCCGAGCACCGGCAAGGTCGTCCGTGAGCTGACCACCTCCACCAACCACCCCAACACCCGCGACGTGGCACCGCATCCGGAGCTGGCCGAGGTCGTCAAGTACTGGGCCGGGTACGGCACCCGGCGCGCCGCCGTCCCCCTGGGCAAGCAGACCGCCTCCTTCACCCGCACCCGCAACGCGGCGGGCGAGTCCACCATGGGCGACCTGGTGGCCGACTGGGCCCTGTGGGCCGGCCGGCAGCCGCAGGGCCCGATGAACGACGCCAACCTCGACCCCGCCGTCCCCGCCGACCTGGCCGTCATCGCCATCGCGCCGCGCATCGGGCAGGCCATCATCGCCGGGGACCTGACGTACGACTCCGCGACCGGCGGCACGGTCGCCTTCGCCAAGGCGTGGAACGCGGTCGGCTTCGGCGACCCGATCGTCACGGCCACCGTCACCGGGCAGCAGATCCATGACGCGCTGGAGCAGCAGTGGACCGTGCCCGCGGGCGGCGGTCTGAAGTACGCGCCGCTGGCCGTCTCCGCGAACGTGCGCTACAGCTTCGACGCCACCGGCGCGGCGGGCGACCGGGTCGACCCGGCCGATGTGTTCATCGACGGCACCGCGCTGGACGTGACCCGCTCGTACCGGGTCGCGGCGCCCTCGTACACGCTGCTCAACCAGGACGGGTATCCGGCGTTCACCGGCTTCACCCGGCCCTTCCGGCACAACCGCGACTTCGAGAGCTTCGTCGCGTACATCAAGGAGCGGCAGCGGATCGCGCCCGCGCCGCTGAACCGGGTGACGGTGAAGAACGGCAGCGCCCCGCAGGCGCGGATCGGCGAGACCACGGTGCCGCCGCGGCTGCGCAGCGCGGACGGCAAGGTGCTGCCCCGGGCGGAGGCCGCGGCGCTCGCCGGCGGACGGCCGACGGCGGAAGGATTCCGGGTGCCCTGCTGAGCGGTACGGCGGCACGAGGTCGCACACCGGTGCCCGGCACCAGCACCAGGCCGTACACCGGTACGGCAACGCGCAGGGCCCCGCCCGGAATCGGACGGGGCCCTGCGTACGGCGGGTGCGGCGGCGGTCAGGCCGCGCGGGCCTTGGTGGCGTACATGTCCACGTACTCCTGGCCGGACAGCTCCATGACGTCGCTCATCACCTCGTCGGTGACGGCGCGCAGCACGTAGCGGTCCCGGTCCATGCCGTCGTAGCGGGAGAAGTCCAGCGGCTCACCGAAGCGGCAGGTCACCGGCGCCAGGTGCGGGCGGCCCTTGCCGCCGGGCTGCACCTTGTCGGTGCCGATCATCGCGAACGGCACGACGGGCGCGCCGGTCATCAGGGCGAGGCGGGCGATGCCGGTACGGCCGCGGTACAGGCGGCCGTCGGGGGAGCGGGTGCCCTCGGGGTAGATGCCGAACGCGTGGCCCTCGTCCAGCACCCGGCGGCCGGTCATCAGCGCGGCGACACCGCCGTGCCCGCCGTCCCGGTCCACCGGGATCATGCCGGCGGTGGTGAAGAACCAGGCCATCAGGCGGCCCTTGAGGCCCTTGCCCTTGACGTACTCGTCCTTGCCGATGAAGAACACCGGCCGCTTGACGATCAGGGTCAGGAACAGCGAGTCGATGAACGTGACGTGGTTGCCGGCCAGGATCACCGGTCCGCTGTCCGGAATGTGCTCCGCGCCCTCGACCTTCGGGCGGAACAGGACACGCATGACGAATCCGAGAAACGCCTTCAGCAGAATGCGGGACAACGGGCCCTCCGGTCGTGGGTGGTCCGCGGCGGTCGCCGCGAGCGTGCAAGAGTATGCAGCCCAGGACGATACTCGTCGGCCGACCTCGATCGCACATCGGGTTCACGGGAGCGATACGCAGAGTTGACGTGGGTTTCCCGCGCGTTCGGGGCCGGGTCTCCCGTTCGAAAGGTGTACGTGCCTAGGATCGCCCCGACCCATTGACAGGTGCCGGACACCCTCACCGGTGCCGTGGAGCGAGGAGCGCGATCATGCAGGAACGGCAGCAGCCTGGACGCCGGACGGTACTGGGCGCGGCGGCCCTCGGTGCGGGTGCGGCGGTCTGGGGCGGCACCGGCACGGCGAGCGCCGCGAGTTCCCGCGGGCGCGGCCACGGCGCGCACGACGAGCTGCCCGTACCGCTGATCGTGGGCCACCGCGGCGCCAGCGGCTACCGCCCCGAGCACACCTTCGGCTCGTACCAGCTCGCGCTGGACATGGGCGCCGACGTCATCGAGCAGGACGTGGTGCCCACCAAGGACGGCCACCTCGTCTGCCGTCACGAGAACGACATCACGGCCACCACGGACGTCTCCGCGCACCCGGAGTTCGCCGACCGCAAGACGACCAAGACGGTCGACGGGACCAAGCTCACCGGCTGGTTCACCGAGGACTTCACACTCGCCGAGCTGAAGACGCTCCGGGCGAAGGAGCGCATTCCGGGCACCCGGCAGCACAACACCCTTTATGACGGGGTGTGGGACGTACCCACCTTCGAAGAGGTACTGAAGTGGGCCGACCGCGAGGGCCGCAAGCGCGGCCGCCGCATCTGGCTGCACATCGAGACCAAGCACCCCACCTACTTCCGCAAGCTGGGACTGGGCCTGGAGGAACGTCTCGCCCGGCTGCTGCGCAAGTACGGCCGCCACAAGAAGCACTCCCCGAACTTCCTCCAGTCCTTCGAGCCCAGCAGCATCCAGCGGCTCGACAAGCTCGTCGACTGCCCCAAGGTCGTCCTGCTGGGCACCCTCAAGGACCGCCCCTGGGACTTCGAGGTGGCGGGCGACCCGCGCACCACCGCCGACCTGGTCAAGCCGGCCGGCCTGCGGTGGATCGCCGGCTTCGCGCAGGGCATCGGCCCGGACCTGACGGTCATCCTCCCGCGCACCAAGGACGACAAGCTGGACAAGCCCAGCTCCGTCGTCAAGGACGCGCACGCCGCCGGGCTGGTCCTGCACCCGTACACCGGACGCAACGAGAACACCTTCCTGCCCGCCGACTTCCGCCGCGGCAGCGACCCGAACGCGTACGGCGACGCGCTGGGCTACTTCAAGAAGTGCCTGGCCACCGGCATCGACGGGCTCTTCTCCGACAACTGCGACACGGCGCTGCTGGCCGCCGCCGAGTTCCGCAGGCGCTGATCCGGGCGCCCGCCGGAAGACGCCGCAAAGCGTCAATCCGGCACCGCCGGTGCCACGGACGAGTGAGGCCGTGGCACCGGCGAAACCACCCGGCCGCGCCGCCACGTCTCGCAGGCCATGCGGCACGCCACCACGGACCACGACCTCATTCGTACGCTGCGCCCCCTGCTGACCGCCGAAGTCGCGGCCGAGGCGCCCGCCGCCGGAGCCGACGCCGACGACCTCGAACAGAGCGTGTGGACCCGGCTGCTGGAGCACACCCGGGAAGCCGGGCCGCCCGCCGAACCCGCCCGCTGGCTGCGCCGCGCGGTCCGCGCCGAAGCCCGCGGCGCACGGCGGCTGGCGCTGCGGGAGGTCCCGTACGACCCCACCGGACCACAGCCCGTGATCGCCCCCGTCGCCGAACGCGCGGCACTGGAGACCGAGGAGCGGCGGGCGCTGCTCGCCGCCGTCGAACGGCTTCCCGGACGCTGCCCCGCCCTGGTGCGCGCCCTGCTCTCGCGCTCCGACCTCACCTACCGGGAGATCTCATCTGAGTTGGGAATGTCACAAGGGAGCTTGGGGCCGGTCCGTTCCCGTTGCCTGGGATGCCTGCGCAGAATGCTCACGGCGGAGGTTGCCGCTGCGCGAATCCGGGGAGTCCGGAAGCAGCAGCGTCAGCCCCGCCATGACGGCGGCGTGCACCACACGCCTCCGCCGGTCAGGGCAACCGGTCCGGGCGTACCCTCACACCCTCTGCACGCCCGGGCGCACCGAACCGAATAAGGGGAGGCACTCGCGCATGGGCATGAGCGTGACCATCTCTGCGGCGACCGACCAGGACGCCGAGCAGATCCTCAAACTCCAGTACCTCTGCTACCAGCCGGAGGCCGCGCTGTACGACGATTACTCGATCCAGCCGCTCACCCAGACCCTGGATGACCTGCGTGCCGAACTGAGCGACGCCTGCGTGGTGGTGGCCCGGCTCGGCACGGAGGTCGTCGGGGCGGTGCGCGGCACGGTCGACGCCGACGGCACCGCCGCCATCGGCACGCTCGTCGTCCACCCGCGGATGCAGCGCCACGGCCTCGGCGGCCGGCTGCTCACCGCTGTCGAGGAGCGGCTGACCGCCGAACGCTCCGCCAAGCGCTACCGCCTGTCCACCGGCCACCGCAGCGAGGGCAACCTGCGCCTGTACCGCAGCCACGGCTACACGCCCGTCGGCACCGAACAGCTCAGCACCCGGCTCAGCCTGGTCACGCTGGAGAAGGAGGCGGTCGCCGCCGGACCCGCGGCGGACGGTGCGCCGCAGGACTACGTGGCGAGCGCCTGACCGGCCGGAGCCGCGCGGTACGGGCCCGCCGGGGAACGCGTCACGCCCGGCGGGCCCGCCGCAGCCACAGCAGGCCGGTCACCGGCAGGAAGATCGGGATGAAGAGGTAGCCCATCCCGAAGTTCGACCAGACGGTGGCGTCCGGGAAGGCGGAGCGGTCCACCAGCGTCCACGTACCGACGCCGAGCACGCCGATCAGCTCCAGCGCGCAGCACACGACCGCGGCCCTGCGCGCCCCGTCGCCGCCGCGCACCAACGAGAACAGGATGAAGGCGTAGAGCACCGCGGAGACCGCGGACAGGATGTACGCCAGCGGCGCCCGGTCGAACTGGGCGATCAGCTGGTAGGCAGCGCGCGACGCGGCGGCGACGGTGAAGACGCCGTACAGGGCGACCAGCAGCCGCCCCGGTCCGGTGCCCAGCGAGCGCCGCTTCCCGGCGGCGCCGTCCGGCAGGGATTCGGGGGAGCGGGCTCCCGTGGACGTCTCAGGCATGGCCGCCTCCCCAGATGTCGAACAGCCGCACTTCCAGTACGGCGAGGACCACCGCGCCCGCCGCGACGGTCGCCGAGCCCCAGCGGGTGCGCTCCGAGAGCGACAGGAAACCGGCGGCCGGTACGCAGGCTGCCGCCCCGATCAGATAGGCGACGAAGATCGCCGTACCGTCCTTCGGTGTCTGACCGCCCCCCAACTGCACCAGTCCGACGATGAGTTGGACCACGCCCAGCAGGGAGACCACGGCCATGCCGATGAAGTGCCAGTCCTTCGTCGGCTCGTCGCGGTACGCGGCGAAGCCGCACCAGGCGGCCAGGGCGAGCGCGGTCACGCCGATCGCGACCGTCAGCGCGTCGATCACCGGGACCTCCGCGCGGCGCGGGTGCGCGCAGTGGAAGAAATGGCCATGAGGCGACTTTAAACGGCGGGCCGCCGCCCCTGATGCGCGGCCCCGCCGGTCACCCTCGCCCCCACCAGCCGGTCACTCTCGGTCACCGGCGACCGGCCCCCGGCCGGTCACCCCGCGTCACGTACGCTGGCGCAGCATGAAGATCTCCGCAGCCGCGCTGCTGTTCGACAATGACGGCACCCTCGTCTCCTCCATCGACTCCGTCCAGCGCTGCTGGGCCCGGTGGGCCGGGGAGTACGGCATCACGGCCGAGGACTTCGCCCGCGTCGAACTGCACGGCCGCCCGGCCGCCGAGATCATCGCCGATCTGCTGCCCGCCGCCCGGATACCCGAGGCGCTGGCCCGTATCGAGCAGCTGGAGGTCGAGGACGTCGCGGGCGGCGTGGTGGCGCTGCCCGGCACCCTGGAGCTGCTGGCCCAGCTGCCGCCGGAGCGGTGGGCGGTGGTCACCTCCGCCACCTCACGCCTCGCGGAGGCCCGGCTCGCCGAGGTCGGCATCCACCCGAAGACCCTGATAGCCGCCGACGACATCACCCGCGGCAAGCCGGACCCCGAGCCGTTCCTGCTGGCCGCCCGGCGGCTGGGGGTGGACCCGGCCCGCTGTGTGGTCTTCGAGGACGCGCCCGCCGGGCTGGCGGCCGGCCGCGCGGCCGGCATGACCACCGTGGCGTTGACCACAACGCACCGGGCCGGCGAGCTGTCCGCCGACGTGCTCGTCGCGGACCTGTCGGCGGTGTCCGTGCAGGCCACGGCGGACGGGCTGGAGATCGTCACGGCGGACTGAGGCGCCGTCCACGCCTCGGTCGGACGTGTCCGGCATACGGACAGGCTTGATCGGTCCGTACGCCTGTCTGGTTTACTGGCGAACATGACCACGACGAGCAACCGCACCCCTGCGACCGAGGCGCCCCTGACGCCCGGTGCTCGTTGCATGTGTCGAATGTGTGACCGCTGAGGGCCCCCGCCGAGCCTCGCGCCCCGAAGCGAGACCCGCCGCCTTGCGCCGTGCGAACCGTACGCCCGTCCGTACGCCACGGCCCTGGCCGCCCCGCGTCACCGGAACCCGAAGCCGGGCCACCGCGCCCACAGCGCCCCCTCTCGGTCCTCCATGCCGCACTCAGCCATGAATGCCCCGTGCCCGGCGGGCGAGCCGCCCGGCACACGACAGTGACGGAATTCCCTGTGATCACCACAACGGGCCTGACCAAGGTCTACCGCTCAGGAGACCGCGAAGTCACCGCCCTGGACGGCGTCGATCTGCACGTCCGCGAGGGCGAGGTGTACGGCGTCATCGGCCAGAGCGGCGCCGGCAAGTCCACCCTCATCCGCTGCGTCAACCTCCTGGAGCGCCCCACCTCCGGCACGGTCACCGTCGCCGGACAGGAGCTGACCTCGCTGGCCGGCAAGGGGCAGCGCGCCAACGCCGCGCTGCGTGCGGCCCGCAGCCACATCGGCATGGTCTTCCAGCACTTCAACCTGCTGTCCTCGCGCACCGTCCAGGACAACATCGAGCTGCCGCTGGAGATCCTCAAGGTCGACCGCCGCGAGCGCTCCCGCAAGGCGCTGGAACTCCTCGACCTGGTCGGCCTCGCCGACAAGGCCAAGGCCTACCCCGCCCAGCTCTCCGGCGGCCAGAAGCAGCGCGTCGGCATCGCCCGCGCCCTGGCCGGCGACCCCAAGGTGCTGCTCTCCGACGAGGCCACCAGCGCCCTGGACCCGGAGACCACCCGCTCCATCCTCCAGCTGCTGCGCGACCTCAACCGCCAGCTCGGCCTGACCGTGCTGCTGATCACGCACGAGATGGACGTCGTCAAGACGATCTGCGACTCGGCCGCACTGATGAAGAACGGCCGCGTCGTCGAGCAGGGCACCGTCTCGGAACTGCTCGCCACCCCCGGCTCCGAGCTGGCCCGCGAGCTGTTCCCGGTCGGCGGCGAGCCCTCCGGCCCGGACCGCACCGTCGTGGACGTCACCTTCCACGGCGAGGCCGCCACCCGCCCGGTGATCTCCGAGCTGTCCCGTACGTACAACGTGGACATCTCCATCCTCGGCGCCGCCATGGACACCGTCGGCGGCAAGCAGATCGGCCGGATGCGCATCGAGCTGCCCGGCCGCTTCGAGGAGAACGTCGTGCCCATCGGCTTCCTGCGCGAGCAGGGCCTCCAGGTGGACGTGGCCGCCGATCCGGCCGCCCCCGCGACGACGGCGCCCGCCGGCGCGCTGGTGAAGGAAGGTGCCAAGTGACCTGGTCGCAGATGCAGCCGCTGCTGTACAACAACACGCTCGACACGCTCTTCATGGTGTGGTGGTCGACGTTCTACGCCGTCCTGTTCGGCATCCCGCTCGGCGTCCTGCTGATCCTGACCGACCGCGGCGGCGTCCTCCAGAACGTCGTGGTCAACAAGATCATCGGCGCGGTGGTGAACATCGGCCGGTCCTTCCCCTTCCTGATCCTGATGGTCGCGCTGATCCCCTTCACGCGCCTGGTCGTCGGCGTCTCCATCGGCCCCACCGGCGCGGTCGTGCCCCTGGTCATCGCCGCCATCCCGTTCTTCGCCCGGCTGGTCGAGGCCGCGCTGCGCGAGGTGGACCACGGCCTGGTCGAGGCCGTCCAGTCGATGGGCGGCGGCACCTGGACCATCGTCTTCAAGGTGCTGCTCCCGCAGGCCCTGCCCGCCCTGGTCGCGGCCGTCACCACCACCGTCATCACGCTGATCGGCTACTCCGCCATCGCCGGCGCGGTGGGCGGCGGCGGCCTGGGCAACCTGGCCTACACCTACGGCTACCTCCAGTACGAGACCAACCTGATGATCATCACCATCGTGCTGCTGATCGTCCTGGTCATCGCCGTCCAGCTGCTCGGCGACCTGATCGTGCGCAGGCTGGCCGGCCGCGGCAGCCGCGGCTCCTCCTCCGTACGGGTCGGACTGCGCAAGGCGCCCGCCCCGGCCACCGCCGCCGGACAGCCCGCGGAAGCCGCCGTACCCGCCGACGCTCCCAAGGAGCGTGCCGGCGCCTGAGACCCGGGTCCGCACCGGACCCTTTGGAGCCCGGACCCTTTGCCGGGCGCGCCCGGGACCGTCGGTCCCGGGTGACCGAGAAACCGAGATAGGGGCACTCTTCGTGCGTACCACCCGCAACATCACCGTGGCCGCCGTGGCCGCGGCAGCCGTCGCCCTCGGCGCGAGCGCCTGCAGCGCGCCCTCCGACGTGTCCTCCTCCGGGGGCAAGAAGGCGGACAGCAGCGCGCCGCTGACCGTCGCCGCCAGCCCGACCCCGCACGGGGCGATCCTCAACTTCGTCAAGGACAAGCTCGCGGCGAAGGAAGGCCTCACGCTGGAGGTCAAGGAGTTCAACGACTACAACCTGCCGAACAAGGTCACCGAGGACGGCCAGGTCGACGCGAACTTCTTCCAGCACAAGCCGTTCCTGGACACCTACAACCAGAAGAACGGCACCCACATCGTGCCGGTCGTCAACGTCGCGATCGAGCCGCTCGGCGTGTACTCGAAGAAGGTCAAGAAGCTCTCCGAGCTGACCGCCGGCAACACCGTCTCCGTGCCGAACGACCCCTCCAACGAGGGCCGCGCGCTCAAGCTGCTCGCCGACAACGGCGTCATCACCCTCAAGAAGGGCGTCGGCTCGGACGCGAAGCTGACCGACGTCGAGGACGCCAAGGGCATCAAGCTCACCGAGCTGGAGGCCGGCCAGATCGCACCGCGCCTGGCCGACGTGGACGCCGCCGTGATCAACGGCAACTTCGCCATCGGCGCCCAGCTCAAGCCCTCCACCGACGCGCTCGCCCTGGAGAAGGCCGAGGGCAACCCGTACGCCAACTTCCTGGCCGTCAAGAAGGGCAACGAGGACGACCCGCGGGTCAAGAAGCTGGCGAAGTTGCTGAACTCGCCCGAGGTGAAGAAGTTCATCGAGGACAAGTACAAGGACGGCTCGGTCATCCCCGCCTTCGGCGCTCCGCAGAGCTGACCGCCGTCACTCCAGGTCAGCACCGTACGGACGGCTGAGCCGTACGACGACGGGCCCCGGGCGCGCGCCGTGCGCCGCCGGGGCCCGCGTGCGTGGCACATCCCCGGTCGGATGCTGCATCCTGGTGCACTCAAGACGGTCAACAGGGCCCGAACTTCGGAGCAGCACGGTCAACGGCGTTGGAGCAGCGGCATGACATCCACCTTTCCGGACATCTCCATCAGCACGGATCGGTTGGTGCTTCGCCCGTTCGAAGAGGCCGACGTGCCCGCGCTCACCGAGATGATGAACGACGAGCTGACCGCGGCCTGGACCGCGCGGCCGCACCCGTACACCACCGAGACCGCCCGTGACTGGGCCACCCGCCGCTCCGCCGCGGTCCGCACCGAAGGCCGCGGCATCGCCTTCGCCGTCACCGAATTCCTCACCCAGCGGCTGGTCGGCACGATCGAACTCGACCACACCGACTGGCGCATCCTGAGCACCGAGATCGCCTACGTCACCGCCCCCTGGGCACGCGGCGAGGGCTACGCCTCCGAATCCGTGCTCGCCGTCGCGCAGTGGCTCTTCCGGGACCAGAAGTTCGAACGGGTCGAGCTGCGCACCGCCGCCGACAACACCGCCGCCCAGCAAGTCGCCCAGAAGGTCGGCTGCATCAGCGAGGGCGTGCTGCGCAACGCCTGGATAGCCCGCTCGCGCACCGAGGACGGCGGCTGGACGGACATCCGTACGGACCTCATCGTCTGGAGCCTGCTGCCCGAGGACCTCGACGGGGTACCGGGCCGGATGGCCGACGCCAACGGCTTCGCCTATCCCGAGTGGAACTGAGTCCCGCGGCCACAGCCACCGGCCGGACCCGGGCTGCCCGGCCGCAACCACCGGCCGGACGTGGGCTGCCCGGCCGGAAGCACCGGCCCGCTTCGCTGTGGTCCGTACCTCTCGGGGTAGTCTCGGCCTGCCCGCAGCACTCCGGCACCGGCTGACCGCTGCCGCGTGAGCCGTCCGGCACGTGCGCCGCGTGGTCCCCAGTCCTGCTCCCGTACCGCCCAGTCCTGTTCCGTCCAGCGAAGCCCAGGAGACTGACGACGATGGCCGACCGGGTCACGGTGATCGGGTGGGACGGTTCGCCGTTGACCGCCGCCGCCCGCTCCGCCCTCGGCGCGGCGACCCTCGTGGCCGGCGCCGCCCACCACCTCGCCCTCCCCGAAGTCCCCCCGCACGCCGAACACATCCGGCTGGGCAGCGTGGGCCTGGCCGCCCGCCGCATCGCCCAGCACCGCGGCACCGCCGTGGTGCTCGCCGACGGCGACCCCGGCTTCTTCGGCGTCGTACGGACCCTGCGGGCACCCGAGCACGGCCTGGAGGTCGAGGTGGTGCCCGCCGTCTCGTCCGTCGCGGCGGCCTTCGCCCGCGCCGGGATGCCCTGGGACGACGCCCAGATCGTCGTCGCCCACAGCCGCGACCTGCGGCGGGCCGTCAATGTCTGCCGCGCGCACACCAAGGTCGCGGTGCTTACCGCGCCCGGCGCCGGCCCCGCCGAACTCGCCCTCCTGCTGGACGGCGTGCACCGCACCTTCGTCATCTGCGAGGAACTGGGCACCGCGCGTGAGCAGGTGACGGTCCTCACCTCCGACAAGGTCGCCGACCACGTGTGGCGCGACCCCAACGTCGTCATCGTCGTCGGCGGGGCCAACGCCGCCACCCAGGGCAGCGGCTGGCTGGCCGGGCGCGACGTCGCCTACCCGGCGCAGCCGCGCGGCTGGGGACTGCCCGCACAGGCGTACGGCGGCGTCCTGGACGAAGGCGAATCCGTCCAGCTGCGGAGCGCCCAGCTCGCCCGCCTCGGGCCCCGGCCCGGCGACCTCCTCTGGGACATCGGCTCGGGCAGCGGCGCCGCCGCCGTCGAGGCCGCGCGCTTCGGGGCCGCCGTCATCGCCGTCGACGCCGACCCGGACGCCTGCGGGCGCACCGCCGCGGTCGCCCGCCGGTACGGCGTCCAGCTCCAGGTCGTACCGGGCCGCGCGCCCCAGGTGCTGGAGGACCTGCCGGAACCGGACGTCGTACGGGTCGGCGGCGGGGGAGCGGCGGTGGTCACCGCCTGCGCCGCCCGCCGGCCCGAGCGCATCGTGACGCACGCGTCGACCCGCGACGAGGCCGAGGCGATCGGCCGCGCGCTGGCCGACGGCGGGTACGAGACCGAGTGCGCGCTGCTCCAGTCCGTCGAACTGGACACCTCCGCCTGGGTCGAGCGGGAACGCGCCGTCGTCTTCCTGCTCAGCGGCTACCGGGTTGCTCACCCGTGACCGGGCTCGCAACCGGCGCGGGGTAGGCTGGCGGATCGTTGCGCCGCCGCCCCACGTTCGGTTTCGTACGCCAATATCCGGAACATGCTGTGGTTTTGGCCGTAAATGAAGCACTCAAGGGCGGACGTGCCGCGAGGCGCGCTCGCTCGTTCTAGCTATAGGGGCGGTCGGCGCGCCGCGGTGGAGCGCGTCGCACGAGCGGTTGGAAGGAGCACTACCAATGGGCGAGGGGTACGCATGACCGACACCGGCCAGGTCCCGGGCGAGGGGCAGCCGGAGAACGCAGGCGGACAGCCCGGACAGCCGCAGCCGGCGGCCGTTCCCTCCCCTGCCGATGCCGGCCCGACGCAGCCGCCGGGGATGCCCCAGGCGCCCGACACGTACACCTTCCTGGACCCGGCGGACGCGGGCGCCGAGGACGACGACCTGCTGCTGATGCCGGGGGCCCAGGGCGCGTGGGGGAGCGAGCAGCAGCACCACCAGCCGCAGTTCCCGCAGCAGACCCAGCCGCCGCAGGCGCAGCCCCAGCAGACCGTGCCCGGGCAGGCGGGCCCGTACGACTCCGCGCCGCACGGCGCCATGGCGTACGAGCCCGCGCCGCAGGAGCCCGGCGACCACGAGAGCGGCGGCCGCGACTCCGCCTCCGTCGACCTGGGCGGCGTACGCGCGACGCCGCCCGCCGCGCCGCAGCAGGCCCCCGCGCCGCCGCGCCGCCCCCTGCACATGGGCCCGCCGGTCCCCGACGCGACCGGCGGCGTGGTCCGCTCGCTCGCCGACCGCGGCCCGGCCGGCGCCCCGCCGAACACCCCGGTGCGCGGCACCCCCGGCCCGCCGACGACCGGCCCCGAGTACCTGGACGTCGAGGAGGGCGCGCAGCAGGCGGAGGCTCCCGCCGCCGCGCCCGCCGAACAGCAGGCGCCCGCCGAGGCGTACGCGGCCCCCGGCACGGCACCGCTCCCCGGACCGCAGCTCGGCCAGATCCCCGCCCAGGCGCCGTCCTGGGACAGCGCCCCGGCGCAGGCGGCCCCGGTGGCGCCGGTCGCCGCGCAGGCGGCTGCCGCGATGCAGGCTGGTCCGGATGCGGGCGCGGATGCGGATGCGGATGCGGATGCGGGTGCGGGTGCGAGTGCTCACGCGGGCGCGGCCGAGGCTGCTGGGGCGGCTGAGGCGATGGCTGCTCCTCAGGCTGCTGATGCTTCGGAGGTCGGCGTTGCGCCCGAGGCTGTTGTTGCTTCCGGGGCCGATGACGTTTCCGAGGCTGCCACCGCTCCGGTTGCAGAAACGGTCGATCGCGGTGCTGATGAGGCCGCTGAGGCCGCGGTGGCTGATGTGACGACCGAGGCGACAGAGGTGGCTGAGGCGGTCGAGGCGGTTGAGGCCGCCGAAACGGTCGAGGCGGAGGAGGCGCAGATGGCGGGGGAGGCTGAGGCGGCTGCCCAGGCTTCCCCGGTCGCTCCGGCTGCTCCGGTTGCTCCGGCCGCCCCGGCCCAGCCGGAGGTTGCGCCGGACGGCGCCGGGATGGCGCCGGAGGCGGTCGCGGTGGTGGCTACGGAGGCGACTCCGGGTGTGCCTTCGGAAGCGACTCCGGATGTGACTCCGGGCGTCACTCCGGACGTGACTCCGGAGGGTGCCGCGCCGCAGCCGGTCACCGACGGTGCCGAGCAGGCAGTGCAGGCCGCGCAGCCGGATCCTGCCGTGGAAGCCGGACAGCAGCAGGTACCGGCCGATCAGGGCGCGGCCGAGCCGGCCCCCGACGGCCAGGCCCCGGCCGCCGTCGAGCCCGCGGCTGCCGGTGAGCCCGTACCGGCCGAGCAGTCCGCGGAACCGGCCCAGGCCGAGCCGGGCGCCGGCGGGACGACGCACGCCACGGGCACCGCCGAGGGCGCGCAGCCGGTGGAAGCGGCGCAGGTGCCGCAGCCCATACAGCCCGCCGAGGAGGCACCGGCCGAGGCGTCCGCGGTCACCCCGGAAGCGGTCGCACCGGCCGCCGGGCCGGAGGAGGCCGCCGCCGAGGCCCAGGATGTACCGGCCGCGACTCCTGAGGCCGCCCCTGAGCAGCCCGCGGCCCCCGTGGAGGGTGAGGCCACCGTGCCCGTACCGGAGCAGGACCGGACCGCCGTGCCCGTGGCGGCCGTACCGCAGCAGCCCGCCGCCCAGGCGGAGCAGCCGCAGCCCCAGGCAGCCGAAGCGGAGCAGCCCGCTCCGGTGGCCGAGGAGACTCAGACCCCGGTCCCGACCCCGGCCCCCGAGGCCGTGGTGACCGTCCAGGCCGGAGCGTCGGAGGAGGCCGGTCAGCCGGTCCCGGAGCAGGACGTCTCCGAACTCGTCCAGCTCGGCGACGCCCCGGCCCCCACGGAGGCACCGCAGGCCCAGAACCCCCCGGACACCGAGGCCACCCCGGCTGAAGCCACCCCGGCCGAAGCCCCCCAGGAGCAGCCCGCCGCGGCCGCCACCACCGAGGCCCCGGTCCCGGACGCGCAGCCCGAGCCCGCCACCGGGGAACCCACCCAGGAGCCCGTGCCGGAAGCCGGCACGGACCCCGCCACGGAAGCCGGTCCCGCCACGGAAACCGTCCCGGCCGCCCCGGCCGTCCCCACCACCCCTCCCGCCACCGGTTACGACGACTCCGAGCGGGCCGCCGTGCACCGCGTCATGCGCGAGCGCCGCGACATCCGCAACGGCTTCCGCCCCGACCCCATCCCCAACGAGGTGCTGCTGCGCGTCCTGGAGGCGGCCCACACCGCCCCCAGCGTCGGCCACTCCCAGCCCTGGGACTTCGTCGTCATCCGCTCGCAGGAGACCCGGGAGCGGATGCACCAGCTGGCGACGGCGCAGCGTGACGCGTACGCGAAGTCGCTGCCCAAGGCGCGCGCCAAGCAGTTCCGCGAGCTGAAGATCGAGGCCATCCTCGAAACGCCGGTCAACATCGTGGTGACCGCCGACTCCACCCGCGGCGGCCGGCACACCCTCGGCCGGCACACCCAGCCCCAGATGGCCCCGTACAGCTCCGCCCTCGCGGTGGAGAACCTGTGGCTGGCGGCCCGCGCCGAGGGCCTGGGCGTCGGCTGGGTCAGCTTCTTCGACGAGCGGGAGATGGTCCGCGAGCTGGGCCTGCCCGACCACCTGGAGGTCGTCGCGTACCTCTGCGTCGGGTACGTCGACGAGTTCCCGGACGAGCCCGAGCTGATGCAGGCGGGCTGGGCCAAGCGCCGCCCGCTGTCCTGGGTGGTCCACGAGGAGACGTACGGCCGCCGCGCCCTGCCCGGCGAGGCGCCCGCCGACCTCCTCCAGGAGACCCTGCAAGGCATCCGCCCGCTGGACGCCAAGGCGCTCGGCGAGGCGTGGGAGCGGCAGAAGCGGATGACCAAGCCGGCCGGCGCCCTCGGCATGCTGGAGATCATCTCCGCGCAGCTGTGCGGGCTGTCCCGCAAGTGCCCGCCGCCGATCCCGGAGCCCGCCGCCGTCGCGATCTTCGCGGGCGACCACGGCGTGCACGCGCAGGGCGTCACCCCCTGGCCCCAGGAGGTGACCGCGCAGATGGTCGCCAACTTCCTGGGCGGCGGCGCGGTCTGCAACGCCTTCGCCAACCAGGTGGGCGCCGAGGTCTGCGTCGTGGACGTGGGCGTCGCCGCGGACCTGCCGGCCACCCCCGGCCTGCTGCCGCGCAAGATCCGGCCCGGCACCGCCGACTTCACCGTCGGCCCCGCGATGAGCCACGAGGAGGTGCTGCGCGCCCTCGAAGTGGGCATCGAGACCGCCCGCGACCTGGTGGCCGCCGGGAACAAGGCGCTGATCACCGGCGAGATGGGCATCGCCAACACCACCACCTCGGCCGCCCTGATCTCCGTCTACACCGAGACCGACCCCGCCGAGGTCACCGGCCGCGGCACCGGCATCAACGACGAGACGCACGCCCGCAAGGTCGACGTCGTGCGCCGCGCCCTGGAGCTGCACCGCCCCGACCCCGCCGATCCCATCGGCGTCCTCGCCGCGGTCGGCGGCCTGGAGCACGCGGCGATGGCCGGCCTGATCCTCGGCGGCGCCTCGCTGCGTACGCCGGTCATCCTGGACGGCGTCAGCGCCGGAGCCGCCGCCCTGGTGGCCCGCGCCATCGCGCCCGAGGCGCTGGCCGCCTGCATCGCGGGCCACCGCAGCGCCGAGCCCGGCCACGTCGCCGCGCTCAACAAGCTCGGACTGCGCCCGCTGGTCGACCTGGACCTGCGGCTCGGCGAGGGCACCGGCGCGCTGCTGGCGCTGCCCGTCGTGCAGAGCGCCGCCCGCGCCATGCACGAGGTCGCCACCTTCGACTCCGCCGGAGTCACCGAGAAGAGCTGACCACCGGGCCACCGGCCCTGAGCATGACCCCCGGCCCGCAGCCGCATAGGCTGTGGGCCGGGCCCGTACCCCTCACCAGGTACGGACCTCCGGGGCGGCAGCCGCCCCGCCCTCACCAGCCGCTCCAGCGCCGCAGCGGCGAACGCGTCCCCCGTTCCCCCGCCCGCGAGCGCTGCCGCACGCACAGCGCCACCCGTACAAGGAGCCGTACCGCCATGGCCGAGCACGCCGAACACGCCGCCTACCCCGTCGGACTGCGCCTGTCCGGCCGCCGCGTGGTCGTCCTCGGCGGCGGCCAGGTCGCCCAGCGCCGTCTGCCCTCCCTGGTCGCCGCCGGCGCCGACGTCCTGCTGATCTCCCCGTCCGCCAAGCCGTCCGTCGAGGCCATGGCCGACACCGGCGAGATCCGCTGGGAGCGCCGCCGGTACGCCCCCGGTGACCTGGCCGAAGCCTGGTACGCGCTGATCTCCACCGACGACCCCGAGGCCAACGCGGCCGCCTCCCAGGAGGCCGAGGACCGCCGGGTGTGGTGCGTCCGTTCCGACGACGCCGAGGCCGCCACCGCCTGGACGCCGGCCACCGGCCGCAGCGAGGGCGTCACCGTCGCGGTCCTCACCGGCCGCGACCCGCGCCGCTCCGCCGCCGTACGGGACGCCATCGTCGAGGGCCTGCGCGACGGCACCCTCGCCGCCCCGCACCACCGCGCCCGCGCCACCGGCGTCGCCCTGGTCGGCGGCGGACCCGGCGACCCCGACCTGATCACCGTACGCGGCCGCCGGCTGCTCGCCGAGGCCGACGTGGTCATCGCCGACCGGCTCGGCCCCCGCGACCTGCTCGCCGAACTCCCGCCGCACGTCGAGGTCATCGACGCCGCGAAGATCCCGTACGGCCGGTTCATGGCCCAGGAAGCGATCAACAACGCGCTGATCGAGCACGCCCGCGCCGGGAAGTCCGTGGTCCGCCTCAAGGGCGGCGACCCGTACGTCTTCGGCCGCGGCATGGAGGAGCTCCAGGCCCTCGCCGAGGCCGGCATCCCCTGTACCGTCGTGCCCGGCATCTCCAGCTCCATCAGCGTGCCCTCCGCGGCCGGCATCCCCGTCACCCACCGCGGCGTGGCCCAGGAGTTCACCGTCGTCAGCGGCCATGTCGCCCCCGACGACGAGCGCTCCACCGTCGACTGGTCCGCCCTCGCCCGCCTGCGCGGCACCCTCGTCGTCCTGATGGGCGTCGAGAACAGCGGCGCCATCGCCGCCACGCTCATGGCGCACGGACGCGGCGCCGACACGCCCGTGGCCGTCGTCCAGGAAGGCACCACCGCCGCCCAGCGCCGCGTGGACGCCACCCTCGGCACCCTCGGCGAGACGGTACGGGCCGAAGGCGTCCGGCCGCCCGCCGTCATCGTCATCGGCGACGTCGTGGCCGTGCACCGCACCCACTGACCCACCGCAACCCTTCACCGACAAGGCACCCACCCGTGGCTGACATCATCACCGTCGACGACCCGGACGATCCCCGCCTGAGCGACTACACGGGCCTGACCGACGTCGAACTGCGCCGCCGCCGCGAACCGGCCGAGGGCCTGTTCATCGCGGAGGGCGAGAAGGTCGTCCGGCGCGCCCGGCAGGCCGGATACCTGATGCGCTCGATGCTGCTGTCCGCCAAGTGGGTCGACGTCATGCGGGACGTCATCGACGAGGCCGAGGCCCCGGTGTACGTGGTCGAGCCCGCGCTCGCCGAGCGCGTCACGGGCTATCACGTGCACCGCGGCGCCCTGGCCTCGATGGCCCGCAAGCCCCTGCCGACGGCGTCCGAACTCCTCGCCCGCCCCGGCACCCGCCGTATCGCGGTCATGGAAGCGGTCAACGACCACACCAACATCGGCGCCATCTTCCGCAGCGCGGCCGCACTCGGCATGGACGCCGTCCTGCTCTCCCCGGACTGCGCCGACCCCCTCTACCGCCGTTCGGTGAAGGTCTCCATGGGCGCCGTCTTCGCCGTGCCGTACGCCCGCCTGGAGAGCTGGCCCCGCGACCTGGAGACGGTCCGTGCGGCGGGCTTCCCCCTCCTCGCCCTGACCCCCGACGCCGAGGCCGTTCCCCTGGACGAAGTGGCCCCGCACCGCATGGACCGCGCGGCCCTGATGCTCGGCGCCGAGGGCGACGGCCTCTCCCCGAAGGCACTGCGCGCCGCCGACACCTGGGTCCGCATCCCGATGGCCCACGACGTCGACTCCCTGAACGTGGGAGCCGCGGCGGCGGTGGCGTTCTACGCGGTGACGGCGGGGCGGGGGGACGCGGCTACGGGGTGACGGCGGGACGGGCCCACGCGCCCGCCCCCGCGGCCGAAGACGTCACCCCGGACCGCTCGGCGCCCAGGCCCCGAGCCGGCCCCTGGCACCCCTGCGCCGCCGCGATGCCCAGCGCGACCAGCAGCGTGACCGTGATGAACACAATGATCCGCTGACGCAGCAGCCGCCGGTCGGGTCCGGGCCGACGCCCCCCGGACGACGTCCGCGCCCCCGTACGAGGGCCCGTACGCGGCCCCCGCGCCGGACGCGAACCGTTTCGTCCCGAGGTACGTGCCCCCGGCACGGACGGCCGCCTGCCGCCACGCGACGCCGGCGCGGCACCTCCGGGCGCTCCCGCGTGCGGGCCGCCCGACGGCCCCGGCGCTCCACCACGCGGCGCCTGCGGCCGTGGCGTAGGCGTGTGGGCCGCCCGCCGCTCCGTCCGCTGCCGCGCGTACTCCTCCGCCCGCTTCCCGGTCGGCCGGTCCGCCTGCGGCCGTACGGACCTGGCCCGGGCCGGCGTGCTCCGCTCGGACGACGCGCCACGGTCGGACGGCCCCCGCTCGGCGGCCCCCCGCTCGGACGACGGCCCGCGCCCGCCCCGCCCGCGCCCGCCGGCGCCCGGCACCACCTCGCCACCGGACCCGCCCGGCAGCGACAGCCCCTGGGCCTCCCGCGCGGCGATCTCCTTCAGCCGCAGCGACAGCGACAGCGTGGACGGCCGGTCCGCCGGGTCCTTCGCCAGGCAGGCCGCGAGCAGCGGCGCCAACGCGTCCGGCACGCCGCCCAGGTGCGCCTCCTCATGGACGACGCGGTAGAGCATGACCTCCGAACTGCCCTGGCCGAAGGGCGAGTCCGCCGTACACGCGTACGCGAGCGTCGCGCCGAGCGCGAAGATGTCCGTCGCCGGCGTCACCGCGGCGCCCCGCACCTGCTCCGGCGCGAGGAAGCCGGGCGAGCCGACCGCCGTACCGACGTGCGTGAGCGTGCTCGCGCCGGTGGCCCACGCGATACCGAAGTCGATGATGCGCGGGCCCTTGGGGGAGAGCAGGATGTTGGACGGCTTCAGGTCGCGGTGGACCACGCCCGCGTCGTGCACCGCCAGCAGGCCCTCGGAGAGCGCGGCGCCGATCGAGGCGACCTGCGCCGGGTACAGGGGGCCTTCGTCGTTGACCTTGTCGTGCAGCGACGGGCCGGGGACGTACTGCGTGGCGAACCACGGCCGGTCCGCGTCGAGGTCGGCGGCCACCAGCCGCGCCGTACAGCCCCCGCGGATGCGCCGCGCGGCCGACACCTCGCGGGCGAACCGCGAGCGGAATTCCTGGTCCTCGGCGAGGTCCGGCCGGATGACCTTCAGGGCCACCCGCTGCCCGCGCTTGTCGGAGCCGAGGTAGACCACGCCCATCCCGCCCGCGCCGAGACGCCGGTGCAGCCGGTACGAACCGACGACACGCGGGTCCTCGCGCCGGAGCCGCATCATCGCCATGTCCATCCCCGCTGCCCGGTCCCGTCTGACGTGGCACAGCTTACGGATTGACGGCTCGCTGTGCTGATAGGCCGCGCATGAGTCGGCAGCCGGATTGTCAGTGCCGGGTGGGATCCTGAACAAGCGGGAGGAATCCGGGCGCGGCGCGGCCCGGCCTGCCGTGCGTGCTCCCAATGATCCGTCGCGGAAGGGGGATTGACGCGGTGAAGGGTGACCGAGTCGAGATCGTCGTGGACGCCGGGGACACGACCCGGACGTACGAAGTGGTGGCGAGCAGGGCGGGCCGCAGGGTCGAGACGGCGGTGCGCAGGGGAGTGGTGGAAGTGAGCGAAGTCACCCGGAGCGGCTCGGTGGTGCGCACGGCCCGGTTCATGGCCAGCCGGGTCCTGGCCCTGGTCGAGCACCCCGTTCCGCGGACGGAGGAGTCGGAGGCGGCCGCCGGCTGAGGTGTCCCCTCCGGGATGTCCCGGGGTTCGGGGGAGGCGTCTCCACCCAGGGGAGTACGCGGCGCGGCGTACCGTCATCCTCCTGGAGGCCGCCCAATAGGTACGACGGCATGACGCCAGGGGCCCGCCGGTTGCCTAATGTGGGGTGCAAGCGGCGGGCGAACGCACTCGTCCCCCGAGGTCAGACGCCCGCCGCCCACATTCGACGGGAGCGGGGCGGTGGCAGGGATCTCTGGGCGCACGGTCGTCCGTACGCAAGGGCGCAGGGTCGCCTCGGCGTTCGGCCGGCAGCCCTCAGGTACCCGCCATCCGCTCGTCGCGGTGGCCATGGTGCTGCCGCTGGCGGTCCTGCTCGCCGTGGTGTTCGGCGGCTGGGAGGCCGTCATGACACAGGCGTCGTCCGTGGCCGGAATGCTGGGGCGCTGAGGCGCCCCGGTCCTGGGAGAGCGGCCCGGGACGGGGGATCTTCCGGCCGACTACCCCGTGGGGACGGGGGTGCGGCGGACGGCACGAGTGGCCGGGCATCTGGGGAGATGCCCGGCCATCGGCCTGTCCGGAGCCGACCCGTCGGCCCATCGGCCGGTACGGGCCCGCCCGACCGCGTACGATCCCCGGCGTACCGCTTCGATCGGGGGAGCGATGGGCACACCGGCGGCTCCGCACGGGCCCGCAGCACTGACCGGCCGCCTGGCCCGCCTGGCCGCCGGCCCCGGCCCGGAACCTGCCCGTGACACCGGCCCCGGCCTCGGCCTGGAGCCCGCCCGCGGCCCCGGCACCGGCCCGGTACCCGCCCGCGGCGCCGCCCCCACCCGCCACCCCACCACCGTCCTCGCGGACCGCCCCGACGCCACCGTCGTCCGCTGCGGACATGTCGTGGCCAAGGCCCACGCTCCGGAGTGCGACCCGGGCGGGCTGGCCGTCCGGCTCCGTATCGCCGCGCACCCGGCCCTGCGCGGCATCCTGCTGCCGCCACTGCCGGTCACCGGTTCCGGGGGCCTGCTCACCCTGCTCGACGACGGCCGCCCCGCGACCCGCTGGCCGTACGGCAGCCCCGTCTCCCCGGACGCACCGGACGCCGCCCCCTGGGAGGAGACGGCCCGGCTGCTCGCCCGCCTGCACCGGGTCGCGCCGTCGCGGCTGCCCGGCCCGGTCCCGCCGATGCGCGGCCCGGCGAAGGCCGCCCGCGCCCTGGCCCGTATGCGTGCCGCGACCACCGCACCGGGGGCGGCGGCCGCCCTCCTCAGGGCCGCCACCACCGTCGACCGCGCCTGGTCGCTGCTGCCCCCATGGGCCCGCGACGAGGCCCCGCCGCCCCGCACGGCCGCCCTCTGCCACGGCGACCTGCATCTCGGACAGCTCGTCAGGCACCCGGCCGACGGCGGCCCCTGGCTCCTCATCGACGTCGACGACCTCGGGCTCGGCGACCCGGCATGGGACCTGGCCCGCCCCGCCGCCTGGTTCGCCACCGGGCTGCTGGACCCCGCCGTCTGGTCCCGGTTCCTCGGCGCCTATCGGGCAGCCGGCGGATCCGCGGTACGCCCGTACGGCGACCCCTGGCCGGAGCTGGACGTACCCGCCCGCGCCCTGACGGTCCAGACCGCGGCGCTCGCCGTCGCGAAGGCCGCGACGGCGGGCCGCCCGCTGGACGACGACGAGTGCGCCGTCGTGGCCGCCTGCGGCCGGATGGCTTGCGCAGGACCGGAGTTGGCGGACCGGGCGGAGCCGTAGGGTGAGGACGTCACCGCCGGACGGCCGTTCCGCCAGGCCGCGGCCGCCCTCCCGACAGGAGATGAGCGACATGCAGTGTCCCAAGTGCCACGCGCCGATGCAGACGTACAACCGCAACGGCGTGCAGATCGAGCAGTGCGCCGGGTGCCGGGGGATCTTCCTGGACTACGGGGAGCTGGAGGCGCTGTCCCGTCTGGAGACCCAGTGGGCCCAGCAGGCCCCGCCGCCCCCGCCCGGTCCGCAGGCGTACCCGGCCGCTCCCGCGTGGGGCGCCCCGCACCAAGGTCACTACGGCCACCATGGACACCACGGCCATCACGGGAACCGCGGCTTCGGCCGGATGCTGTTCTCCTCCTGAGCCGGGGCACGCCATCCGTGAGCCGACAACGACCGAGGGCCGGAGCGCAGTGCTCCGGCCCTCGGCCTGACATGTGGACGATACTGGGATTGAACCAGTGACCTCTTCCGTGTCAGGGAAGCGCTCTCCCGCTGAGCTAATCGTCCTCGGGACCGCGGCCAGGAGCCGCGGGGTGCTGCGTGCGCGATACTGGGATTGAACCAGTGACCTCTTCCGTGT
The DNA here is from genome assembly GCF_040679095.1 of Streptomyces sp. NPDC052496. Classification (NCBI taxonomy): domain Bacteria; kingdom Bacillati; phylum Actinomycetota; class Actinomycetes; order Kitasatosporales; family Streptomycetaceae; genus Streptomyces; species Streptomyces sp. NPDC052496. The sequence goes on from NZ_JBFAUH010000015.1 coordinate 138,174, forward strand.
CAGGGAAGCGCTCTCCCGCTGAGCTAATCGCGCGGGTTCCGCCCTGCCCGAAGGCCGGGGGTCGGTCCTTGCGGACCAGTGGACGATACTGGGATTGAACCAGTGACCTCTTCCGTGTCAGGGAAGCGCTCTCCCGCTGAGCTAATCGTCCTTGGAGGTGGAGACGGGATTTGAACCCGTGTAGACGGCTTTGCAGGCCGTTGCCTCGCCTCTCGGCCACTCCACCAGGAGTGCGGGGGTCGGGAAGATCCCCCACTTCGAGCGGACGACGAGACTCGAACTCGCGACATCCACCTTGGCAAGGTGGTGCTCTACCAACTGAGCTACGTCCGCAGGTGCCTTTCCGGACCAGGTCCGGGGAGGAACCGTCTCCGTTTCGCTTCCGCGTCCCGGCGACGTGTTGAACTCTAGCGGATTCCTGGGCCAGTACAAAAACGCGTTTGTGCAGCGTGCTGCGCTGCTCGCCCGATCGGGGCGGCCGCCGGGCCCCAGCCATAGACTCGATGGCGTGAACGACCTCCCCCCGCTGGCCCGTTTCGGCGGCCGTACAGCCACTGACCTGCGCGATGTCACCCGTGATCCGGAGGCCCTGGACTCGGCGGGCTGGTGGGCCGTCGTCGCCGATTACGAGGGCGGTCTGCTCTGCGCGCGCTTCGGAGACGTACGGGAGACCGGGGCGGCGGCCGCGCCGGACCCCGCCCGCTGGCGGGGCCCGGCCCCCGGGGACTGGCGCAGTTCCCTGGACCGCGCCGCCTACATCGAGGGCGTACGGCGCATACGCGCGTACATCGCCGCGGGCGAGGTCTATCAGGTGAACCTCTGCCGGATTCTCAGCGCGCCGCTGCCGGACCCCGCCCGCGCCGACGTCGACGCGCTGTCCGCCGTCCTGGCCCGCGGCAACCCCGCCCCGTACGCGGGCACGGTCCGCCTGCCCGCGCACGGCACCGAGGTCGCCACCGCCTCCCCGGAGCTGTTCCTGCGCCGCTCGGGGCGCACCGTCGAGTCCGGCCCGATCAAGGGCACCGGCCGGGTGCCCGAGGACCTGCGGGACAAGGACCGGGCGGAGAACGTGATGATCGTGGACCTGGTCCGCAACGACCTCGGCCAGGTCTGCCGCACCGGCTCCGTCACCGTCCCGGCACTCTGCGCCGTCGAGGCCCACCCCGGCCTGGTCCACCTCGTCTCCACGGTCCGCGGCGAGCTGGCCGACGAGCACGAGAAGACCGGCTGGGCGGACCTCTTCGGCGCCACCTTCCCGGCCGGCTCCATCACCGGGGCCCCGAAGCTCGCCTCGCAGCGCATCATCGAGGAACTGGAGACCGCGCCCCGCGGCCCCTACTGCGGCGGCATCGGCTGGGTGGACGCCGACCGCGGCACCGGCGAGCTGGCGGTCGGCATCCGTACGTTCTGGATCGACCGCACGGCCCCCGAGGGACCGATGCTGCGCTTCGGCGCCGGAGCCGGCATCACCTGGGGCTCCGACCCCGAGGGGGAGTGGGACGAGACCGAGCTGAAGGCCCGCAGACTGCTCGCGGTAGCGTCGGGCCTGCACGAGCCGAGCGGAGGGACACGACCATGAAGATCTGGCTCGACGGAGAGCTGCGCGACGCCGAGGGCGCCCGCGTCTCGGTCCTCGACCACGGCCTGACCGTCGGCGACGGCATCTTCGAGACCCTGCGGACCGTCGACGGGCGGGCCTTCGCCCTCACCCGCCACCTGGACCGGCTCCGCTCCTCCGCGCGCGGCCTGGGCCTGCCCGACCCCGACCTCGACGAGGTCCGGCGCGCGTGTACGGCCGTCCTGGAGGCCAACCCGGTCGCCCTCGGCCGGCTGCGGATCACCTACACCGGCGGCCTCTCGCCGCTCGGCTCGGACCGCGGCGAGGCGGCCCCCACCCTGGTCGTCGCGCTCGGCGAGGCACCGCGCCGCCCCGACACCACCGCGGTCGTCACCGTCCCCTGGACCCGTAACGAGCGCGGCGCGCTGGCAGGCCTGAAGAGCACGTCGTACGGGGAGAACGTGGTCGCGCTGGCCCGTGCCCGCGCGGCGGGCGCCTCCGAGGCGCTGTTCGGCAACACCGTCGGCCAGCTCTGCGAGGGCACCGGCTCCAACGTCTTCGTCGCCCTGGACGGCGTCCTGCACACCCCGCCCCTGTCCTCCGGCTGCCTGGCGGGCATCACCCGCGCCCTGACCGTCGAGTGGACCGGCGCCAAGGAGACCGACCTGCCGCTGGACGTCCTGGAACACGCCGACGAGATCTTCCTGACCTCCACGCTGCGCGACGTGCAGGCCGTCACCCGGATCGACGGACGCCAACTGGGTGACGCGCCCGGACCGTTGACCGCCGAGGCCATGCGGGTCTTCGCGGAGCGCGCCGCCGCCGACTTCGACCCCCGCTGCTGACGTACGCCCGCGAAACCGGGTAGAAAGCCAGCGTGACCACTACGCTGCGCCCCGCCGGACCCGAAGAACGACGCGACGACGGCGGCCGGGCCCGTACGTACGAAGTCTGCGTCAACAGCCGTCCGGTGGGCCGGATAAGTCTGGTGACCGACCCCCGGCAGGGCCTGTCCACCGGGCACATCGCGGACCTGCGCATCGACGAGCGCGACCGGCACCGCGGCCGGGGCACCGTCGCGGCCCTCGCCGCCGAGGAGGTACTGCGCGGCTGGGGCTGCCGGCGGATCATGGTGGACGTGCCGGCCGCCGCGCGGCCCGCGCTCCAGCTGGCCGCCGCCCTCGGCTACACGGAGCACAGCCGCCGGATGCTCAAGGAGCTGACCTCGCCGCCCGGGCTCCCCGCGGGCAGCGCCGACCGGCCGCTCGGCGCGGCGGAGTACCCGGCCTGGCTGTCCGCAGCGCACACTCACTTCGTCGAGGCGCAGGTGGCCAACGGGATGCCGCGCGAGCGCGCGGAACGCAAGTCGGCGCAGGACCACGCGGCGCTGCTCCCGGACGGGCCGGCCACCGCGCACCAGTCGCTGCGGGTGCTGACCCATCAGGGCGCCGACGTCGGCACGGTCTGGACCACGACGTACCACCCGGACCGGCCCGGCGGCTACGTCGTGGACGTCCGCGTGGCGCCCGAGCACCGCGGGCGCGGCCACGGCCGCACGCTCATGCTGATCGCCGAACGGGAGACCCTCGCGGCGGGCCGCACCGTCCTGGGGCTCAACGTCTTCGTGGACAATCCGCGGGCCCGCGGCCTCTACGAGACCCTGGGCTACCGGCCGACCGAGTACTCCCTGCACAAACTGCTGCTCTGAGAGCCGGCCGCCCGGCGGGCGGGGCGTGTCAGGCCTGCTCCGCCAGCAGCCGGCCGACGGTCTCCGCGATGCGTTCGCGCAGGCCGTCCTGGCTCTTGCTGCCGTCCAGCAGCTCCCCGCCGATCAAGTACGTGGGCGTGCCGGTCACTCCGATCGCCTTGCCCTCCGCCTGGTCGGCGTCGACGGCGAGCAGGTGCCGGCCGTCGATGAGGGCGGTGTCCATCTCCTCGGCGTCCAGGCCAAGTTCACCGGCGACCGCGAGCAGCAGCTGCTCGCCCCGGGCGCCCAGCTCCTCCGTACGGGCCAGGACGGCTTCCGCGTACGGCCAGCCCTTGCCCTGCTCCACGGCCTCCTCGGCGGCCTGGGCCGCGGCGTAGGCGTGCTGGTGCTTGGCCAGCGGGAAGTGGCGCAGCCGGATGTCCAGCCGGTCCCCGAAGCGCTCGCGCAGGGCCCGCAGGTCGTCCAGGGCGGCGGTGCAGTCCGGGCACTGCAGCTCGCACCACACGTCGAGGACGACGGGGCGGGCGGAACCGGAGGTGGTGGCGTCGTTCATACGCCCAGTCTCCCAGCCCGCCGCGCCCCGGCCGAACCGGGATCCGCGCCGGCCCGGGGCCGGGGCCGCGCCCCCGGACCGGCACCTGCGGAGGAGCCGGACCCTTAGATGTCCCTGAGCCTGCCCCGGATCGTGGCACCGGGCGCCCGGGAAGAGGCAGGATGGAGGCAGAACGGGGCAAGAGGGCGTCGCGAACCGCTCCACGCGACCGGGCCGACGGCTGCCCGCAGCGCGCGCCGCCCCGGAGCAGACGATCGGCAGGAGGACCGGGATGCTGAGCTCGACCATCTGTACCGTGGCGTCGGTGGCGGGCCTGGGCATCGCCGCGCTGACCGCCTACCGCAAGCGCTTCCTGGCCGCCACCCGCATCGCGGCGGTCTCGCTGGTCCCCGTGGGCCTGGCGATGACCGGCGTGATCGACTGGCTCACCGGCGTGGTCTTCAAGCCCGTCGTCTGGGCGGGCTTCGGGGTGCTGGCCCTCTCCGTCGTCCTGTTCATGATCGCGAGGGTGGCCGAGCGGCACAGCCTCAAGGCCGGCGGCAGCCGCAAGGAGCGGCGCGCCGCGGCCCGGCAGCAGGGGCCGGCGGCGGTGGCGCCGAAGGCCTCCGCGCCGTCGCTCGGCGCGGGCACCCGGGCCGGGCAGCCCGCGGGCCGGCCCCAGGCCCAGGACGGGGCCAAGAACCGGAGCAAGGGCGGCGCGCCGGAGGAGGACTTCTCCGACATCGAGGCCATCCTGAAGAAGCACGGCATCTGACGGAAGCCGGGTCTTCGGGGGCAGCCGGTCATTCCTGGCGCCCTCGGCATCCGGGAGGGCCCGGCATCCGGGTCTGCGTGGGGCGGCCCGCCGAATAGGCCGACGCGGTACGGCGGAGCCCCGCGGCCCGCACGGGTGACCTCTCGGACACCGTAGCGATCACGCAAGTGCACGGGATCTGATGAACTCCCGTCGCTGAAGGGTGATCCGGGACTTTCCGCGTGATCACTTACGCCATCATCGGCGCGAGATGAACGACGAGTGCGCCCTTCCCCGGGAACCCGCCGTCACAGCGGCGGACCCCCCGGCCCCCGAACCGTGTGGCTGCCTTTTCGCGTTGTCGCAGCCGCCGCTGATGCTCTTCCTCACCGTCATCGCCGTCCTCCTGCTCATCGGCGCCCTGCACGACCTCCTCCTGCTGTGAGGCCGGCGCCGGACCCTGCCGTCAGCGGGTGGCTTCGCGGCGGCGTGCCCGGTACGCGGCGACGTGCAGCCGGTTGCCGCACGTACGGCTGTCGCAGTAGCGGCGCGAGCGGTTGCGGGAGAGGTCCACGAAGGCGAACCGGCAGTCCGGCGCCTCGCAGTGCCGCAGCCGCTCGCGCTCCCCGGCGACCACCAGGAACGCCAGCGCCATGCCGCCGTCCGCCGCCAGGTGCTCGGCGACCGAGGCGCCCGGCGCGAAGTAGTGCACGTGCCAGTCGTAGCCGTCGTGGTCGGTCAGCCGCGGCGTCGTGCCGGCCGCCGCGACCAGGTCGTTGAGCCGCTCGGCGGCCGTACGGTCGTCCGGCGCCGAGAAGACCTCGGCGAACCGTGCCCGTACGGCCCGTACGGAGGCCAGGTCACGGTCGCCGAGCGTGCCCACGTCGCTGATCGCGTTGCGCGTGACGAACGCCTGGAGCGCCGCGAGGTCGGTCAGGCTGTCGGTGGCGCCGGGGGCGTCGCCCTCCGGAGCGGTGTTCAACAGGTCGACGACCGCGTCGAGCGCGCACCGGGTGTCGTGGGTGATCATCACGGTTTCGCTCCCTGGCCGGGTGGGGGCGGACGGCGCCGCTCCCCGGTGTCCTTGCCGAATGGTCGCCGACTCTAGCGCGTCCAACAAGCCTCGGCGCCGTCTCCGCGATGGGTCCGCGGTGACGGCGCCGGCTCGTGCCGTATGAATTTGTCGGGCCTGTTCCGTCGCCCCGAGTCGGACGGTGCAGGTGTGAGCGGTTCGGTGCGGTGGATGGCTGCGATGGGCTGCTGCGCCGCCTTTCAGTTCTCCGCGAGGATGTGGGAGAGCTCCGTGTCGAGATCGAAATGCCGGTGTTCCGTACCGGGTGGAACCGCCGCGTCGGTCCTCTTGAGGAACGACTCCAGGGCCCGCGCCGGGGCCTCCAGAAGGGCCTCGCCCTCCGGGGAACTCAGGGCGATGCAGACAACACCCTGTCCGTGGCTCCGGGACGGCCATACGCGGACGTCGCCGGTGCCCGTGGGCCGGTGCAGGCCCTCGGCGAGGAGGTCGCGGGCGAAGACCCACTCGACGGTTTCCTCGGCTCCGGTGTGGAAGGTCGCGTGCACGGCATAAGGATCGGCCGTGTCATACCGCAGGCCCGCGGGTACAGGCAGTGACGACTCGCTCGACACAACGAGGCGCAGGTGCAGCTCGCAGCTGACCGTGGTGTTCATAAGCGCCAGGGCCTTTCGCTCAGTGTGCGCTCGGGGATTCGCACGTCGGCGAAATCGACATGCCACCTACGGTGCCGTTGTAAACCCCTCTGAGGGTTTTGGGTGACTTCCGGTACCTCTTACGGCGGAGTTGCCCATCCTCCTCGGCGGCCATTCCGGTGACCGTCTTCCGTCGGGTAGGTTGGGCCGTATGAATACGGAGAGTAACGGGGGAGCCGGGATCACCGAGGCGGCGACGGCCCCGGCTGCGCACGAGAGCGCCGCGGGAGAAACTGCGAAGGTGGAACAGCGACTCGGTTCCCGGGCGCCGCACTTCATCAAGCGCTCCCGGCCCCTGCATCTGAGCTGGCAGGTCGGCATCTTCATCGTCGGCCTCGCGGTGGTCGTCGGCGGCATCATCATGCTGCCCCTGCCCGGACCGGGCTGGCTGGTGATCTTCGCGGGCATGGCGATCTGGGCGACCGAGTTCGTCTGGGCGCAGCTGGTGCTGCGCTGGACCAAGCGCAAGGTCACCGAGGCCACGCAGAAGGCCCTGGATCCCAAGGTGCGGCGCCGCAACATCATTCTGACCAGCATCGGAGCCGTGATCATTGTGGCCGGGCTGGCCGTCTACCTGTGGAAGTTCGGCTTCGTGATGCCATGGCACGCCGGTGAGTGACCGGCGCCCCGCGGCCTCGGCCGACGGGTGGTCGTGAAACCCCTCCGACGTGCGGTAATGTTCTCTCTGCGCCCGGGCGATTAGCTCAGCGGGAGAGCGCTTCGTTCACACCGAAGAGGTCACTGGTTCGAACCCAGTATCGCCCACACCGTACGACGGCCCGGAGGTCCCAGACCTCCGGGCCGTCGCCGTTTCCCCGTACCGGGCGCCGCCGGGGCGGCAGACTGGGGCCATGTCCGACTGGCAGCACGTCCTGCACCGGTACCGCTTCCGCAGCGAATGGCGGCTGGCCGCGCCGCCCCCGGCGGTCTTCGCCGCCCTGGAGGACGCAGAAATGTATCCGCAGTGGTGGCCCCAGGTCCGCCGGGTGACCCGCGTCGACGACCGCAGCGGCACCGCCAGCTTCCGGTCCCTGCTCCCGTACGTCCTCACCGTCACCGCCACCGAGACGCGCCGCGACCCGGGCACCGGCGTCCTGGAGATAGCGATGCGCGGCGACCTGGAGGGCTTCGCGCGCTGGACGGTGGGCGCGGCCGGCCGCGGGACGCGCGCCGTCTTCGAGCAGGAGGTCGAGGTGCGCAAGCCGGCACTGCGCCGGCTCGCGCTGCCGGGGCGGCCGTTCTTCGTCGCCAACCACACGCTGATGATGCGGGCCGGGCGCCGGGGGCTGGCCTCCCGGCTCGGCCGCGAGTGATCCGCCGCCGGGCCCGGCCCGGCCGCCGAGGGGTGCGTCCGGAGGCGGGAACGGGAATGCGCGGACCGGGAATTTGATGGAAAGGCGCGACGGCCTGTATTGTTCAGGTCGTTCGCGGGGGAAACCCCGGGAACGGGAAAAGACCCGGGCGATTAGCTCAGTGGGAGAGCGCTTCGTTCACACCGAAGAGGTCACTGGTTCGAACCCAGTATCGCCCACCGGGACCGAGGGCCGGGCTGCCAACAGGCAGCCCGGCCCTCGGCATTGGCACGTCCATGCCGCGGCCGGCCCCCGCCCGCCTCCGTCGTACGCCGGCCCGCTCAGGCAGCGGCCGGCAGGTCCGGGCGCAACGGCCAGTGCGGATCCACCGCCTCCTCCGTGCCGTTGCGCGCGAACCACGCCTCCAGACCACGCGCCTGCGCCGCGTGCCACACCGCCTGCCGGGTGTGCAGCTGCGCCGGGCTCAGCGACTCCAGCCGCTCGGCGTACCGCCGGCCCAGCGCCCGTACGACCTGGAGCGCGGCCAGGGCGTCCGCGGCGGCCTCGTGGGCGCCGGTCAGCTCGACGCCGTACTCCGCGCACAGGTCCGTGAGCGTACGGCGGCCCTTGCGGTAGCGGTCCAGGTGCTTGTCCAGCACCCGCGGATCCAGCACGGACAGCGGGTGGGCGCCCAGGTAGCGGTCGAGCGAGGCGGCGCGGTGCCGCCGCAGTTCGCGGTCGAGCAGCGTCAGGTCGAACGGCGCGTTCATCACGATCAACGGGCGCCCCGCGAGTGACTGGTCGGTCAGCGCGCGGGCCATCTCCTCCATGACCGGCGACGGCCAGCGGCCGTACAGCGCCAGGTGTTCGGCCGTCAGGCCGTGCACGGCGGTGGCGGCTTCGGGGATCGGCACCCCCGGGTTGACCAGCCACCGGGTGACGCGGGGCACGCTGCGCGGAGTTTCCTGGACGACCAGGGCGGCGGACACGATGCGATCTCGCTCCACGTCGATCCCGGTCGTCTCGGTGTCGAAGGAAGCCAGCGGACCGTCGTACCAGCACGGCATGTTCACAACTCCTCGCGCTCGTGCGGCGGGTGAGCCGAAGCGGCCACCCGACCAGGTGATACCCGAGGGTTCCGGTTGTCGAACCGTCCTGGTTTGTTGACCACTTGGGGCGGACAAGAACATCACAACGGGCCGTCGCCACGGGGGCGGCCCCTTCGAACGACCCGGCCCGGAAGGCACTTGAGCGATGACGCTCGCGCAGCCCGACCCGGGGGGACCGGTGCCCGCGCACACGGCTTCGCCGCGCGGCGCGCTCGCCACCACGGCCTGCATGGAGACACTCCAGGTGGGCTATCTGCACGCGGTGGCCGCCGCGTCGGGCTGCTCGCTGGCCCAGCCCTTCCCGGACAACGGCATCGACTGGCACGTCAGCCACGGCGCGCCCGGCCATGCCGTCGACGACGAAGTGACCATCAAGGTGCAGTTGAAGTGCACGTACCAGGTCGGCCCCCGGCCGCCGGGTGCCGACTTCGGCTTCACCCTGGACAACGCGCACCTGGTCAAGCTCGCGCGGACACCCGTGGCGGTGCACAAGATCCTGGTCGTGATGCTGGTGCCGCGGACCCAGGAGGACTGGCTGCGGGCGGACCAGGACCGGCTCGAACTGCGGCACAGCTGCTACTGGACCAATCTGGCCGGCCACAAGGTGACCGGCCGGCGCAGGACCAACGTGCGGATCCCGACCACGCGGATCTTCGACGACCGCGCGCTCTGCGAGATCATGACGCGGGTCGGGGCGGGAGGGAGACCCTGATGCACCGGCCGACCGACGATTACGCATTCCGGCTTCCGGACCCGGCACAGCTGGACCCGGCGGTGCTGGGCGCCCTGCTGGCGCGGCACGGCTGGCGGCGGCGGGGAGGCGCCGCCGGCCACTACGCCCGCTGGACGCCGCCCGGCGGTGCCGCCGGGGGCACCAGCCTGCTCGTGCCGCAGACCCGGACGTTCCCGGACAGCACCGACCTCATCGCGGAGGCGCTGGCCGCCCTCGCGCACAGCGCCGCGCCGTCCGCGCGCGAGGTCCTGGCGGCGCTGGCGGTGCCCAGCGACGAGGTGCGCTGGGAGCGCGAGGTGCCGGACGAGGGGGTGGGCGGTACGCCGTGGGTGGCACAGGAGCAGCTGCGGACCGCCGCGCGCTCGATGCTGATGGCCGGGGCGCTCGGCACGTACGGGCGGGCCGGTTTCTACGGCGCCCGGCACAAGCGCAAGGCCGAGGCGTTCATGGCGGACGTGCTGGTCGGGCCCGCGCCGGCCGGGCGGCGGCTGACCGCGTACGTGCCGGTGGCGGCGGGCCGGGCGGCCGTCGCCGGGCTCCAGCGAGCGCTGCACGCTACGCGTGACGCCACGGACTACCAGCGGGCGACCGGCGGCATGGAGGCGTTCGACGCCGCCGTGGAGCTGGGCGTCTGCCACGAGCTGGCGGAGGCGCTGATCTCGCTGGTGCGGGATGCGGAGGGGGTGCGGATCTCGGTGGAGTGGTCGCCGGGTGCGGGGCCGCCGCCCGGGTTCGCGGCCCGGCCCGAACCGGTGGAGTTCTCGCCCGGCGACCTGCCCGCGCTCCAGGCGGCCGCCCAGCGCTACGTCCGCGACGAGCCGTCGTTGCCGGTACGGGTGACCGGCGCGGTGGTACGGCTGCGGCGCGAGCGGCCTGGGGGGCCTGGCGCGGTGCGGCTGCGGGTGCTGTCCGGGGCCGACGTGCTCCAGGTGCGGGTCGCGCTGGACGAGGAGGACTACCGGATCGCGGGGCATGCGCATTTGGTGGGGTTGCCGATTCGGGTCAGCGGGCGACTGGAGAGCCGGGGCGGCTTTCGCCGCATCACGGGGGCTTCGGATGTCACGCCCGTTCAGGTGGACGAGGCGGAGCGGGATCGGTTGCTCAAGTCGCTCCAGGAGAACCTGGACTTTTTTGAGGAGGCGTGTGGGGGGCCGTTGCCGGGGGAGTGAGGGGGTGTGCGGTTCTCGGTCTCGCGCTGCGCGCGAGGGTTTGCGCTGTCGCGCGGCTCGCAGAGGTTGGTGCCGGGGGCGGGGGCGCGCAGGGGGCCAACTCTCCCCCAGCCTTCGGCCGGGGGTGCCCCCACGGCACCGTGTACGTCACCCGGGACGTGAGGTGAACCCGGGCTCCCGGCTGACCTGCGGGGATGGCCCCCTACGCACCCCCTCCGGCCGGTTCGGCGAGGCCGGGACAGCTGGGGGGAGGGTGTCGATCACCCTGGTGTGCCCCCACCACATGGTGAGGCTCACGCCGGGGCAGGGGCGCACTCTGCGTCACGTGAGCGTCATAAGGCGGCCCGGGTGCCTGCCCGCCCTCTCGCGCTGCGCGCGAGGGTTGCGCTGTCGCGCGGCTCGCAGAGGTTGGTGCCGGGGGCGGGGGCGCGCAGGGGGCCAACTCCTCGGCACCGTGTACGTCGCCCGGGGCGTGAGGTGAACCCGGGCTCCCGGCTGACCTGCGGGGATGGCCCCCTACACGCCCCCTCCGGCCGGTTCGGCGAGGCCGGGACAGCTGGGGGGAGGGTGTCGATCACCCTGGTGTGCCTTGGCCACATGGTGAGGCTCACGTGGCGGTAGGGGCGAGGCCGCACTGCACGCGCCCTGAATCGCGGCCCGGATGCCTGCCCGCCCTCTCGCGCTGCGCGCGAGGAAGGGGGCCCCGCGCTGCGCGCGAGAAAGGTCCCCCCGCGCTGCGCGCGAGGGAGCTTGCGGAATTTTTGGCCACGATGGCGGGATACCCGCAAACGGCGCGGGCTCGGGGACATACAGGGGTCTCCCCGCAGGTCAGCCGGGAGCCTGGGTTCACTTCACGTCCCGGGCTGCGTACACGGTGCCGAGGAGTGACCCCTGTGTGGCCCCGAGCCCCCCCACCACCGGACCCATCGCGCACACGGCGCACCCCCACAAGGGCCCCGCACCCACGGCGCACACCCCGCAGCGGCCCAGAAGCAGCCCCCCGCCCCCCACCGCCATAACCGTTTCGCGAGGAGCGCCGGTCGCTCGGTACGATTCGCCTGCGCAGCAAAATCGCTGACGTGCCCGAGAAGTCAGGAGAGACCGGTGTCAGACGTCCGTGTGACCATCCAACGCGATTCCGAGCGGGAAGAACGCGTGGTGACCACGGGCACTACGGCCGCCGACCTCTTCCAGGGCGAGCGCTCCGTCGTCGCCGCCCGCGTCGCCGGGCAGCTCAAGGACCTGGCGTACGAGCTGGCCGAGGGCGACGAGGTCGAGCCCGTCGACATCACCAGCGAGGACGGCCTGAACATCCTGCGCCACTCCACCGCGCACGTGATGGCGCAGGCCGTGCAGGAGCTGTTCCCGGAGGCGAAGCTCGGCATCGGCCCGCCCATCAAGGACGGCTTCTACTACGACTTCGACGTCGAGACCCCGTTCACCCCCGAGGATCTCAAGCGCATCGAGAAGAAGATGCAGGAGATCCAGAAGCGCGGGCAGAAGTTCGCCCGGCGCGCGGTGAGCGACGACGACGCCCGCGCCGAGCTGGCCGGCGAGCCGTACAAGCTGGAGCTGATCGGCCTCAAGGGCTCCGCCGCGGAGGCCGCCGAGGGCGCGTCCGCCGAGGTCGGCGCCGGTGAGCTGACCATCTACGACAACCTCGACGCCAAGAGCGGCGACCTGTGCTGGAAGGACCTGTGCCGCGGCCCGCACCTGCCCAGCACCCGGGTCATCCCCGCCTTCAAGCTGATGCGCTCGGCCGCCGCGTACTGGCGCGGCAGCGAGAAGAACAAGCAGCTCCAGCGCATCTACGGCACCGCGTGGCCGACCAAGGACGAGCTGAAGGCGTACCTGGAGTTCCTCGCCGAGGCCGAGAAGCGCGACCACCGCAAGCTGGGCGCTGAGCTGGACCTGTTCTCCATCCCGGAGGACATCGGCTCGGGTCTGGCGGTCTTCCACCCCAAGGGCGGCATCATCCGCCGGGTCATGGAGGACTACTCGCGGCGGCGTCACGAGGAGGCGGACTACGAGTTCGTCTACACCCCGCACGCCACCAAGGGGAAGCTCTTCGAGAAGTCGGGCCACCTGGACTGGTACGCCGACGGCATGTACCCGCCCATGCAGCTCGACGAGGGCGTGGACTACTACCTCAAGCCCATGAACTGCCCGATGCACAACCTGGTCTTCGACGCGCGCGGCCGCTCGTACCGCGAACTGCCGCTGCGTCTGTTCGAGTTCGGGACCGTGTACCGGTACGAGAAGTCCGGTGTGGTGCACGGCCTGACCCGCGCCCGCGGCTTCACCCAGGACGACGCGCACATCTACTGCACCAAGGAGCAGATGGCGGACGAGCTGGACGCCACGCTCACCTTCGTCCTGGACCTGCTGCGCGACTACGGCCTGACCGACTTCTACCTGGAGCTGTCCACCAAGGACCCGGAGAAGTTCGTCGGCTCGGACGAGGTCTGGGAAGAGGCCACCGAGACGCTGCGCAAGGTCGCCGAGAAGCAGGGCCTGCCGCTGGTCCCGGACCCGGGCGGCGCCGCGTTCTACGGCCCGAAGATCTCGGTGCAGACCAAGGACGCCATCGGCCGTACCTGGCAGATGTCGACCGTCCAGCTGGACTTCAACCTGCCGGAGCGCTTCGACCTGGAGTACACCGCGCCGGACGGCTCCAAGCAGCGCCCGGTGATGATCCACCGCGCCCTCTTCGGCTCCATCGAGCGCTTCTTCGCGGTGCTGCTGGAGCACTACGCGGGCGCCTTCCCGGTGTGGCTGGCCCCCGTGCAGGCCACCGGTATCCCGATCGGTGACGACCACGTGCCGTACCTCCAGGAGTTCGCCGCCGAGGCGAAGAAGCGGGGGCTGCGGATCGATGTGGACGCCTCCTCGGACCGGATGCAGAAGAAGATCCGCAACGCGCAGCGCAGCAAGGTGCCGTACATGATCATCGCGGGTGACGAGGACGTGGCCAACGGCGCGGTCTCCTTCCGCTACCGCGACGGGTCGCAGAAGAACGGCATCCCGAAGGCGCAGGCCATCGAGGAGATGCTGGACGCGGTGGAGCGCCGCATCCAGGTGTGAGGCTCGGACGCTGAAGGAGGGGCGGTCCCGGTCCGGGGCCGCCCCTCGCCGCATTCCGGCGCGGGCCGGGGAATATGCTGGCCCGCATGACGAGTGAGCCGGAGCAGCAGATCGGAGTCGGGACACAGGACGCCTTCCAGCGACTGTGGACGCCCCACCGGATGGCGTACATCCAGGGGGAGAACAAACCGTCCGGACCGGGCGCCGAGGACGGCTGCCCCTTCTGCACGATTCCGGCCAAGTCGGACGAGGACGGGCTGGTGATCGCCCGTGGCGAGCATGTGTACGCGGTGCTCAACCTCTACCCGTACAACGGTGGCCACCTGATGTCGGTCCCGTACCGCCACGTGGCGGACTACACCGAGCTGGACCGGGCGGAGACCCTGGAGCTGGCCGAGTTCACCAAGCGGGCGATGACCACGCTGCGCGCCGCCTCCGGTGCGCACGGCTTCAACATCGGCCTGAACCAGGGGGCGGTGGCCGGCGCCGGTATCGCCGCCCACCTGCACCAGCACGTGGTGCCGCGGTGGGGCGGGGACACCAACTTCATGCCGGTGGTGGGCCAGACGAAGGTGCTTCCGCAGCTGCTGGCCGACACCCGGACGATGCTGGCGGACGCCTGGCCGCAGTAGCCCGGACGCCGCAGCGACGGCCGGGACACGCGCTGCGGTAAATCCGACAAAGCGACAAATGCGGACACGTTGCCCTCTAATGGTGGGGTGACTTCCCTGCATCGTCGCTCCATGCTGCGCGCCGCCTCGGCCGTGGCCGCCGGTGCGCTCGCGACGGGGTGCGCGACGGCCCGTACGGACACCGTCTCCGTACGGGCCTCCGGCTCCCCGCCGCCGGGCGGGACCGGCCCGCCCGGACCGGGGCACCCCTCGGGCCCGGCCGCCTCGGGCGCCGCCCGCGCCGCCCGCCCGCCGACCCGCGCGCCCGGCCTGCCCGTCCAGATCCAGCACGGCCTCCCGCGCGGCAACGCCGTCGCCCTCACCTTCCACGGCCAGGGCGACCCGAAGACGGCCGCCGCGCTGCTCGGCGAGGCCGAGCGGGCCGGTGCCCGGGTGACCGTACTGGCCGTCGGCAGCTGGCTCGACGAGCAGCCCCGGATGGCCCGCCGGATCCTCGACGGCGGCCACGAACTGGGCAATCACACCCAGCGCCACCTCGACATCTGCGCCCTCGCGGCGGACGAGGCGTACGCCGAGATCAGCGGGTGCGCCGACCGCCTGCGCAAGCTCACCGGCACGATCGGCAGCTGGTTCCGCCCCTCCCGTACGCAGTACGCCACCCCGCTGGTGACCCGGCTGGCCCGTAAGGCCGGCTATCCGCACGTCCTCTCCTACGACGTCGACTCCCTCGACGCGGACGACCCCGGCGCCCCCGCCGTCCAGCGCACCGTGCTGGACCGGGCCCGCGCGGGATCCATCGTGAGCCTGCACCTCGGGCACGCCGGCACGGTTGCCGCGCTGCCCCCGATCCTCGACGGCCTGCACCGGCGCGGACTGCGCGCGGTGACGACAACGGAGCTTGTGACCTGATGGCTGACCGGACCTTCCTCCACGATCGGAAACGTGCCCGTACCGGCCGGCGGGCCGCGCTGCTGGCCGTCGCCTGCGCTCTGGTGGCGGCGGGGTGCGGCGGCGGCAGCGGGGCGAAGGCCGGCGGCAGCAGCGCCGGGGCGTCGGCCCCGGCCTCGCCCGCGAAGGCCGCCACGTCGCTGCTGCCGGGCATGCCGCCGCCGCTGGACGAGCGCGACGTGTACGCGGCGGACCGCCCCGGCAAGCTCGCGCCGCAGGTCAAGGACTTCCCGTCCCGGGTGTACGTGCCCAACACCGGCTCCGACACGGTCAGCGTCATCGACCCGAAGACGTACAAGGTCATCGAGACCATCCCGGTGGGCGTGCAGCCGCAGCACGTCGTCCCGTCGTGGGACATGAAGACCCTGTGGGTGAACAACAACCGCGGCCACGACCTGACCCCGATCGACCCGGCGACCGGCAAGTCCGGCGGGGCGGTGGACGTGCACGACCCGTACAACCTGTACTTCACGCCGAACGGCAGGTACGCGGTCGTGATGGCGTCCATGGACAAGGAGCTGGTCTTCCGCGACCCGAAGACGATGGAGGTGCGCAAGACCGTCCCGGTGACCTGCGCGGGCGTCAACCACGCGGACTTCTCGGCGGACGGGAAGTACTTCATCGTCTCCTGCGAGTTCTCCGGCGAGCTGCTGAAGGTCGACACCGAGAAGATGAAGGTGATCGGACAGCGGAAACTGCCGTTCCGGGGCGCCATGCCGCAGGACGTGAAGATGTCGCCGGACGGAAAGACCTGGTACGTCGCGGACATGATGGCCGACGGCATGTGGGTGCTGGACGGCGACACGTTCGAGGAGCCGAAGCTGATGCCGACGGGCAAGGGCACCCACGGCCTCTACGTCAGCCGCGACTCCCGGAAGATGTACATCTCCAACCGGGGCGAGGGCTCGGTGTCCCTGCTCGACTTCAAGAGCGGCAAGCTCGTCGACAAGTGGCACATTCCCGGCGGCGGCAGCCCGGACATGGGCGGGGTGTCCGCCGACGGCAAGGTGCTGTGGCTGTCCGGCCGCTACAACTCCGAGGTCTACGCGATGGACACCAGGACCGGGAAGACCCTCGCCAAGATCCCGGTGGGCGAGGGGCCGCACGGGCTGGCGGTGTACCCGCAGCCGGGAAGGTACTCACTGGGGCACACAGGGATCTTCCGGTAGCCGGTTCGCGGCTGGCGGGCTGGCGGGCTGGCGGGCGGACCGACCGGCGGGCGCGGCCAGGGCCGGCCCGCGGCCGGCGGCTACGCGTTGTACTCGTCCGCCCGCTTCGGCTCCGCCGCCTGCACCTGGCCGCTGAGCACCAGCGAACGGCTGTCGAAGCGCGCGATGTCCACACCGTTCTCCTTGAGCACGCTCAGCGCGGCGGAGTGCACCACGCGCAGTACCGGGGTCGCCGCGCGCAACGCGTCGTCGGCCATGAAGCGGTGCCGCCACGGCTTGTCGGCCCAGGCGTGCCGCAGGCCGAACGGCTCCGGCAGGGTCAGCTTGCCGCCGAGGAACTCCAGGATGCCGGGGAACCACGTCAGCGGGGCGCGCGCGGCGAGCCGTACCACCTCGCTCGCGTCGACCAGCGGCAGGCTCACCGACTTGGTCTCCCAGAACTTGACCGTCTTGGAGACGCTCTTGCTCTTCGGCGCGGGCTTGGAGGTGAACAGCGGGTTCACCGGGCCGAGGGCGTGGCCGGTGACCTCCACGCGCAGCGTCTCGTGCAGCACGGTCACGGTGATCAGCAGGGTTATCACCAGCTGCCCGTCCCACAGCACGAACTGGACGCCGAGGTAGTGCCGGCTGCCGGCGCCGAACTGCTGCTCGTTGCAGATCCGCTCTATTTCGTGCTGGCGCACCTGGAACGCCTCGACCTCGGTGCCCTCGGGGCGGGAGACGGACCCGGCCTTCTCGCCGACCGGCACCACGATCCAGTGGCGTACGGAGGGGGCGTCCTTGAAGCCGCCGGTGTGCAGCGGGCTGCGCTCCAGCAGGCGCAGCCGGTCGTGGATGACGCGGATCACGTCGTAGCTGCGGAACGGGTTGATCTCGCCGCCCTCCTCGGCGGGCCGCAGCTCCTCGGCCATCTGCCAGCTGCCCCAGCGGGTGCCCATGCCGAGTATGCCGTTGGGGCCGGCGTAGAAGGCGACGTTGCTCTGCTGTTCGGCGGTGAGCTTGGCCAGGCTCTGGCGCATCTGTTCGGCGGCGGTCTCGTTCGGGTCCTTGGGCACCGCCTCGGGGATCTTGGCGCCCACGCCGCCGCCTTCGAGCAGGCCCTTCCAGGCGTCCCGCAGGTCCTTGGCGGTGGCCTCACTGATCCGCTTGGCCCACCACCAGCCGATCACCGGCACCACCACCATGGCGCGCAGATACACCGACCAGAAGCCGGTGAACGGCAGCTTGACCAGGAAGAGCACCGCGATGGCGCCGACCGCGAGCATCAGCGCGACCCCGAGCGCCGAGGTGCCGGTCCCCTGCGCCCGCGCGAGCAGCTTCTTGAGCTGGAAGGCGCCCAGCCACAGCAGTACGCCCGGCAGGAAGAGCAGCCCGAAGCAGAGCATCAGGACGGTCAGCTTCACATCGCGGATCTTGCGGATGCGGCTGGCGGCCAGGCAGTGCTCGACGACCGTCTGCGGCTCGATGCCGAACGACTGGATGAGCGCGCCGCGGGCGCCACCGAGCATCCGCAGTTGCAGCGCGCGGGAGAACGCCTCGCCCAGATTCGGCTCGAACAAGGAGAGTTTGGGCGGTTTGATCCCCGACTTCGTGGTCGCGGAGTCGGCCATGGCGATGTCGGAGAGCGGATTGTCCCGGTACGCAGCCGAGGCCAACGCCTGGGTGGCCGCGGTCTGTCCGGCACCGCCGGACAGCGGGACCTGCGCCCCGGGACTGAAGTCGAAGCCGTCTGCTGCCACTGCCGCCCCCATCGCCCGCACGCATCCGCTGCTGCGGCCTTCTTCCCAACTACCGTCCGTCGCACACCTTCTGAGCTGCGATCACAGCGTACCGCCGCCGTCCACCCCGAAGATGCCGAGGTGGACGGCCGGCGACGGCCGGCGGATCAGGAGCCGTTCTCCTCCTGTTCGCGGAGTTTCGCGGCGAGCTGCGGTGGCATCGGCTCGTGCCGCGTGTAGGAGCGGTGGAAGCGCCCGGTGCCGTGCGAGAGGGAGCGCAGGTCCACGGCGTACCGGCTGATCTCGATCTCCGGCACCTCCGCCCGCACCAGGGTGCGGCCGTGCCCGGCCTGCTCGGTACCCACCACCCGCCCGCGCCGCCCGGACAGGTCGCTCATCACCGCGCCCACGAAATCGTCCGGAACCAGTACGGTCACCTCGGCCACCGGCTCCAGCAGATGGATACGGGCGTCGCCCGCGGCCTCGCGCAGCGCCAGGGCGCCCGCCGTCTGGAACGCGGCGTCGGAGGAGTCCACCGAGTGGGCCTTGCCGTCCAGCAGCGTGACCCGGACGTCGACCAGCGGATACCCGGCCGCGACGCCACGCGCCGCCTGCGCCCGTACGCCCTTCTCGACGGACGGGATGAACTGCCGGGGCACCGCGCCGCCCACGACCTTGTCCACGAACTCGATGCCGCTGCCACCGGGCAGCGGCTCCACCTCGATCTCGCAGATCGCGTACTGGCCGTGCCCGCCGGACTGCTTCACGTGCCGTCCGCGGCCCGCCGCCTTCCCGCCGAACGTCTCCCGCAGCGAGACCTTGTACGGCACGGTGTCCACCTGCACGCCGTACCGCGACCGCAGCCGCTCCAGCGCCACGTCGACATGTGCCTCACCCAGGCACCACAGCACCACCTGGTGGGTGCCCTGGTTGTGCTCCAGGCGCATCGTCGGATCCTCGGCGACCAGGCGGGACAGGCCCTGGGACAGCTTGTCCTCGTCCGCCTTGCTGTGCGCCTGGATGGCGACCGGCAGCAGCGGATCCGGCATGGACCACGGCTCCATCAGGAGCGGCGCGTCCTTGTCGGAGAGGGTGTCACCGGTCTCGGCGCGGGTCAGCTTCGCCACACAGGCCAGATCGCCGGCGATCGCCTTGGTCAGTGAGCGCTGCGCCTTGCCGAACGGGGCGGACAGCGCGCCGATCCGCTCGTCCACGTCGTGGTCCTCGTGGCCGCGGTCCTCCAGGCCGTGCCCGGACACATGCACCGTCTCGTCGGGACGCAGGGTGCCGGAGAAGACCCGGACCAGCGAGAGCCGGCCGACATACGGGTCGGAGGAGGTCTTGACCACCTCCGCGACCAGCGGGCCCGCCGGGTCGCAGGTCAGCGCGGGCCGCGGCTTGCCGTCGGGGGTGGTGACCGCGGGGGCCTCGCGCTCGGCGGGGGTGGGGAAGCCACGGGCGATCAGGTCCAGCAGCTCGACCGTGCCCAGCCCCTGCCTGGCCCCCTCGGCGGCCGGAGCCGCGGCCAGCACGGGGTGGAAGGTGCCGCGGGCGACCGCCGTCTCCAGGTCACCGATGAGCGTTTTCACGTCGATGTCCTCGCCGGCGAGGTAGCGGTCCATCAGGGACTCGTCCTCGCTCTCGGCGATGATGCCCTCGATGAGCCGGTTACGGGCTTCCTCGATCAGCGGCAGCTCGTCGGGCTCCGGCGCGCGCTCGACGCGTTCGCCGGAGGAATAGTCGAAGACCCGCTGGGTGAGCAGGCCGATCAGGCCGTGCACGGGCGCGTGGCCGTCGGCGCCGGCCCGGCCGTACAGCGGCAGGTACAGGGGGAGTACGGCGTCGGGGTCGTCGCCGGCCAGGGCGGTGCCGCACAGCCGCGTCATCTGGTCGAAGTCGGAGCGCGCGGCCTCCAGGTGGGTGATGACCAGGGCGCGCGGCATCCGGACGGCGGCGCACTCGTCCCAGACCATGCGCGTCGCGCCGTCCACACCGTCCGCGGCCGAAACGACGAAGAGGGCCGCGTCCGCTGCCCGCAGACCGGCCCTCAGCTCTCCGACGAAGTCGGCGTACCCGGGTGTGTCCAACACATTGATCTTGATCCCGCCCCAGTCGACGGGGACCAGGGACAGCTGCACCGAACGCTGCTGCCGGTGTTCGATCTCGTCGTAGTCCGACAGACAGCCGCCGTCCTCGACCCGGCCGGCCCGGTTGACCGCCCCGGTCGCCAGCGCGAGCGCCTCCACCAGCGTCGTCTTCCCCGCACCACTGTGGCCGACCAGCACCACATTCCTCAGGGACGTGGGCTGGTCGGCCGATGTCGCCCTGCCGGCGGCTCCCGGATGTGTCCTCGTCTTCTCGCCCATGTGTCTCGCCTCCCGGTCGACACTTTGCGGTGGTTCGAGCTTTCCACCCTGGTCATGGTGCGTCCATACATCGCACAAGGGACGATCAGGGATCTTGCGGTACGCGCCGGTGCGCGGGCCCCGCGCCGGCGCGCCGGCTGCGGCGCCGACGTCTTGGCCGGTCACGGGTCGTGTCCCGGGCCGTGGTGCGTTCGCGGTACGCGGGTGCCGCCTGGCTACGATGGGCCAGCCGGTGGCCCCATTGACCGCGCGGCCCGTATCGACCTCCGGGAAGGCCATGCTGAACACGTACGCGCGTGCATTCTTCACGCGTGTCCTCACGCCATTCGCCGCCCTGCTCATCCGCCTCGGGGTCAGCCCGGACGCGGTCACCCTCGTCGGCACGGGGGGTGTGGTGGCGGGCGCCCTGGTCTTCTTCCCGCTCGGCGAGTTCTTCTGGGGCACGATCGTCATCACGCTGTTCGTCTTCTCGGACCTGGTGGACGGCAACATGGCCCGGCAGCTGGGCCGGTCCAGCCGCTGGGGGGCCTTCCTCGACTCCACCCTCGACCGGGTCGCCGACTCCGCGATCTTCGGCGGGCTGGCGCTCTGGTACGCGGGGGCCGGCGACAGCCTGTGGCTCTGCGCGGTGGCGATCTTCTGCCTGGCCAGCGGGCAGGTGGTCTCGTACACCAAGGCCAGGGGCGAGAGCATCGGGCTGCCGGTGAACGTCAACGGACTGGTCGAACGGGCCGAGCGGCTCGTCATCACCCTGGTCGCCGCCGGCCTCGCCGGGCTGCACGCCTTCGGGGTGCCGGGCGTGCAGTACCTGCTGCCGGTCGCCCTGTGGGTGGTGGCCGTCGGCAGCGCGGTCACCCTCGCCCAGCGCGTGGTGACCGTACGCCGGGAGTCCGCCGAAGCCGATGCCGTCGCACAAGGGGGGAACAGCGCGTGAAGCGCATGACGCGTACGGTCGCCGACCGTACCCGCACGATCATCGACCGCGAACAGCTGACCGACGGGGCGTACGCCTTCGGCTGGAGCGCGGTCAAGAGACTGCCCGAGCCGGCCGCGAAAGTGCTCGGCCGGCGGATCGCCGACGCGGTCTGGAAGCGGCGCGGCAAGGGCGTGCTGCGGCTGGAGGCGAACCTCGCGCGGGTGGTGCCGGACGCCACGCCGCAGCGGCTCGCCCAGCTGTCCCGGGCCGGGATGCGCTCCTACGTGCGCTACTGGATGGAGTCCTTCCGGCTGCCCGCCTGGAGCAAGGAGCGGATAAGGGGCGGCTTCGCGCCGGCGGACGTGCACCACTTGGTGGACGGCCTGAAGAGCGGCCGCGGCGTGATCCTCGCGCTGCCGCACATGGGCAACTACGACCTCGCGGGCGCCTGGGTCACCACCAAGCTGGGCGTGCCCTTCACCACCGTCGCCGAACGCCTCAAGCCCGAGTCGCTCTACGACCGGTTCGTCGCCTACCGCGAGGGGCTGGGCATGGAGGTGCTGCCGCACACCGGGGGCGCCGCGTTCGGCATCCTCGCCCGGCGGCTGCGGGCCGGCGGCCTGGTCTGCCTGGTCGCCGACCGGGACCTGTCCGCCTCCGGCATCGAGGTGAAATTCTTCGGCGAGGCCGCGAAGATGCCGGCCGGGCCCGCGATGCTCGCGGTGCAGACCGGGGCGATGCTGTTGCCGGTCACGTTGTGGTACGACGAGAGCTCCGTCATGCGGGGGCGGGTCCATCCGGAGATCGAGGTGCCGCAGACCGGTACGCGTGCCGAGAAGGCTGCCGCGATGACGCAGGGGATGGCCGATGCGTTCGCCTCCGGCATCGCTGATCATCCGGAGGACTGGCACATGTTGCAGCGGTTGTGGCTCGGGGATCTGGAGACGGGGGCGTCGGGGGCCGGGGCGGTCCGTGATGGCGCGTCTGCCGGCGCAGGGGAGACGGAGCGGTCTTGAGAATCGGGATTGTCTGTCCGTATGCGTGGGACGTCCCCGGTGGCGTCCAGTTCCATGTGCGGGACCTGGCCGAGCACCTGATCCGGCTCGGGCACGAGGTGTCCGTACTCGCCCCGGCGGACGACGGGACACCACTGCCGCCGTACGTCGTCTCCGCCGGACGTGCCGTGCCCGTGCCGTACAACGGTTCGGTTGCCCGGCTCAACTTCGGCTTCCTGTCCGCCGCCCGCGTCCGCCGCTGGCTGCACGACGGCGCCTTCGACGTCATCCACATCCACGAACCCGGCACCCCGTCGGTCGGACTGCTCGCCTGCTGGGCGGCGCAGGGCCCGATCGTGGCGACCTTCCACACCTCCAACCCGCGCTCCCGCGTCATGATCGCGGCGTACCCGATCCTGCAGCCCGCGCTGGAGAAGATCAGCGCGCGGATCGCGGTGAGCGAGTACGCCCGGCGCACCCTGGTCGAACACCTCGGCGGGGACGCGGTGGTCATCCCCAACGGCGTCGACGTGGACTTCTTCGCCGGGGCCGCGCCGCGGGAGGAGTGGCAGGGCCGCACGATCGGCTTCATCGGCCGGATCGACGAGCCCCGCAAGGGCCTGCCCGTCCTGATGCGGGCGCTCCCGGAGATCCTCGCCGCGGTCCCCGACGCGCGGCTGCTGGTCGCGGGCCGCGGTGACGAGGAGGAAGCGGTGGCGGGGCTGCCCGCCGAGCTCCGCTCGCGGGTGGAGTTCCTGGGCATGGTCAGCGACGAGGACAAGGCGCGGCTGCTGCGCAGCGTGGACCTGTACGTCGCGCCCAACACCGGTGGCGAGTCGTTCGGGATCATCCTCGTCGAGGCGATGTCCGCGGGGGCGCCGGTGCTCGCCAGCGACCTGGACGCGTTCGCGCAGGTGCTGGGGCAGGGCGAGGCGGGAGAGCTGTTCGCCAACGAGGACGCGGGGGCGCTCGCCGCCGCGGCCGTCCGGCTTCTCGGCGATCCGGAGCGGCTGGCCGAGCTGCGGGAACGGGGGAGCCGGCACGTGCGGCAGTTCGACTGGTCGACGGTCGGGGCGGACATTCTTGCCGTGTACGAGACGGTTACTGCGGGGGCGGCGATGGTGGCTACGGATGAGCGGGTGGGGTTGCGGGGGAGGTGGGGGGTGGCTCGGTCCTGACGGGCCGCTGTCGCGGCGGGTGGCTGTGGACCTGGTCTCGCGCTGCGCGCGAGGTTTGCGCTGTCGCGCGGCTCGCATTGGTTTCGTTTGGGGCGGGGGCGCGCAGGGGGCCATCTCCTCGGCACCGTGTACGTCACCCGGGGCGTGAGGTGAACCCGGGCTCCCGGCTGACCTGCGGGGATGGCCCCCTACACGCCCCCTCAGGCCGGTTTGGCGAGGCCGGGACAGCTGGGGGGAGGGGGTCGATCACCCTGGTGTGCCCTGACCACATGGTGAGGCTCACGCCGGGGCGGGGACGTGGCCCCACTGCACGTGAGCCCTCAATCGCGGCCTGGATGCCGGCCCGCCTCCTCGCGCTTCGCGCGAGGGTTTGCGCTGTCGCGCGGCTCGCATGGGTTGGTTTGGGGGCGGGGGCGCGCAGGGGGCCAACTCCTCGGCACCGTGTACGTCGCCCGGGGCGTGAGGTGAACCCGGGCTCCCGGCTGACCTGCGGGGATGGCCCCCTACGCACCCCCTCAGGCCGTTCGGCGAGGCCGGGACAGCAGGGGGGAGGGGGTCGATCACCCTGGTGTGCCCTGACCACATGGTGAGGCTCACGTGGCGGTAGGGACGTCATTGCGCGTCACGTGAGCCTCGTAAGGCGGCCCGGGTGCGTGCCCGTCTCCCTCGCGCTGCGCGCGAGGGAAAGTCGCCCTTCGCGCTGCGCGCGAGTGAGGTTGCGGAATTTTTGGCCACGATGGCGGGAGACCCGCCCGACGGCGCGGGCTCGGGGACATACAGGGGTCTCCCCGCAGGTCAGCCGGGAGCCCGGGTTCACTTCACGCCCCGGGCGACGTACACGGTGCCGAGGAGTGACCCCTGTGTGGCCCCGAGCCCCCACCCACCGGACCCATCGCGCACACGGCGCACCCCCACAAGGCCCCCACACCCTCACACCAGGCCGGCGCCCCCACAAGCCCGTCCGGCGATTGAGGACAACAGGAACCCCGCCCCCCCACGGCGGGAAAGCCGAAAACCGCCCACCGAACAGACGCACAGCCTGATCCCCGCGGACCGGTACTGTGACGCGGTGTGACCACTTTCATCTGGATCGCGGCGGTTCTCGTCGTCGTGGGTGTCTATCTGAGCTGGACCGCGGGGCGGCTGGACCGTTTGCACGCGCGTATCGACGCGGCCCGCGCGGCGCTGGACGCGCAGCTGTTGCGGCGGGCCTCGGTGGCGCAGGAGCTGGGGACGTCCGGCATTCTCGACCCGGCCGCCTCGATCGTGCTCTACGAGGTGGCGCACGAGGCGCGGCAGGCCGCGGAGGAGCAGCGGGAGGTGGCCGAGAGCGGCCTGAGCCAGGCGTTGCGTGCGGTGTTCGACGACGAGGGGCAGCTCGCCGCCGTACGGGAGGCGCCCGGGGGGGAGCAGACGGTCACCGAGCTGACGGCGGCGGTGCGCCGGGTGCCGATGGCGCGGCGCTTCCACAATGATTCCGTACGGGCGGCCCGGGCCGTACGCCGCCACCGGGTGGTGCGCTGGTTCCGTCTCGCGGGGCACGCGCCGTTCCCGATGGCGTTCGAGATGGACGACGAGCCGCCGGCCGTGCTCGGCGACCGTGCCGCCGGGCGCTGAGGCCCGGACGAGCCACTGCCTGGTGATTGGCCCTTTTCAGGGGGCCGGGGCAAACGGTTGTGTGGGCGGCGGAGTCCATCCACCCGCACTGAGTGAGGTCATACCGTGTCCAGCACGCCGAACGCCACGTCCGCCACCGCTCCCGAGACCGGAACCGCCCGCGTCAAGCGCGGCATGGCCGAGCAGCTCAAGGGCGGCGTGATCATGGACGTCGTCACGCCGGAGGAAGCGAAGATCGCCGAGGACGCCGGCGCGGTCGCGGTGATGGCCCTGGAGCGGGTGCCCGCGGACATCCGCAAGGACGGCGGCGTGGCCCGGATGTCCGACCCGGACATGATCGACGGGATCATCGAGGCGGTGTCCATCCCCGTGATGGCCAAGTCCCGTATCGGTCACTTCGTGGAGGCGCAGGTCCTGCAGTCGCTCGGCGTCGACTACATCGACGAGTCCGAGGTCCTCACCCCGGCCGACGAGGTCAACCACTCCGACAAGTGGGCCTTCACCACGCCGTTCGTATGCGGCGCCACCAATCTGGGCGAGGCGCTGCGCCGGATCGCCGAGGGCGCGGCCATGATCCGCTCCAAGGGCGAGGCCGGCACCGGCAACGTCGTCGAGGCGGTGCGCCACCTGCGTCAGATCAAGGGTGAGATCGCCAAGCTGCGCGGCTGTGACAACAACGAGCTGTTCGCCGCCGCGAAGGAGCTGCGTGCGCCTTACGAGCTGGTCAAGGAGGTCGCGGAGCTGGGCAAGCTGCCGGTCGTGCTGTTCTCCGCCGGCGGTGTGGCCACCCCGGCCGACGCGGCGCTGATGCGCCAGCTCGGTGCCGAGGGCGTCTTCGTGGGCTCCGGCATCTTCAAGTCCGGCGACCCGGCCAAGCGCGCCGCCGCCATCGTCAAGGCCACCACCTTCTACGACGACCCGAAGGTCGTCGCGGACGTCTCCCGCAACCTGGGCGAGGCCATGGTCGGCATCAACTGCGACACCCTCCCCGAGGCGGAGCGCTACGCCAACCGCGGTTGGTGAGCAGGGAACGGCGAGCGGGAGAGCGATGAGTAACCCCACCATCGGCGTGCTGGCCCTTCAGGGCGATGTGCGCGAGCATCTGACGGCGCTGGCCACGGCGGACGCCCTGGCCCGGCCGGTGCGCCGGCCCGAGGAGCTGGACGGGGTGGACGGCCTGGTCATACCGGGTGGCGAGTCCACGACCATGTCGAAGCTGGCGGTCGTCTTCGGGATGCTGGAGCCGCTGCGGGCGTTTGTACGCTCCGGGAAGCCGGTCTACGGCACCTGCGCGGGCATGATCATGCTGGCCGACAAGCTGCTGGACGGGCGCGCGGACCAGGAGACCCTGGGCGGCATCGACATGATCGTGCGCCGTAACGCCTTCGGGCGGCAGAACGAGTCCTTCGAGGCGGCCGTCGAGATGGCCGGCGTGGCGGGCGGGCCGGTCGAGGGTGTCTTCATCCGGGCGCCCTGGGTGGAGTCGACGGGGGCCGCCGCCGAGGTACTGGCGACGTACGACGGACACACGGTGGCGGTCCGGCAGGGTAACGTCCTTGCCACGTCCTTCCATCCGGAACTCACCGGCGACCACCGGGTGCACGCGTACTTCGTGGACATGGTGCGCGCCGGCGCGTAGGGGTCCGCCGAGGGTCGGGCGCCGTGTGTGCGGCGGCCCGATCCCGTCCCGGTAGGATCTGTGACGTTCGTTTCTCAACCTGGTTACGCGAAGGAGACAGGCGGATGTCCGGCCACTCTAAATGGGCTACGACGAAGCACAAGAAGGCCGTGATCGACGCCAAGCGCGGCAAGCTCTTCGCGAAGCTGATCAAGAACATCGAGGTCGCGGCCCGCACCGGCGGCGCCGACCCCGATGGCAACCCGACCCTCTTCGACGCCATCCAGAAGGCGAAGAAGAGCTCGGTGCCGAACAAGAACATCGACTCCGCGGTCAAGCGCGGCGCGGGTCTCGAAGCCGGCGGCGCCGACTATGAGACGATCATGTACGAGGGTTACGGCCCCAACGGTGTCGCGGTGCTCATCGAGTGCCTCACCGACAACCGCAACCGCGCCGCCTCCGACGTCCGTGTCGCCATGACCCGCAACGGCGGCTCGATGGCCGACCCGGGCTCGGTCTCCTACCTGTTCAACCGCAAGGGCGTGGTGATCGTCCCCAAGGGCGAGCTGACCGAGGACGACGTGCTCGGCGCGGTCCTGGACGCGGGCGCCGAGGAGGTCAACGACCTCGGTGAGTCCTTCGAGGTGCTCAGCGAGGCCACCGACCTGGTCGCGGTCCGTACCGCTCTCCAGAAGGAGGGCATCGACTACGACTCGGCGGACACCAACTTCGTGCCGACCATGCAGGTCGAGCTGGAGGAAGAGGGCGCCCGCAAGATCTTCAAGCTGATCGACGCGCTGGAGGACAGCGACGACGTGCAGAACGTCTTCGCCAACTTCGACGTGTCCGACGAGGTCATGGCGAAGGTCGACGCCTGACGGACGGTCGGTTGCGCGGTGACGGGCCGGCGGGGAACACACCCCGCCGGCCCGTCCTGCGTTGTCAGTGGCAGCGGATACTGTGCTGATCAGCGGGTCGAGGCCCGCGCGTACGGTTCGGCCGAGGGGAGCAGTGGGGGTGGCGATGAAGGTGCTGGGGGTGGACCCGGGGCTGACGCGCTGCGGTGTCGGCGTGGTCGACGGCGTCGCGGGCCGCCCGCTCACGATGGCCGCCGTCGGCGTCGTACGGACACCGGCCGACGCGGACGTCGCGCACCGCCTGGTGCTCATCGAGCGCGGCATCGACGCGTGGCTCGACGAGCAGCGGCCCGACTGCGTCGCCGTCGAGCGCGTCTTCAGCCAGCACAACGTCCGTACGGTCATGGGCACCGCCCAGGCCAGCGCGGTCGCCATGCTGTGCGCGGCGCGCCGCGGCCTGCCCGTCGCGTTGCACACCCCCAGCGAGGTCAAGGCCGCCGTGACCGGATCGGGCCGCGCCGACAAGGCGCAGGTCGGAGCCATGGTCACCCGGCTGCTGCGGTTGGACGCCCCGCCCAAGCCGGCCGACGCGGCGGACGCGCTGGCGCTGGCCATCTGCCACATCTGGCGCGCCCCCGCCGTCAATCGCCTCCAACAGGCCCATGCCGCCAACCGCCTCCAGCAGGCGCAGGCCGCCGTCCGCGCCCGCCCGGCGCCCGCCGCCGGCCGACGTACCCCCGCACGCGCTCTCGGACCGCGCTCCGAGGCACCCCAGAAGGGCACCCGATGATCGCCTTCGTCTCCGGCCCGGTCGCGGCCCTGGCCCCGGACACCGCCGTCGTGGAGGTCGGCGGCATCGGCATGGCCGTGCAGTGCACCCCCGGCACCCTGTCCGGGCTGCGCGTCGGCCAGCAGGCCAAGCTGGCCACCTCCCTCGTCGTACGGGAGGACTCGCTCACCCTGTACGGCTTCGCCGACGACGACGAGCGGCAGACGTTCGAGCTGCTGCAGACCGCCAGCGGGGTGGGACCGCGGCTGGCGCAGGCCATGCTCGCGGTGCACTCCCCGGACACGCTGCGCCTCGCCGTCGCCAACGGCGACGAGAAGACGCTGACGGCCGTGCCCGGCATCGGCAAGAAGGGCGCCCAGAAGCTGCTGCTGGAGCTGAAGGACCGGCTCGGTGCCCCGGTCGGCACCGGCGGCGGGGGCGTCGGCAGCGCCGTGACGGCAGGCTGGAGCGACCAGCTGCACGCCGCGCTGATCGGCCTCGGGTACGCCACCCGGGAGGCCGAAGAGGCGGTGTCCGCCGTCGCGCCGCAGGCCGAGGCGGCCGTCGCCGAGGGCGGCACGCCGCAGGTGTCGCAGCTGCTCAAGGCCGCCCTCCAGACGTTGAACCGGGCCCGGTGAGCCCGGTGCGGGGCGGCCGGGCGGCGCGGGCCCGTACGATCGCCCACCCCCGTAAGAAGCGCGACGCGAAGCCGGCCCGCCGGGCCGGTACGACCACGTGAGGCAGGACGCAGTGAACTGGGACGAGCCCACCGAGACCGCCGCCGGCCCGCTCCAGGGCGGTACGGCCGAGGGGCCCGACCGGCTGGTGGGGGCCGACGCGGACGGCGAGGACACCGCGGTCGAGGCCGCCCTGCGCCCCAAGGACCTGGAGGAGTTCGTCGGCCAGGAGCGGGTGCGCGAGCAGCTCGACCTGGTGCTGCGCGCGGCCCGCGCCCGCGGTGCCACCGCCGACCACGTCCTGCTCTCCGGCGCCCCCGGCCTCGGCAAGACCACCCTCTCCATGATCATCGCCGCCGAGATGGGCGCCCCGATCCGCATCACCTCGGGCCCCGCCATCCAGCACGCCGGCGACCTGGCCGCGATCCTGTCCTCCCTCCAGGAGGGCGAGGTGCTCTTCCTCGACGAGATCCACCGGATGTCCCGGCCCGCCGAGGAGATGCTCTACATGGCCATGGAGGACTTCCGCGTCGACGTGATCGTCGGCAAGGGCCCCGGAGCCACCGCCATCCCCCTGGAGCTGCCGCCCTTCACCCTGGTCGGCGCCACCACCCGGGCCGGCCTGCTGCCCCCGCCGCTGCGCGACCGCTTCGGCTTCACCGGCCACATGGAGTTCTACGCCCCCGGTGAACTGGAGCGCGTCATCCACCGCTCCGCCGGTCTGCTCGACGTGCACATAGAGGCCGAGGGTGCCGCGGAGATCGCCGGGCGCTCCCGCGGCACCCCGCGCATCGCCAACCGCCTGCTGCGCCGCGTCCGCGACTACGCGCAGGTCAAGGCGGACGGGGTGATCACCCGGGAGACCGCCGCCCAGGCCCTGGACGTGTACGAGGTCGACGGCCGCGGCCTGGACCGCCTGGACCGCGCGGTCCTCACCGCGCTGCTCAAGCTGTTCGGCGGCGGCCCGGTGGGCCTGTCCACCCTGGCGGTGGCCGTGGGGGAGGAACGTGAGACGGTCGAGGAGGTCGCCGAGCCGTTCCTCGTACGCGAGGGGCTGCTCGCCCGTACCCCCCGTGGCCGGATCGCCACCCCCGCCGCCTGGACGCACCTGGGGCTGACACCGCCCCAGCAGCAAGCAGGGGGAAGCGGACAGCAGGGGCTGTTCGGGACGTGACGGCGCGGGGACTCGCCGGGTCAGGAACTGCGGTGCCATGCTGGGCGTTGTTCCACCGGTGCGGACTCGCTTAGACTCCGCCGATGCCGACCGTATGGTCCGGCATATCCACCCCCGTATATCAGACCGCGGACGTGCGGTCGTGCGAAGGATTTCCGTCCCGTGAGTATCGTGACTCTCCTCCCCTTCATCGTCCTCATCGGGGCCATGTTCCTGATGACCCGCTCCGCCAAGAAGAAGCAGCAGCAGGCGGCGCAGATGCGCGACGAGATGCAGCCCGGCACCGGCATCCGGACGATTGGGGGCATGTACGCCACCGTCAAGGAGATCCACGACGACACCGTCCTCCTTGAGGTCGCCCCCGGCGTGCACGCTCTCTACGCCAAGAACGCGGTCGGCGCGGTCCTCGCGGACGAGGAGTACAACCGCATCCTCGACGGCGCCGAGGGCAAGACCGACGCGGTCGTCCCGGACGACGCCTCCTCGCTGACCGAGGGCGCCCCGGCCGCGGACGGCCAGGCCGACACCGGTGACAAGCCCGCGAACCTGGACAAGTCGCCGAAGGCCGACCTCGCCAAGGCCGAGCCCGCCGCCGACGCGAAGGACGCCGCCAAGGCCGACGACGCGAGCGCTGCCGAGGCCGCCGACGGCGCCAAGAGCGGTGCCCAGGCCGACAAGGCCGACCAGGCCGACAAGAAGGACGGCGGCGCCGACGCGAAGTAGCCACGCCCCGACGGAACCGCGGAGCACCCTTCGAGCGGTGCACCGCGGTTCCGGGACGGTCTAGGCTCCGGCGGGGGCACGTCCCCACTACACTTCGTGGCCGCTCGGCAGGCACCGAGCCGGGCGGTTGGACAGGGAGATACGAGAAGGTGGCAGCACCGAAAAAGGGCCGCAGGTCTCCTGGGGGCCAGGGAAGGCCGGGGCGCACCCTGGTCCTGATCATGATCGCCATGGTGGCGCTGGTCGGCGGGATGTTCATCTCGGGGACCTCGACGCCCCGGCTGGGCATCGACCTCGCCGGCGGTACGAGCTTCACGCTGGAGGCCCGTAACCAGCCCGGCAAGCCCAACGCGATCAACGAGACCAACATGAACACCGCCGCGGGCATCATGGAGCGGCGGGTCAACGGTCTCGGTGTGTCCGAGGCCGAGGTCCAGACCCAGGGCACCAACCACATCGTCGTCAACATCCCCAAGGGGACGGACGCGAAGCAGGCCCGTCAGCAGGTCGGTACCACCGCTCAGCTCGGCTTCCGGCCGGTGCTGACCACCACCGCCGGTACGAAGACGCCGCCCACGAGCCCGAGCCCGTCCCCCTCCGCGAGCGGCAAGGGCGACGACGGCAAGAAGGACGGCAAGGACGACGGCAAGAAGGACGACAAGTCCTCCGCCAAGCCGACGCCCAGCTCCACGACCCAGGGCCGCGCCGTGACCAGCGCGCTCAAGAAGGGCCCGTCCGACCCGCCGAAGGCCTCCGGCAGCAGCACGCCCAAGCCCAGCGGCACGCCGCAGCCGTCCACCGGCGCCGACGAGATCCCGGCCGCCCTGCAGAAGCAGCTGGCCGACCTGGACTGCTCCACCAAGCAGTCGCGTGCCGAGGCCGGCGAGAAGGCCGCCGGCACCAAGCCGAGCGACCCGGTCGTGGCGTGCAAGGACGACGGTTCGCAGAAGTACGTGCTGGGCCCGGTCGGCGTCGAGGGCACCGACGTCAAGGACGCCTCCGCGGTCTTCGACAGCCAGCAGGGCCAGGGCTGGATCGTCCAGATGGACTTCACCGGCGCCGGCGGCAAGAAGTTCGCCGACATCACCGGCAAGCTGGCCGCCAAGACCCAGCCGCAGAACCAGTTCGCCATCGTGCTGGACGGCGCGGTCGTCTCCGACCCGCGCGTCAGCCAGCAGCTCAACGGCGGCAGCGCCACCATCTCCGGCGGCTTCACCCAGCAGACCGCCGAGGACCTGGCGAACATGCTGTCCTACGGCGCCCTGCCGCTCTCCTTCAAGATCGCCGACGAGACCACGGTCACCGCGGCGCTCGGTGGCGAGCAGCTCCAGGCGGGCCTGATCGCGGGCGCCATCGGCCTCGCGCTGGTCGTCGTCTACCTGGTCGCGTACTACCGGGGCCTGGCGCTGGTCGCGCTGGCCAGCCTCGCGGTCTCCGCGATCCTCACGTACGCCATCATGACGCTGCTGGGCCCGGCCATCGGCTTCGCGCTGAACCTGCCGGCCGTCTGCGGCGCCATCGTCGCCATCGGCATCACCGCCGACTCCTTCATCGTCTACTTCGAGCGCATCCGGGACGAGATCCGCGAGGGCCGCACGCTGCGCCCGGCCGTCGAACGCGGCTGGCCGCGGGCCCGGCGCACGATCCTGGTCTCCGACTTCGTGTCGTTCCTGGCCGCGTTCGTGCTGTTCATCGTCACCGTCGGCAAGGTCAAGGGCTTCGCGTTCACGCTGGGCCTGACCACCCTGCTGGACGTCGTCGTGGTCTTCCTCTTCACCAAGCCGCTGATGACGCTGCTGGCCCGGCGGAAGTTCTTCGCCAACGGCCACCCGTGGTCCGGTCTGGACCCCAAGCGCCTGGGCGCCAAGCCGCCGCTGCGCCGCCGTCGCACCACCGCCCCCATCGAGACGAAGGAGGCGTGAGATGTCGAAGCTCGGAAACATCGGCGCCCGGCTCTACCGCGGTGAGGTCGGTTACGACTTCATCGGCAAGCGGAAGATCTGGTACGGCATCTCGATCCTGATCACCATCACGGCCATCGTCGGCCTGGCGGTGCGCGGCCTGAACATGGGCATCGAGTTCTCCGGCGGCGCGGTCTTCACCACTCCGAAGACCAGCGTCTCCGCCACGGAGGCGGAGCACCGGGCCGAGGCCGCGGCGGAGGGCCACCAGGCCACCGTCCAGAAGCTCGGCAACGGCGGTCTGCGCATCCAGATCAGCGAGCTGGACACCCAGCAGTCGCTGCCCGTGCAGGAAGCCCTGGCCAAGGACCTGAACGTCCCGGTCAAGGACATCAACACCCAGCTCGTCGGCCCCAGCTGGGGTGAGGAGATCGCCAACAAGGCCTGGCTGGGCCTGGGGATCTTCATGATCCTGGTGGTGATCTACCTCGCCATCGCCTTCGAGTGGCGGATGGCGTTGGCGGCCCTGATCGCCCTGATCCACGACCTCACCATCACGGTCGGCGTGTACGCGCTGGTCGGCTTCGAGGTCACCCCGGGCACCGTCATCGGTCTGCTGACGATCCTCGGTTACTCCCTCTACGACACCGTCGTGGTCTTCGACAGCCTCAAGGAGACCTCGAAGGACATCGGGAAGCAGACCCGCTTCACCTACAGCGAGCTGGCCAACCGCAGCATCAACTCGACCCTGGTGCGTTCCATCAACACCACGGTCGTGGCGCTGCTGCCGGTCGCCGGTCTGCTCTTCGTCGGTGGCGGTGTGCTCGGCGCCGGGATGCTCAACGACATCTCGCTCGCCCTGTTCGTCGGTCTCGCGGCCGGCGCGTACTCCTCGATCTTCATCGCGACCCCGCTGGTCGCCGACTTCAAGGAGCGCGACCCGGAGATGAAGGCGCTGGCCAAGCGGGTGCGCGCGAAGCGTGCCGCGGCCGCCGCCAAGGCCGAGGGACCGGCGGAGCAGGGTGCCGGGCAGGACGCCGGGGACGAGATCGCGCCGCAGGACGCGGCGGACGACGAGGACCCGGCCGCGGCCGGCAGCATGGCCGGCCGGCGCAGCCAGCCCGCGTCCCGCAACCGCGGCCGCGGCCGTCCGTCGGGCAAGCGCCGATGAGCGCCCCCGACGGCCTGCGGGAGCTGCTGCTCAGCCGGATCGCGGACGTGCCGGACTACCCGAAGCCGGGCGTGGTGTTCAAGGACATCACGCCGCTGCTGGCGGACCCGGCCGCCTTCGGCGCGCTGACCGACGCGTTCGTGGCCCTGTGCGAGCGGTTCGGGGCCGACAAGGTCGTGGGTCTGGAGGCGCGCGGGTTCATCCTGGCCGCCCCGGTGGCCGTACGGGCCGGCATCGGCTTCGTCCCCGTACGCAAGGCGGGCAAGCTGCCCGGTGCGACGCTCCGCCAGGCGTACGACCTGGAGTACGGCGCGGCCGAGATCGAGATACACGCGGACGCCGTCGCACCCGGCGACCGGGTGCTGGTGATCGACGACGTGCTGGCCACCGGCGGTACGGCCGAGGCGTCGCTGGAGCTCATCCGGCGCGCCGGGGCCGAGGTCGCGGGTGTCGCGGTGCTGATGGAGCTGGGCTTCCTGGCCGGGCGGCAGCGGCTGGAGCCGGGCCTGAAGGGCGCTCCGCTGGAGTCGCTGATCACGGTCTGACGGGCCTGCGGGGCGTACGGCGGCGGTGCTCGCACCGCACTCGTACGCACGATATTCCGCAAAAAGTAAGCAAAAGGGCATCCGGAACAAAGCCGGATGCCCTTTTGCTGTCATGTACGGACCCGGCGGCCGCGGAAGAGCCGGAGCGCCGAGGTCGATACCATGGCAGCCCGACCCGTTCGTGGTCTTGTGGTCCGGACCCCCTTTGAGGAGTGCTCTTGCCAGACGAGGCCCAGCCGCTTTCTCCCGGACTCCGCCCGGGGGCGCCGCAGTCCGCCCACCCGGACCAGCCCGGCCCCGGCGCTGCCTCGGGTGCGCACGACAAGAGCGAGGGCACCGGCGTGCCCAAGTCCCAGCCGCCCGCCGTCCGGCCCGCCGCGTCCCCCGTACCGGCCGCCAAGCCCACGCCGCCCGTCTACACCGGCCGTACCGGTTCCTCCAACCGGGTACGGGCCCGCCTGGCGCGCCTGGGCGTGCAGCGGCAGAGCCCGTACAACCCGGTCCTCGAACCGCTGCTGCGCATCGTGCGCAGCAACGACCCGAAGACCGAGACCGCCACCCTGCGGCAGGTCGAACGCGCCTACCAGGTCGCCGAGCGCTGGCACCGCGGCCAGAAGCGCAAGAGCGGCGACCCGTACATCACCCACCCCCTCGCGGTCACCACGATCCTCGCCGAGCTGGGCATGGACCCGGCCACCCTGATGGCGGGCCTGCTGCACGACACCGTCGAGGACACCGAGTACGGCCTGGACACCCTGCGCCGCGACTTCGGAGACCAGGTCGCGCTGCTGGTGGACGGCGTCACCAAGCTGGACAAGGTCAAGTTCGGCGAGGCCGCGCAGGCCGAGACCGTGCGCAAGATGGTCGTCGCGATGGCCAAGGACCCGCGGGTCCTGGTCATCAAGCTGGCCGACCGGCTGCACAACATGCGCACCATGCGCTACCTCAAGCGCGAGAAGCAGGAGAAGAAGGCCCGCGAGACGCTGGAGATCTACGCTCCGCTGGCGCACCGCCTGGGCATGAACACCATCAAGTGGGAACTGGAGGACCTCGCCTTCGCGATCCTCTACCCCAAGATGTACGACGAGATCGTGCGGCTCGTCGCCGAGCGCGCCCCCAAGCGGGACGAGTACCTGGCCATAGTGACCGACGAGGTCCAGGCCGACCTGCGCGCGGCGCGCATCAAGGCCACCGTCACCGGGCGGCCCAAGCACTACTACAGCGTCTACCAGAAGATGATCGTGCGGGGCCGCGACTTCGCCGAGATCTACGACCTGGTGGGCATCCGCGTCCTCGTCGACACCGTCCGCGACTGCTACGCGGCGCTCGGCACCGTCCACGCCCGGTGGAACCCGGTCCCGGGGCGGTTCAAGGACTACATCGCGATGCCCAAGTTCAACATGTACCAGTCGCTGCACACGACCGTCATCGGTCCCAGCGGCAAGCCGGTCGAGCTGCAGATCCGTACGTTCGACATGCACCGGCGCGCGGAGTACGGCATCGCCGCGCACTGGAAGTACAAGCAGGAGGCCGTCGCCGGCGCGTCCAAGGTGCGGACGGACGTACCGAAGAACAAGGCCGACGGCCAGGACACAGTCAACGACATGGCGTGGCTGCGCCAGCTGCTGGACTGGCAGAAGGAGACCGAGGACCCGGGTGAGTTCCTGGAGTCGCTGCGCTTCGACCTGTCCCGCAACGAGGTCTTCGTCTTCACGCCGAAGGGTGACGTGATAGCGCTGCCCGCCGGTGCCACTCCCGTGGACTTCGCGTACGCGGTGCACACCGAGGTCGGCCACCGGACCATAGGCGCCCGCGTCAACGGGCGGCTCGTCCCGCTCGAATCGACCCTCGACAACGGCGACCTCGTGGAGGTCTTCACCTCCAAGGCGCCCGGGGCCGGCCCCTCCCGGGACTGGCTCGGCTTCGTGAAGTCGCCACGCGCCCGCAACAAGATCCGCGCCTGGTTCTCCAAGGAGCGCCGCGACGAGGCCATCGAGCAGGGCAAGGACGCCATCGCCCGCGCGATGCGCAAACAGAACCTGCCGATCCAGCGGATCCTCACCGGCGACTCGCTGGTCACCCTCGCGCACGAGATGCGCTACCCGGACATCTCGTCCCTGTACGCCGCCATCGGCGAGGGCCACGTCACGGCGCAGAGCGTCGTGCAGAAGCTGGTCCAGGCACTCGGCGGACAGGACGAGGCGACCGAGGACATCGCCGAGTCCACGCCGATCCGGCCGCGCTCCAAGCGCCGCTCCAGCGCCGACCCGGGCGTGGTGGTCAAGGGCGTCGACGACGTGTGGGTGAAGCTGGCCCGCTGCTGTACGCCGGTGCCGGGCGACCCGATCATCGGCTTCGTCACCCGCGGCAACGGCGTCTCGGTGCACCGCGCCGACTGCGTCAACGTCGACTCGCTGTCCAAGCAGCCGGAGCGGATCCTGGACGTCGAGTGGGCGCCCACCCAGTCCTCGGTCTTCCTGGTCGCCATCCAGGTCGAGGCGCTGGACCGCTCCCGGCTGCTGTCGGACGTCACCCGCATCCTCTCCGACCAGCACGTCAACATCCTGTCCGCGGCCGTCCAGACCTCCCGCGACCGGGTGGCGACCTCCCGCTTCACCTTCGAGATGGGCGATCCAAAGCACCTCGGGCACGTCCTGAAGGCGGTACGGAGCGTGGAGGGCGTCTACGACGTGTACCGGGTCACGTCGGCCCGCAGGCCGTAGCGACCACGTACGCACGAGGGCCCCGGTACGGAGATCCGTACCGGGGCCCTCGTCTGCGGCGTCTCAGCCGCCGAACTCCTCAAGGCCCTTCAAGGCCTGGTCCAGCAGGGCCTGGCGGCCCTCCAGCTCGCGTCCGAGCTTGTCCGCCTTGGCGTCGTTGCCGGCCGCACGCGCCGCGTCGATCTGCTTCTGGAGCTTGTCGACCGCGTCCTGCAGCTGCCCCGTCAGACCCGCCGCGCGCGCCCGCGCCTCCGGGTTCGTCCGGCGCCACTCGGCCTCCTCGGACTCCTGGATGGCGCGCTCGACCGCGTGCATCCGGCCCTCGATCTTCGGGCGGGCGTCCCGCGGAACGTGCCCGATGGCCTCCCACCGCTCGTTGATCGAACGGAACGCGGCCCGCGCCGCCTTCAGGTCCGAGACCGGGAGCAGCTTCTCGGCCTCGGCGACCAGCTCCTCCTTGCGCGTCAGGTTCTCCCGCTGCTCGGCGTCGCGCTCCGCGAACA
Source organism: Streptomyces sp. NPDC052496 (assembly GCF_040679095.1). Taxonomy (NCBI): domain Bacteria; kingdom Bacillati; phylum Actinomycetota; class Actinomycetes; order Kitasatosporales; family Streptomycetaceae; genus Streptomyces; species Streptomyces sp. NPDC052496. Next base: position 176,038 of record NZ_JBFAUH010000015.1, read on the forward strand.
CCTCGCTGCGCGCCTGGAAGAAGACGTCCTGGGCGCCGCGGAAGCGGTTCCACAGGTCGTCCTCGTGCTCGCGCTGGGCGCGGCCCGCGGCCTTCCAGTCCGCCATCAGCTCGCGGTAGCGGGCCGCGGTCGGCCCCCAGTCCGTCGAGCCGGACAGCGCCTCGGCCTCGGCGACCAGCCGCTCCTTGGTCTTGCGGGCCTCCTCGCGCTGCGCGTCCAGCGACGCGAAGTGCGCCTTGCGCCGCTTGGAGAACGCCGAGCGGGCGTGCGAGAAGCGGTGCCACAGCTCGTCGTCCGCCTTGCGGTCCAGCCGCGGCAGGCCCTTCCAGGTGTCCACCAGGGCCCGCAGCCGCTCGCCGGCCGCCCGCCACTGCTCGCTGGCCGCCAGCTCCTCGGCCTCGGCGACCAGCTTCTCCTTGGCCTGCCGGGCCTCGTCGCTCTGCCGGGCCTTCTGCGCCTTGCGCTCCTCGCGGCGCGCCTCGACATCGGTGACGAGCTGGTCCAGCCGCTTGCGCAGCGCTTCCAGATCACCCACCGCGTGGTGCTCGTCGACCTGCTGCCGCAGGTGGTCGATCGCGGCCGTCGCGTCCTTGGCCGACAGGTCGGTGGTTCTGACCCGCCGTTCGAGGAGGCCGATCTCGACGACCAGGCCCTCATACTTGCGCTCGAAGTAGGCGAGGGCCTCTTCGGGGGATCCCGCCTGCCACGATCCGACGACCTGCTCGCCGTCGGCGGTACGCACGTACACGGTCCCCGTCTCGTCGACGCGGCCCCATGGGTCGCTGCTCACAGCGCCTCCTCCACATGATGCCGACGGGAGCGTCGCCCCCCGGCATCGTCCACAGTTTCTGTCCGGCGGGGGCAGCGCCCCGGCCGGTCCGACGGGTGTCTTGCGGGTGCGGGTGGCAGCCGTCGGAGCAGGCACCCTACACAACGCCAATCTAGGCGACCGGCGGGTCGGCTGTCCGCATCCAGCACGACCGAAATTTCGCGGTTCGCACACCACGGCGGCGCCTCCGGCGTGCCAGGGGGCGCACCCGGGTCAGGATTTCGTGACCGTCGCCCGGTTGATCACCACCGTCGCGTTGGGGGCGGTGTTGCCGGTCGCCGGGTCGGGCGTCGAACCCGCCGCCGCGATCTTCTTCAGAACGTCCATGCCCTCGGTGACCGTTCCGAAGGGCGTGTAGTTCGGCGGCAGCTTGCTGTCCTGGTAGACCAGGAAGAACTGGCTGCCACCGCTGTCACGGGTCTTGTCGCTCTTGCCGTCGTAACGGTTCGCCATCGCGACCGTGCCCGCCGGATAGACGTCGCCCTTGAGCTTCGGGTCCTTCAGGTTCTCGTCCGGGATGGTGTAGCCGGGGGTGCCCGAGCCGGTGCCGGTCGGGTCGCCGCACTGCAGGACGTAGAGGCTCTGGTCGACCAGACGGTGGCACTTGCTGTGGTCGAGGAACTTCTCGCCCGCCAGGAAAGCGAACGAGTTGACGGTGTGCGGTGCCTTCGCGGCATCCAGCTTGATGCCGATGTCGCCGCACGTCGTCTCCAGCTTCATCGCGTACGACGCCGAAGTGTCCAGCGACATCGCCGGCTCCTTCTCCCAGCGCTTCTTGGACGGCGCGCCCGGGGCCGGCTTGCCGCACGGGTCGGCGGCCTTGCTCGGACTCGGCGCCGCCGCGTCCGCCGTACCGCCGTCGCCCGTCAGCCCGACGGAGGCGTACGCGGCCGCGCCCGCGGCCAGTGCGACCGCCACGGCCGACGCGACGATCACGTTGCGGCGCTTGGCCTTGCGCCGGGCCGCTTCCCGCCGCTGCCGCTGGCGCTCGAACTTCTCACGGGCGAGCTGCCGCCGCCGCTGATCGCTGCTGACCACCGGTCGTCTCCTAGGTGTGCGCTGAGGTCTGCCGTGGGCCGTACCGTATACGGGTTCGCCCGGGTGGGAGTCCCGCCGGTAGGCTCTTCAACAGCCGAAATCTTCCGGATCACCGCGCGGTGATCCGTCCGCCGCTGTCGAATGTTGAGGACGAACGTGCTCATTGCCGGGTTCCCCGCCGGGGCCTGGGGGACCAACTGTTACCTGGTCGCCCCGGCCGCAGGCGAGGAGTGCGTGATCATCGACCCGGGCCACCAGGCCGCCCAGGGCGTCGAGGAAGCACTGAAGAAGCATCGGCTCAAGCCCGTCGCCGTCGTCCTCACCCACGGCCATATCGACCACGTCGCCTCGGTCGTCCCGGTGTGCGGCGCGCACGACGTGCCCGCCTGGATCCACCCCGAGGACCGCTACATGATGAGCGACCCGGAGAAGGCCCTCGGCCGCTCCATCGGGCAGCAGCTCATGGGCGAGCTGACCGTGGGGGAGCCGGACGACGTCAAGGAACTGGGCGACGGCGCGACGCTGGAGCTGGCCGGGATGGAGTTCTCGGTCGCGCACGCCCCGGGCCATACCAAGGGGTCGGTGACCTTCCGGATGCCCGAGCAGGCCGACATTCCGCCGGTCTTCTTCTCGGGCGACCTGCTGTTCGCCGGCTCCATCGGACGTACCGACCTGCCGGGCGGCGACCACGCCGAGATACTGCGGTCGCTGGAGCGGGTGTGCCTGCCCCTCCAGGACGAGACCGTCGTACTGTCCGGCCACGGCCCCCAGACCACCATCGGCCGCGAGCGCGCCACCAACCCGTTCCTGCGGGAGGTGGCCGCCGGCCTCGGAGGCGGCGCACCACACAGCCCGGCTCCGCGACGAGGAATGTGACGAGAACTTCCGTGAGCACCTTCAAGGCCCCCAAGGGCACCTACGACCTGATCCCGCCGCAGTCCGCGACCTTCCTGGCGGTGCGCGAGGCCATCTCCGGGCCGCTCAAGCGGTCGGGGTACGGCTACATCGAGACGCCCGGATTCGAGAACGTCGAGCTGTTCGCGCGCGGTGTCGGTGAGTCCACCGACATCGTGACCAAGGAGATGTACGCCTTCGAGACGAAGGGCGGCGACCAGCTCGCGCTGCGCCCCGAAGGCACCGCCTCCGTGCTGCGCGCCGCGCTGGAGGCCAACCTCCACAAGGCGGGCAACCTCCCCGTCAAGCTCTGGTACTCCGGCTCGTACTACCGCTACGAGCGTCCGCAGAAGGGCCGCTACCGCCACTTCTCCCAGGTCGGCGCCGAAGCCATCGGTGCCGAGGACCCGGCGCTGGACGCCGAGCTGATCATCCTGGCCAACGACGCGTACCGGTCGCTGGGCCTGCGGAACTTCCGCATCCTGCTCAACTCGCTCGGCGACAAGGAGTGCCGTCCCGTCTACCGGACCGCCCTCCAGGAGTTCCTGTACGGGCTCGACCTGGACGAGGACACCCGGCGCCGCGCCGAGATCAACCCGCTGCGGGTGCTCGACGACAAGCGCCCCGACGTGCAGAAGCAGCTCGTCGGCGCGCCGCTGCTGCGCGACCACCTGTGCGAGGCGTGCAAGGCGTACCACGAGCAGGTGCGCGAGCTGCTGACGGCGGCGGGCGTCGTGTACGAGGACGACCCGAAGCTGGTACGCGGCCTGGACTACTACACCCGTACGACGTTCGAGTTCGTCCACGACGGCCTGGGCTCGCAGTCCGCGGTCGGCGGCGGCGGGCGCTACGACGGCCTGTCCGAGATGATCGGCGGCCCCGCGCTGCCGTCGGTGGGCTGGGCGCTCGGCGTGGACCGTACGGTCCTGGCGCTGGAGGCCGAGGGCGTCGAGCTGGAGCTGCCCGCGAGCACGGCGGTGTTCGCCGTGCCGCTCGGCGAGGAGGCCCGGCGGGCGCTGTTCGCCACGGTCACCGAGCTGCGCCGGGCCGGTGTCGCCACCGACTTCGCGTACGGCGGCAAGGGCCTGAAGAACGCGATGAAGTCGGCGAACCGCTCGGGCGCCCGCCTCGCGGTGGTCGCCGGTGAGCGGGATCTGGCCGAAGGCGTCGTCCAGCTCAAGGACCTGGAGAGCGGCGAACAGACCCCGGTCGCCCTGGACGGGGTCGTCGAAGAGGTCCGCCGCCGGCTCGGCTGATCCCGGCCGCCCCTGTACGGGGCGCCCGTCATCGGGTAGGAGGCCCCCTTCCGGGCGTCCACCGCGCTGTGCGCGCGGTGGCTCGGAAGGGGGCCTTTATGCGCAGTGAACGGTGGTCGCGTGTCCGGTTGGGGCAGAATGAGGGCCCGGCGCGCGCCAGTTGGAACGCGCCGTCCGCTCACTCCCCAAGGCACCGACGGAACGGCGATATGACGACGACAGCGCTTGACGACGTGTCCACCGGCGACGATCACCCCGGTCGCGGCGGCGGCACGGTCGGCTCGGGACGGGGTCTGGCCTGGCTGCTGGTGATCACCAGCGCCCTGGGGCTCCTCGCGTCCTGGGTGATCACCTTGGACAAGATCGAGCTGCTGAAAGACCCCAACTTCAAGCCGGCGTGCAGCCTGAGCCCGATCGTCTCCTGCGGCAGCGTGATGCAGAGCCCGCAGGCCGAGGTCTTCGGCTTCCCCAACCCGGTCGCCGGCCTCATCGCGTTCGGCGTGGTCATCGGGATCGGCGTCGGGCTGCTCGCGGGCGCCCGCTACCGCGCCTGGTACTGGATCGGTCTGAACGTCGGCTCGCTCGCGGGCGCCGTGTTCTGCATGTGGCTGATGTCGCAGTCGCTGTACGTCATCAACTCGCTGTGCCTGTGGTGCACGCTGACCTGGTGCGTCACCATCCTGATGTTCTGGTACACCACCGTGCACAACCTCAAGCACGGGATCATCCCCGCGCCGGCGGGCCTGCGGAAGGCCGTGCTGGAGTTCCACTGGGTGGTGCCGGTGCTCTGGTACGGCGTGATCGCGCTGCTGATCCTCACCAAGTGGTGGTCCTACTGGAGCAGCCTGATCTGAGGCGCGGAACGCGGCCGGGGGCCGATCGGTGCCCGTACCGATCGGCCCCCGGCCGCGTTGTCAGTGCGGTGGCATAGGCTCTGAAGCGTGGAGCCCGACCTGTTCACCGCCGCTGCCGAAGACCGCCAGGAGAAGGACCCGACCGGGTCACCCCTCGCCGTACGGATGCGTCCGCGCACCCTCGACGAGGTGGTCGGCCAGCAGCATCTGCTCAAGCCGGGCTCACCGCTGCGCCGCCTGGTCGGTGAGGGCAACGGCGGACCCGCCGGCCCGTCCTCCGTCTTCCTGTGGGGCCCGCCCGGCATCGGCAAGACCACCCTCGCGTACGTGGTCAGCCAGGCGACGAACAAGCGCTTCGTGGAGCTGTCCGCGATCACCGCGGGCGTGAAGGAAGTGCGGGCCGTCATCGACGGCGCGCGCCGCGCCTCCGGCGGCTACGGCAAGGAGACCGTCCTCTTCCTCGACGAGATCCACCGCTTCAGCAAGGCCCAGCAGGACTCCCTGCTGCCCGCCGTCGAGAACCGCTGGGTGACGCTGATCGCCGCCACCACCGAGAACCCGTACTTCTCGGTGATCTCCCCGCTGCTCTCCCGCTCCCTGCTGCTGACGCTCGAACCGCTCACCGACGACGACCTGCGCGGCCTGCTCAAGCGCGCGCTGACGGACGCGCGCGGGCTGGCGGGCGCGGTCACGCTGCCCGAGGACACCGAGGCGCACCTGCTGCGCATCGCGGGCGGCGACGCCCGCCGCGCGCTCACGGCTCTGGAAGCCGGGGCCGGGTCCGCGATCTCCAAGGGGGAGAAGGAGATCACCCTTCAGACCCTGGAGGAGTCCGTCGACCGGGCGGCCGTGAAGTACGACCGGGCCGGCGACCAGCACTACGACGTCGCCAGCGCCCTGATCAAGTCCATCCGCGGCTCGGACGTGGACGCGGCGCTGCACTACCTTGCGCGGATGATCGAGGCGGGGGAGGACCCGCGGTTCATCGCCCGCCGGCTGATGATCTCGGCGAGCGAGGACATCGGGCTCGCCGACCCGTCCGCCCTGCAGACCGCGGTCGCCGCCGCCCAGGCCGTCGCGCTGATCGGCTTCCCCGAGGCGCGCATCACCCTCAGCCAGGCCACGATCGCGCTGGCGCTGGCCCCCAAGTCCAACGCGGCCTACCTCGCGATCGACGCGGCCCTCGCGGACGTACGGGCCGGGCTCGCCGGCCCCGTGCCGCCGCATCTGCGCGACAGCCACTACAAGGGCGCCGAGAAGCTGGGCCACGGCAAGGGTTACCAGTATCCGCACGACCTGCCGGGCGGGATCGCGGCCCAGCAGTACGCGCCGGACGAGGTGCACGGGAAGCGGTATTACGAGCCGACGCGGTACGGCTCCGAGGCGCGGTACGCGGAGGTGACGGAGCGAGTGCGGAGCCGCTTGCGCGGCGAGGAGCCGTGATCACGGGCGGGGTGATGGGGGGGGCGGTGCCGCTCCTGGGTGCGGGTTGCCGGTGGCCGGCGGCCGTCCTCAAACGCCGGACGGGCATGATTGTGCTGGGTTCGGGGGTGTTCCCAAGCGTCGGACGGGCTTGGTTTTGCTGGGTTCGGGGTTGTCCTCAAGCGCCGGACGGGCTTGATCTTGCCGGGCTGCGGGGCGTTTTCCAGCGTCGGGCGAACGCGCATTGTGCCGGGCCGAGGCCGTCAGGTGTGGTCGGCTGAGGGCCGCCCCCGGCGGGGCTCGCCCGCGGCCGTCCTGGAAGGCACTGTCGCGTCGGGCCGGGCAGCGTCGAACATGGCGGGTGCTCGTGTGTCCGTGGCAGTGCCGACCGGAAGGACGTCCGCCATGACGATCAGCTCGAACCCGGGTGCGGACAGTCTGGCCGCGATCGAAGCGCGGATCGACCGGCGCCGGGACCAGTACGCGCTGCCGGAAGGCCACATCGCGGAGGCCGACTCGCCCTGGCTGCCCTTCGTCCCGCAGGTGATGATCAAGCACCTGACGTTCGACATCCGCAGCGGCTCGGCCGCGAACGTCCTGTGGGTGCAGGCCGGCGGCGTGCTGGGCCGGCACCGCCACCGCGGCCCGGTCTCGGGCTATGTGCTCGACGGCAGCTGGCGCTACCTGGAGTACGACTGGATCGGCCGGCCCGGCGACTTCGTCCGGGAGAGCCCGGGCCGTACCCACACCCTGGTCTCCGACGAGGGCATGAAGACCGTCTTCTGGCTGAACGGGCCGGTGGAGTTCCTCGACGAGCGGGACCGGGTGACCGAGGTGGTCGACGTCTTCTGGTTCATCGACCACTACGAGCGCGGCTGCCAGGAGCAGGGCGTTCCGGTCAACCGGACGCTGTATCTGTGATCCGCTCGCCGGTCGCCGGACGGGCGGGCCGGCTGCCCGTCCGGCGACCGGCGGCTCTCGGGATCATCCCGAAGCGGCCGCGTCGAAGAGGGTGTGCATCGCCCGGCGCAGCTCGGCGACGTCCCGGACGGGTTCCGGGAAGTCGAAGCGGGCGTCGAAGGAGCGGTGCGCGGTGTCGGTGAAGCGGACGCGCAGGCCGAAGCGGTCCAGCGCCACGGGCACCGCGCGGTCGCGGAAGTCGCAGGCGCGCTGTGAGCGGTCGCCGAGGAGCGTGCACAGGCCGCGGACCTGGTCGCTGTGGGCCGAGTGGAGATGCTGGAGCAGTTCGGCCTCGTGGGTCGCCAGCGGGTCCGGCTCGGCCCTGGCGAACTCCTCCGGCTCGACGGACTGCGCGCCCCACAGGTCGTCCACGGCCGCCTCGCCGACCTCCATGCGCAGCATCATCCAGGCCGGCCGCCCGAACATGCCCGGCGGCGGGTCCGGCTGCAGCGCCTCGCCGATGCCGAGCAGCTCGCCGACCGGGTGCCGCTCGGCGAGCAGCATGGCGGCGCGGGCGCGCTCCTCGTTGCGTACGGGGGTGAGCCAGCCCGCGACCCAGGCGCGGCCGCGGATGCGGTGGGGCACCGAGACGGGTGCCACATCGGTGATCTCCATCACGGCGGTGAGGTCGTCGTCCTGGGCGTGCGCGGCGGCTCTGGCGGCCGCGGAGTCCCCGGGGACCAGGAGGAGTACGTCACCAGCACTGGTGACCGTACGGCATACTGGTGCGGAGAGTCCGGCGTCGTCGGGGTCCTCGATTCCGGGGATGCTCAGCGAGGCCATACCATGGGACTCGACGAGGGTTCGTACGCGCTCGGCGGCGGCTGGCTGCTGGGCGTCTTCCACGGGACGCGGCTGACCCGTCCCGGTGCTCTGACCAGCACCGGGCAGGGGGATCCCAGGTCGAAACATGCGTTCTCCTCGAAGTAAGGTAAGCCTAACCTAACCTACACGGAGGTCCGTTCCACGTGAACCAGTCGCGTCCCAAGGTCAAGAAGTCGCGCGCTCTCGGCATCGCCCTGACGCCGAAGGCCGTCAAGTACTTCGAGGCCCGTCCCTACCCGCCCGGCGAGCACGGCCGTGGCCGCAAGCAGAACAGTGACTACAAGGTCCGTCTGCTGGAGAAGCAGCGTCTGCGCGCGCAGTACGACATCAGCGAGCGCCAGATGGTGCGCGCCTACGACCGCGCTCGGAAGGTCGAAGGCAAGACAGGCGAAGCCCTGATCATCGAGCTTGAGCGCCGTCTGGACGCGCTCGTCCTGCGTTCGGGTATCGCCCGGACGATCTACCAGGCCCGTCAGATGGTCGTCCACGGCCACATCTCGGTGAACGACCGCAAGGTCGACAAGCCGTCCTTCCGCGTCCGTCCCGACGACGTCGTGATGGTCCGCGAGCGCAGCCGCGAGAAGCACCCCTTCCAGGTCGCTCGCGAGGGTGGTTACGCCCCCGACGGCGAGACCCCCCGCTACCTGCAGGTCAACCTCAAGGCCCTGGCGTTCCGCCTGGACCGTGACCCGCAGCGCAAGGAGATCCCGGTGATCTGCGACGAGCAGCTCGTCGTCGAGTACTACGCCCGTTGATCCAGGCGTAGTCACCGCACGGCCGCGCGCCCCGCGCGCGCAGCCGACCGCGTGCTCAGCCCGTCGTCTCCCCGCCGCTCGCGGTGGGGGAGGCGGCGGGTTCGTCTGTTTCCGGGCGCGGTCGCGGCGCCGTGGCACGCGGGCCCGGTACGGCACCGTCCGGCCGGGACTCCCCGTCGCCGTCCAGGACACGGGCGACCGCCGCGTCCAGGTCCAGCCGGGCGCCGGCGGCCACGCAGCGCTCGTACCGCTCCGCCCCGAGCAGCTGCCGCGCCTGCTCCTCGCACAGCTGATGCGGCTGGTTGTAGTAGCGGGAGCCGAACAGCGGCAGCCCCACCGAGGGCCAGATCCGCCCGGCGGCCCCCTGGAGCAGCGCCGCCTCCGCCGGATCGCCTTCGCCGAGCGTGACCAGGGCCAGCAGCTCGATGGCCAGCACGGCGCCCAGCAGGTCGTGGAAGGCGTGGTCGATGGCCAGGCACTCCTCCAGCAGCGCGCGCGCCCGCGCCCCCTCGCCGCGGCTCCAGGCCGCATAGGCCAGTACGAACAGCGCGTACGCCAGGGTCCACCGCTCCCCGTGGTCGTCGCAGATCTGCTGTACGTCCTCACAGAGCCGCACCGCCTGCGCCAGGTCGCCCTGGAAGGCCACCGCCATCGCCAGTTCGACCTGCCCCATCAGCACGTTGCTGTTGAGTTCGCCGATCTCCCGGTAGCGGCCGAGCGCGTCGCGCAGCAGCCGCTCGGCGCGCGGCATGTCGTCGCGGACCAGCGCCAGGCAGCCGGTGCGGTGCACGGCGTACGCGGCCGCGGTGGCGCTGCCCGCGCGCTCCGCCTCCACGCCGCACTTCTGGAGCACGACCGTCGCGCCGACCGCGTCGCCCTGGAGCACCGCCACGTATCCGGCCACCCAGAGGGCCTTCAGCCGGGCGTCGTCGTGCTCGCTGTCCAGCTCCAGGGAGCGGTCGAGCCAGTGCCGCCCCTCCGAGAGCCGTCCGCAGCCGACCCAGTAGAACCACAGGGTGCCCGCCAGGTACTGGCCCAGGTGTGCGTCCCCGGGGCTGTCGAGGCTGTATTCCAGGGCGATCCGCAGATTGGGCAGCTCACACTCGATACGGGCGGCCACTTCGGCCTGCCTCGGGCTGAACCAGTCCAGCTCGCACCAGGTGGCCAGGCCCACGTACCAGTCGCGGTGTCTGCGGCGCAGCCGCTCGACGTCGCCCAGCGCTTCCAGCCAGCCCGCCCCGTACTCCCGGACGGTGTCCAGCATCCGGTAGCGCAGGCCCGCCGCGGTCTCCTCCCGTACGACCACGGACTGGGCCACCAGCTCGCCGAGGACGTCGAGCAGCTCGACCGCCGGCAGGTCGGGGCCCGAGCAGATGTACTCCGCGGCGTCGAGGTCGAACTGCCCGGCGAAGACCGAAAGCCGCGCCCACAGCAGCCGTTCCGCGGGCGTGCACAGCTCGTGGCTCCAGCCGATCGTCGTGCGCAGCGTCTGGTGGCGCGACGCGGGCGCCTGCTCGCCCGGCGACGGTGCGGCGAAGGCCGGGGGACCGGTGCGGGCGCCGCCGGTCAGCAGCCGGAAGCGGTCGTCGAGCCGGTGCAGCACCTGCTCCAGCGACAGCACCCGCAGCCGCCCGGCCGCCAGCTCCAGGGCGAGCGGGATGCCGTCCAGCCGGCGGCACAGCTCGGCGACGGTGGCCTCACCGCTCGCGTCGGTACGGAAACCGGGCAGCACGGCCGTGGCGCGGTCGCGGAAGAGGACCGCCGCGTCCGGGCCGTCCATCGGCGGCAGCGGCAGGTTCTGCTCGCCGGGCAGGCCGAGGGGGCGGCGGCCCGCCGCCAGGACGCGCAGGCCGGGCGCCCGCCGGAGCAGATCGGCGGCGAGCGCGGCGCACTCGTCGACCAGGTGCTCGTACCCGTCCAGGACGAGCAGCAGCTCGCGGCCGGCGAGGTGGTCGCGCAGCGCGGCGCGCGGCGGCCGGCCGGTGTGGTCGGCGAGGCCCAGCGTCTCGGCGACGGCGTGGTCCAGCAGGCCGCCGTGGCGCAGGGCGGCCAGTTCGACCAGCCACACCCCATCGCAGAAGCGATCCTGCAAGATCGCTGCGGCCTGGGTGGCGAGCCGGGTCTTCCCGACCCCGCCGACACCGGTGAGCGTCACCAGCCGGGCATCCTCCAGGTGACCGGCGAGCGCGGCCAGCTCGCCGCCACGGCCGACGAACCGGGTCAGCTCCGCGGGCAGGTTCCCGGGCACCCGCAGGCGCGCGGTGAACGGGCGGGAAACGGGACCGGGGCGCAGGGAGCGTCGCATGGAACACGGAGCGTACTCGCAGGTGTGCGCACCGTACAATCGCCCGGCGGTGGGCCCCGCGCCGCACGGGATACGCGGTACGGGCGGACGGCCGCGGCGCGATAGGCTCGGGCTCTGCCGTTCGAGCAGGACGGGACCAGACCAAATCAGTCGGAGAGTGGTGCCAACGTGTCCGGTGGAGAGGTGGCCGGGATCCTCGTGGCCGTCTTCTGGGCGATCCTCGTGTCCTTCCTCGCCCTCGTGCTGGTGAGGCTCGCACAGACGCTCAAGGCGACGACCAAGATGGTCGCCGAGGTGTCCGAACAGGCCGTACCCCTCCTGGCCGACGCGTCCGCGACCGTCCGCTCCGCGCACACCCAGCTCGCCCGCGTCGACGCGATCGCCTCCGACGTCCAGGAGGTCACCGCCAACGCCTCCGCGCTCTCCTCGACCGTCTCCTCCGCGTTCGGCGGACCGCTGGTCAAGGTCGCGGCGTTCGGCTACGGCGTGCGCCGCGCGATCGGCAAGAAGGGCGCGCCGCCCGAGCCGAAGCGCACCGTCGTCGGCCGTACCCTGCCCGCAGCCCGCCGAGGCGGGCGCCGCAACCGTCGCTCCAAGGACTGATCGCCGCGATGTTCCGCCGCGCATTCTGGTTCACCACCGGCGCCGCCGCCGGAGTCTGGGCCACCACCAAGGTCAACCGCAAGCTGCGCAAGCTCCAGCCCGACAGCCTCGCGGCGCAGGCCGCCGACAAGGCCGTCGAGACCGGACAGCGGCTGCGCCAATTCGCGTTGGACGTCCGGACGGGAATGGCGGACCGTGAAGGGCAGCTGCACGAAGCACTGGGCCTGACGGACCGGGGTGACGCCCGCGAGCTGCCGCCGGCGCGCCCCCGCACCGCGCTCGAAACGACGCAGTACCAGATCACGCAGCACCGTACGAGAACACCCGGACCGACCGGACCGACCGGAAATGAGGACCACTGATGGAGTCGGCTGAAATCCGCCGCCGCTGGCTGCGCTTCTTCGAGGAGCGCGGGCACACCGTCGTGCCGTCGGCGTCGCTCATCGCGGACGACCCGACGCTGCTGCTGGTCCCCGCGGGCATGGTGCCCTTCAAGCCGTACTTCCTCGGCGAGGTCAAGCCGCCCTTCGCCCGCGCCACCAGCGTCCAGAAGTGCGTGCGCACGCCGGACATCGAAGAGGTCGGCAAGACCACCCGGCACGGCACGTTCTTCCAGATGTGCGGCAACTTCTCCTTCGGCGACTACTTCAAGGAAGGCGCCATCACGTACGCCTGGGAGCTGCTGACCAGCTCGCAGGCGGACGGCGGCTACGGCCTGGACCCGGAGAAGCTCTGGATCACCGTCTACCTGGACGACGACGAGGCCGAGCGCATCTGGCACGAGGTCGTCGGCGTGCCCAAGGAGCGCATCCAGCGCCTGGGCAAGTCGGAGAACTACTGGTCCATGGGCGTGCCGGGTCCGTGCGGCCCGTGCTCCGAGATCAACTACGACCGCGGCCCGGAGTTCGGCGTCGAGGGCGGCCCGGCCGTCAACGACGAGCGGTACGTGGAGATCTGGAACCTGGTCTTCATGCAGTACGAGCGCGGCGCCGGCACCGGCAAGGAGGACTTCGAGATCCTCGGTGACCTGCCGAGCCAGAACATCGACACCGGCCTCGGCCTGGAACGCCTGGCGATGATCCTCCAGGGCGTCCACAACATGTACGAGACCGACACCCTGCGTGTCGTCATCGACAAGGCCGGCGAGCTGACCGGCGTGCGCTACGGCGCCGGCGAGGACACCGACGTGTCGCTGCGCGTGGTCGCCGACCACATGCGGACGTCCACCATGCTCATCGGCGACGGCGTCACCCCCGGCAACGAGGGCCGCGGCTACGTGCTGCGCCGCATCATGCGCCGCGCCATCCGCAACATGCGCCTGCTCGGCGCCACCGGCCCGGTCGTCCACGACCTGCTGGACGTCGTCATCAAGACGATGGGCCAGCAGTACCCGGAGCTGCTGGAGGACCGCAAGCGCATCGAGACGGTGGCGCTCGCCGAGGAGGCCGCCTTCCTCAAGACGCTCAAGGCCGGCACCAACATCCTGGACACCGCGGTCAGCGAGACCAAGGCCGCCGGCAGCACGGTGCTCCCCGGCGACAAGGCGTTCCTGCTCCACGACACCTGGGGCTTCCCCATCGACCTCACCCTCGAAATGGCCGCGGAACAGGGCCTCTCGGTGGACGAGAACGGCTTCCGCCGGCTGATGAAGGAGCAGCGGGAGCGCGCCAAGGCCGACGCCCAGGCCAAGAAGCACGGCCACGCCGACCTGTCCGCCTACCGCGAGGTCGCCGACCGCGCCGGCGCCACCGTCTTCACCGGCTACAGCCACACCGAGGGCGAGTCCACCGTCGTGGGCCTGCTGGCCAACGGCGTCTCCGCGCCCGCCGCCCACGAGGGCGACGAGGTCGAGGTCGTCCTGGACCGCACCCCCTTCTACGCCGAGGGCGGCGGCCAGCTCGCCGACACCGGCCGCATCCGGCTGGAGTCCGGCGCCGTCGTCGAGGTCCGCGACGTGCAGCGGCCGGTCCCCGGCGTCACGGTGCACAAGGGCGTCGTCCAGGTCGGCGAGGTCGTGGTCGGCTCGTCCGCATACGCCACCATCGACGTCAAGCGCCGCCGGGCCATCGCCCGCGCCCACAGCGCCACCCACCTCACCCACCAGGCGCTGCGCGACGCGCTCGGCCCGACCGCCGCGCAGGCCGGTTCGGAGAACTCCCCGGGCCGCTTCCGCTTCGACTTCGGCTCGCCGGCCGCCGTGCCCGGCACCGTCCTGACCGACGTCGAGCAGCGCATCAACGAGGTGCTCTCCCGCGAGCTGGACGTCCAGGCCGAGGTGATGAGCATGGAGGACGCCAAGAAGCAGGGCGCCATCGCCGAGTTCGGCGAGAAGTACGGCGACCGGGTGCGCGTGGTGACCATCGGCGACTTCTCCAAGGAGCTGTGCGGCGGCACGCACGTCGCCAACACCGCCCAGCTGGGCCTGGTCAAGCTGCTCGGTGAGTCCTCCATCGGCTCCGGCGTGCGCCGCGTGGAGGCCCTGGTCGGCGTGGACGCGTACCAGTTCCTCGCCCGCGAGCACACCGTCGTCTCGCAGCTGACCGAGCTGGTCAAGGGCCGCCCCGAGGAGCTGCCCGAGAAGGTCTCCGGGATGCTGGCCAAGCTCCGCGAGGCCGAGAAGGAGATCGAGCGCTACCGCGCCGAGAAGGTCCTCCAGGCCGCCGCCGGGCTGGCCCAGGGCGCCAAGGACGTCCGGGGTGTCGCGCTGGCCGCCGCCCAGGTCGCCGACGGCACCTCCGCCGACGACCTGCGCAAGCTGGTGCTGGACGTGCGCGGCCGCATCCCGGGCGACCGCCCGGCCGTGGTCGCCCTGTTCACCGTGGCCAACGGCCGCCCGCTGACCGTCATCGCCACCAACGAGGCCGCCCGCGAGCGCGGCATCAAGGCCGGTGACCTGGTCCGTACGGCCGCCAAGACGCTCGGCGGCGGCGGTGGCGGCAAGCCGGACGTGGCCCAGGGCGGCGGCCAGAACGCCGCCGCGGTGCCCGAGGCCGTCGAGGCCGTCGAGCGCCTCGTGGCCGAGGCGGCCTGAGCGCGTGAGGGAGATGCGGCGCGGCAGGCGCCTCGCCATCGACGTGGGGGACGCCCGGATCGGGGTCGCCTCGTGCGACCCCGACGGGGTCCTCGCGACGCCCGTGGAGACGGTGCCCGGCCGGGACGTCCCGGCCGCGCACCGGCGCCTGAAGGCGATCGTCGAGGAGTACGAGCCCATCGAGGTCGTCGTCGGCCTGCCCCGCTCCCTGAACGGGGGAGAGGGGCCGGCCGCGGCCAAGGTGCGGGCCTTCGCGCAGGAGATGGCGCGCGGGATCGCTCCGGTGGCGGTACGTCTCGTCGATGAGCGCATGACAACCGTCACAGCCACGCAGGGGCTGCGGGCCTCCGGGGTCCGCAGCAAGAAGGGCCGTTCGGTGGTGGATCAGGCCGCTGCCGTGGTGATTCTGCAGAGCGCGCTGGAGACCGAACGGGTGTCCGGTCACCCACCCGGAGAGAGCGTCGAAGTGGTCATCTGATCGCGGTACGGTAACGTTCCGCGCGACGTCGCGGCGGATCGAACAACCGCACGTGCAGAAAGAGGCGGTCGGTACCGCAGGCGCTGCCACCCAGGAGCGCACCGCCTCGCGGCTCTAGGGGATCGATGACTGAGTATGGCCGGGGCTACGGCTCCGAACCGTGGCATCCCGACGACCCTCTCTACGGAGACCAGGGTCATTACGGGGGCCAGCCGCAACAACCTCAGCAAGGTTCCTACGGGGGGCAGTACGGCGGCCGGCAGCAGGCCGCCTACGGAGGGCAGCAGCACGGCGGTCCGCAGCACGGGGGCCAGCAGCATGGCGGTGCCCAACAGCATGGCGGTCCCCAGCACGGCGGTCCGCAGCACGGCGGTCAGCCGTCTTACGGGCAGCGGCCGCAGGACCGGCAGTGGGACGAGCTGTCCGGTCCCTACCCCCCGGCCCAGCAGCAGTACGGCGGCGGATGGGACGCCTCGCAGGGCGGCGGCGCCCCGTACGACCCGTACGGACAGCACCCGCCGGTCGACCCGTACAGCGGCCAGAGTCCCGATTACTACGGAACGCAGGACGCCTACCCGCCGCCGCGGCCGCAGCACCTCCGGCAGCAGGCCGGGCAGCAGGGATCGCACGGACAGCCCGGCCCGCACGGGCAGCCCGGTCCCCACGGACCGCAGCAGGGCCAGGGCGACCAGGGTGACCAGGTCGGCCAGTCCGCCCAGTTCGAGGCCGTACGGCCGGAGCAGCTGCGCCAGCCGCCGCACCCGTCCCCGCCCGGCGACGACTTCCGGGCCGCTCCCGGGCCGGACCAGGACGAGCAGGTACGCGATCCGGCGCACTCCTTCTTCCAGGACGAGCGCGACGAGCGGGACGGCCACGACGACGCCGGCACCGACACCGACCCGCGCGAGGAACGCCGCGCCGGCCGGGAGCGCCGCGGCAAGAAGACCAAGCAGCGCAGCCGGATGGCCTGCCTGATCGTCGCCGGTGTCTTCGTCGTCGGCGGCGGCGCGGTGGCCTACTTCGGCTACGACTTCTGGAAGAGCCACTTCGGCCCGGCCCCCGACTTCGAAGGGGAGGGCAGCGGAGAGGTCCAGGTCCAGATCCCGGCGGACAGCACCGTCCTGAAGATGGGCCTGATCCTCAAGCGCGAGGGTGTGGTCAAGAGCGCCGACGCCTTCACCGAGGCGGCGAGCGAGAACGACCAGGGCAAGCGGCTCCAGCCCGGTGCCTACTCGCTGCGCAAGCAGATGTCGGCGGCGGCCGCGGTCAAGCTCATGCTGGACCCCAAGAGCCGCAACGGCCTCACCGTCCGCGAGGGCCTGCGCAGCGGCGCCGTCTACGAGCTGATCGACAAGAAGCTGCGCCTGAAGCCCGGTACGACCAAGGACGTGGCCGTCTCCCAGGCCAAGAACCTCGGCCTGCCGTCCTGGGCGAACAGCAACCCGAAGATCAAGGACCCGCTGGAAGGGTTCCTCTACCCCTCCACCTACAGCGTCAGCGGCGCGGCGAAGCCGGCGGACGTCCTCAAGGAGATGGTGGCGCGGGCCAACCGGGAGTACACCAAGTACGACCTGGAGGAGAACGCGAAGAAGTTCGGCCTCAAGTCGCCGCTGGACCTGATCACGGTCGCCAGTCTCACCCAGGCCGAGGGCATCACCCACGACGACTTCCGCAAGATGGCCGCGGTCGTCTACAACCGGCTGGCGCCCAGCAACACGGTCACGAACCAGAAGCTGGAATTCGACTCCACGTACAACTACCTGAAGAACCAGAGCAAGATCGACATCAGTACGCGGGAGATCCGCAACTACGACGACGCGTACAACACGTACTTCTACAAGGGCCTGCCGCCGGGACCGATCGGCAACCCCGGCGAGGACGCGCTGAAGGCGACCATCGACCCGGACGACAGCGCCAAGTGGCTGTTCTTCATCTCGATCGACGGCAAGAAGACGGACTTCACGACCAACCTCAAGGACCACGAGAAGCTGGTCGAGCAGTTCAACAAGCGCAAGCGCCAGTCGTAGGCCCGGGCGCCGGCCGCCGCCGCGGGACTGCGGCGGCCGGTCCGGGGCTTCCCGCTGCCGGTCCGGAAAGGTCCGCTGCCGGTCCGGGAGGTCCGCCGCCGGTCCGGGGGCGCTCCGGCCGCCGCGCGACGGTTCGTCTATCGTTTCGCGGGTCCGAGCTGAGGAGCAGCATGTCCAGTGAAGTCCAGGGCCGACACCGTGCGGCGGTCCTCGGGTCGCCCATCGCCCATTCCCTGTCCCCGGTCCTGCACCGGGCCGCCTACGCCGAGCTGGGCCTGACCGGCTGGGAGTACGGCCGGCACGAGATCGACGAGGCCGCGCTGCCCGGCTTCATGGCGGGGCTGGACGGCGGCTGGGCGGGGCTCTCCCTGACCATGCCGCTCAAGCGGGCGGTGATCCCGCTGCTGGACGGGATCAGCGACACCGCCGCCTCCGTGGAGGCCGTGAACACGGTCGTCTTCACCGAGGACGGACGGCGCGTGGGCGACAACACCGACATCCCGGGCATGCTGGCCGCCCTGCGCGAGCGCGGTGTGCGGCAGGTCGAACAGGCCGCCGTCCTGGGCGCCGGCGCCACCGCCTCCTCCGCGCTCGCGGCCCTCTCCCGGATCTGCGTCGGCGAGGTGACCGCCTACGTACGCAGCGAGGCGCGGGCCGCGGAGATGCGCGGCTGGGGCGAGCGGCTCGGTGTGGACGTCCGTACCGCCGACTGGTCGCAGGCGGCCGCGGCCTTCGAAGCGCCGCTCGTCATCGCCACCACCCCGGCCGGGGCCACCGACGCGCTCGCCGCCGACGTGCCCGAACAGCCCGGCACCCTCTTCGACGTCCTGTACGAGCCGTGGCCGACCACCCTCGCCACGGCGTGGGGCGCCCGTGGCGGCGCGGTCGTGGGCGGCCTGGACCTCCTGGTCCACCAGGCCGTACTCCAGGTGGAGCAGATGACGGGGCGGTCCCCGGCTCCCCTGGAGGCGATGCGCGCGGCGGGGGAGGCGGCGCTCGCCGGGCGGTGACCCGGCACCTGCGGCCGCGCCCGGGCCCTTGACGCCTGTCCCGTCCGCCCCGCCCGCCCCGGTACCGGTCCGTTTCCTGGACGGGAAGCGGGCCGCGCGGGCGGACGTGGGAGGATCAGGGGAAGACTGTTCGCGCAGTAGCAGGACATGAGGAGCATCGTTGAGCAGGTTGCGCTGGCTGACGGCGGGGGAGTCGCACGGCCCCGCACTCGTGGCGACGCTGGAGGGCCTCCCGGCCGGCGTCCCGATCACCACGGACATGGTGGCGGACGCCCTGGCCCGTCGCCGGCTCGGCTATGGCCGCGGTGCCCGCATGAAGTTCGAGCGCGACGAGGTCACCTTCCTCGGCGGCGTCCGGCACGGCCGCACCCTCGGCTCGCCCGTCGCCATCATGGTCGGCAACACCGAGTGGCCCAAGTGGGAAAAGGTCATGGCGGCCGACCCGGTCGACCCGGCGGAGCTGGCCGAACTGGCCCGTAACGCCCCGCTGACCCGCCCCCGCCCCGGCCACGCGGACCTGGCCGGCATGCAGAAGTACGGCTTCGACGAGGCCCGCCCGATCCTGGAGCGCGCCTCCGCCCGCGAGACCGCGGCCCGCGTCGCGCTCGGCACGGTCGCCCGCTCCTACCTCAAGGAGACGGCCGGCATCGAGATCGTCTCGCACGTGGTCGAGCTGGCCGCCGCCAAGGCCCCGTACGGCGTGGTGCCCAAGCCCTCGGACGTGGAGCGGCTGGACGCCGACCCGGTGCGCTGCCTGGACCCGGAGGCGAGCGCGGCGATGGTCGCCGAGATCGACCAGGCCCACAAGGACGGCGACACCCTCGGCGGTGTGGTCGAGGTGCTGGCGTACGGCGTGCCCGTCGGCCTCGGCTCGCACGTGCACTGGGACCGGCGGCTGGACGCGCGGCTGGCCGGTGCCCTCATGGGCATCCAGGCCATCAAGGGCGTCGAGGTCGGCGACGGTTTCGACCTGGCCCGGGTGCCCGGCTCCCAGGCGCACGACGAGATCGTCTCCACCGACGAGGGCATTCGCCGCACCACCGGCCGCTCCGGGGGCACCGAGGGCGGTCTGACCACCGGTGAGCTGCTGCGCGTACGGGCCGCGATGAAGCCGATCGCGACCGTCCCGCGCGCCCTGGCCACCGTCGACGTGACCACCGGCGAGGCGACGCAGGCCCACCACCAGCGCTCCGACGTGTGCGCGGTCCCCGCGGCCGGCATCGTCGCCGAGGCGATGGTCGCGCTGGTGCTGGCCGACGCGGTGGCGGAGAAGTTCGGCGGCGACAGCGTGCCGGAGACCCGCCGCAACGTGCGCTCCTTCCTCGACGGCCTGGCGATCAAGTGACGCCGCCGCTCGTGGTGCTGGTGGGCCCCCCGGGCGCGGGGAAGTCCACCGTGGGGGCCCTGCTGGCCGAGCGGCTCGGCGCCGGGTACCGCGACACCGACGCGGACATCGAGGCGGGCGCGGGCAAGCCCATCCCGGAGATCTTCATCGACCACGGCGAGCCGCACTTCCGTGAGCTGGAGCGGCAGGCCGTACGCGCCGCGGTCGAGAGCCACCCCGGGGTGCTCTCGCTCGGCGGCGGAGCGATCATGGACGAGGGCACCCGCGCCCTGCTCGCCGGACTGCCCGTCGTCTTCCTGGACGTCCAACTGGCCGACGCCGTACGGCGCGTGGGGCTGGACGCGCCGCGCCCGCTGCTCGCCGTCAACCCGCGGCAGCGCTGGCGCGAGCTGATGGAGGCGCGACGGCCGCTGTACACGGAGGTCGCGCGGGCCGTGGTCGCCACAGACAGCCGGACGCCCGAAGAGGTCGCCGACGCCGTACTGGACGCATTGCAGCTACACACACCACCGGAGGCCGGGACGCCGGCGGCGGACGCCGCGGCGCCCGGCACGTCCGGGAGAGAGGAACACCCGTGACGGAGCAGGCCACCCGTATCCAGGTCGGCGGCACCGCGGGCACCGACCCGTACGAGGTCCTGGTCGGCCGGCAGCTGCTGGGCGAGCTGACGGGCCTGATCGGCAAGAAGGCCCAGCGGGTCGCGGTACTGCACCCGGAGGCGCTGGCCGCCACCGGCGAGGCGCTGCGCGAGGACCTGGCGGGCCAGGGGTACGAGGCCATCGCCGTCCAGCTGCCCAACGCCGAGGAGGCCAAGACCGCCGAGGTCGCGGCGTACTGCTGGAAGGCGCTGGGCCAGACCGGCTTCACCCGTACCGACGTGATCGTGGGCGTCGGCGGCGGCGCCACCACCGATGTGGCGGGCTTCGTGGCCGCGACGTGGCTGCGCGGCGTGCGCTGGATCGCCGTACCGACCACCGTGCTCGGCATGGTCGACGCCGCGGTCGGCGGCAAGACCGGCATCAACACCGCCGAGGGCAAGAACCTGGTCGGCGCCTTCCACCCGCCGGCCGGCGTGCTGTGCGACCTGGCCGCGCTGGACTCCCTGCCGGTGCACGACTACGTCTCCGGGCTCGCCGAGGTCATCAAGGCGGGCTTCATCGCCGACCCGGCGATCCTGGACCTGATCGAGTCCGACCCCGAGGGTGCCAAGCGCCCCGACGGACCGCACACCGCCGAGCTGATAGAGCGCGCCATCCGGGTCAAGGCCGAGGTCGTCTCCGCCGACCTCAAGGAGTCCGGACTCCGCGAGATCCTCAATTACGGGCACACCCTCGCGCACGCCATCGAGAAGAACGAGCGCTACAACTGGCGGCACGGCGCGGCCGTCTCCGTCGGCATGGTCTTCGCCGCCGAGCTGGGCCGGATCGCCGGCCGGCTGGACGACGCGACCGCCGACCGGCACCGCACCGTGCTGGGCGCGGTCGGCCTGCCGCTGACCTACCGGGGCGACCAGTGGCCCAAGCTGCTGGAGACGATGAAGGTCGACAAGAAGACCCGCGGCGACCGGCTGCGCTTCATCGTCCTGGACGGCCTGGCCAAGCCCACGGTCCTGGAGGGCCCGGACCCGGCGATGCTGCTCGCCGCGCACGCGGAGATCGCCGCGTGAGGCGCGTCCTGGTCCTCAACGGGCCCAACCTCGGCCGGCTGGGCTCCCGTGAGCCCGACGTGTACGGCGCCACGTCGTACGCCGGGCTGGTCGAGCGCTGCACCGCGCTCGGCAAGGAGCTGGGCCTGGCGGCCGAGGTCCGGGAGACCAACGACGAGGGCGAGATGGTCCGCTGGCTGCACGAGGCGGCGGACGGCTCGGTTCCGGTCGTCATCAACCCCGGCGCGTTCACCCACTACTCGTACGCGATGCGGGACGCCGCCGCGCAGCGCACCGCGCCGCTCGTCGAGGTGCACATCTCCAACCCGTACGCGCGCGAGGAGTTCCGCCACACCTCGGTGATCGCGGCCGTGGCCAGCGGTACGATCGCCGGCTTCGGCATCGGCTCCTACGAGCTGGCGCTACGCGCGCTGGCCGCCGAACTCACGGGCTGAGCCCACCCGCGCGCCCCCGGCCGTCGTGCCGTCGCCCTGTCCCCGGCCGTCGCCCTGTCGACGGCCGGGGACGTCGGCCGCCTTGCCCGGGAGACCGGCCGCCCCTGCTTGGGGCACCCGTCGCCTGCCGGGGGCACCGGTCGCCTTGCCCGGGAGACCGGCCGCCCCCGCTTGGGCACCCGCCGCCCTGCTGGGGACGTCGGCCGCCCTGCCCGGGAGACCGACCGCCCTGCGGGGAAGACCGACCGCCCCTGCCTGGGGCACCCGTCGCCCTTGCCGGGGTCACCGGCCGTCCTGCCGGGGACACCGGCCGCCCTGCCTGGGGCACCCGTCGCCTGCCGGGGACACCGGCCGCCCCGCCGGGGAGGACTGCGGCCACCTTCTTTGGGTACCGTTCGCCGGACAACCACCTCGGCCCACCCGGGCCGGACGCCCGGCGCACCGGACGCGCGCGCACCGTACGGACGACAGTCCCGCCGTACCGCGAGCCCTCCGCACGCCACGGGCGGCCACGAGATTCGACCGCACGAGACGGAGAGCCACCGGATGCAGCACGCAGGGGGGACTCCGCTGCCACCGCCTCATGGACCGGTGCCGGGCCTGGCCGCCACCATGAGCCCGGCGACCGGCCCCGGCCACCCCATACCGCCGCATCAGCACCAGCATCAGCACCAGCCGCAGGCCGCGCCGCCCGCGCCCGGCTGGCCCGCGCCCCCGCCGCCCGCCGCACCGCCGCACGGCGCGCCGACCGCGCCGCCGTCCGCCGAGGCCACCGGGCACGTCCAGTTGCCGCCCGGTGCCCCCGTCGCGCTGCCCAGCCCGCCCGCCGGCACCTCGGCGCCGGACGCGGCGCACGCCGCCGTGGCCGTGCTCCTCATCGGTCCGGCGGGCGCCGGCAAGACCAGCGTCGCCCGGCACTGGGCCGACACCCGGCGGGTGCCCACCGCGCACATCAGCCTGGACGACGTCCGCGAATGGGTACGGTCCGGCTTCGCCGACCCCCAGGCCGGCTGGAACGACCACTCCGAGGCGCAGTACCGCCTGGCCCGCCGCACCTGCGGCTTCGCGGCCCGCAACTTCCTCGCCAACGGCATCTCCTGCATCCTCGACGACGCCGTCTTCCCGGACCGCCCGGTCATCGGCCTCGGCGGCTGGAAGCGGCACGTGGGCCCCGGGCTGCTGCCGATCGTGCTGCTGCCGGGCCTGGAGATCGTCCTGGAGCGCAACGCCCGCCGTACGGGCAACCGGCGCCTGTCCGACGAGGAGGTCGCCCGCATCCACGGCCGGATGGCGGGCTGGTACGGCTCCGGCCTGCCCATCATCGACAACTCCGCGCACGACGTGCCCACCACCGCACGCCTCCTGGACGACGTGGTCGCCCGGAGCATCGCGAGCCCGCCGAGCTGGTAGCGGGGGCGGGGTGGGTGGGCGCCCCCGTCCACCCCGCACCACGCGGACTCTCCCCGCACTACGCGGCCCCCCTGCACCACGCGGCCCCCGCACCACGCGGACTCTCCCCGCATCACGCGGCCCTCCCCGCATCACGCGGCCCTCCCCGCACCACGCAGTCCCCCGCCCGGCCCCGTCCGACCGGCCGGGTTCGGCCGGGGCCCGTACGCTCGGTGCATGTCCGAGCTCTACTCGGCCCGGCGTACGCGGCTGCGCGACCGCTGCGTCGCCGCCGGCAGCGCCGCGGCGCTGATCTCGCGTCCCGCCAACGTCCGCTACCTGACCGGCTGCGCGCCGCCCGGCGCGGCCCTGCTGCTCGGGCCCGCCGACGACCTGCTGCTGACCGAGGGGCCGCTGAGCGGCGATCCCACGGAGGGACGGCCCGCCGAGGAGCTGCGGGTCTGCGAGCTGCCCGGCTCGGACGGCGATACGGTCGTGGCCGCCGCCGAGCAGGCCGCACGGGCCGGAGCGGGCTCGCTGGCCGTCGAGGAGCACCACCTCACGGTCGCCCGGCACCGCGCGCTGGCCCAGGTCGCCCCGCGGCTGCGGCTCGCCGACCTGGCCCGCGCCGTCGAGGCGCAGCGGGTCGTCAAGGACGACGAGGAGATCGCCTGCCTGCGGATCGCCGCCGAGATCACCGACCAGGCCCTCGGCGAACTGCTGGAGTCGATCCTGGTGGGCCGTACCGAGCGGCATCTCGCCCTGGAGCTGGAGCGCCGTCTGGTCGACCACGGCGCGGACGGCCCCGCCTTCGCCACCTCGGTCGCCTCCGGTCCCCATGCGGGACGACCCGGACATCTGCCCACCGACCGACGGGTCGAGGAAGGTGACTTCCTGTCCGTCAACCTGGGTGCGAACTACCGGGGTTACCGTTGCGAGATCGGCCGTACGTTCGTCATCGGCACCACGCCCGCGGACTGGCAGATCGAGCTGTACGACCTCGTTTTCGCAGCCCAGCGGGCCGGCCGGGAGACCCTGGCGCCGGGTGTGGAGTGCCGTGAGGTGGACCGGGCGGCGCGCCAGGTGCTGGTCGGCGCGGGGTACGGGGAGCGGCTCGGACCGGGTACCGGACACGGCGTGGGCCTCGAAATCGACGAGGACCCTCGGCTGTCACCTGCGGCCATGGGTAAACTGGACGCTTGCGTGCCGGTCACCGTCGATCCGGGGGTTCACCTCCCGGGCCGTGGCGGTGTCCGGATCGACGACACACTCGTCGTCCGCCCCGAGGCGGACGGCGGACCCGAGCTACTCACGATCACGACCAAGGAGCTGCTCGCGCTCTGAGCCGGACCGGTTCGCCGCGCGGGTGCCCGAAGTCCCACCACCCGCAGTCCAGGAGATTCCGCAACCGTGGCTTCCACGAACGACCTCAAGAACGGCCTGGTGCTCAAGCTCGAAGGCGGCCAGCTCTGGTCCGTCGTCGAGTTCCAGCACGTCAAGCCCGGCAAGGGCCCGGCCTTCGTCCGCACCAAGCTCAAGAACGTGCTGTCCGGCAAGGTGGTGGACAAGACCTTCAACGCCGGTGTGAAGGTCGAGACGGCCAACGTCGACAAGCGCGGCATGCAGTTCTCGTACATGGACGGCGAGTACTTCGTCTTCATGGACATGGACACCTACGACCAGCTGCACATCGACCGCAAGACCGTCGGTGACGCCGCCAACTACCTGCTCGAAGGCTTCGAGGCGGTCGTGGCGCAGCACGACGGCAACGTGCTCTACGTCGAGCTGCCGGCCGCGGTCGAGCTGACCATCCAGGAGACCGAGCCCGGTGTCCAGGGCGACCGCTCCACCGGCGGCACCAAGCCCGCCACGCTGGAGACCGGCTACCAGATCCAGGTGCCGCTCTTCATCACGACCGGCGAGAAGATCAAGGTCGACACCCGCTCCGGCGAGTACCTCGGCCGGGTGAACAGCTAACCGTGGCCGCCCGCAACAAGGCCCGTAAGCGCGCCTTCCAGATCCTCTTCGAGGCCGACCAGCGCGGTGCCGACGTGCAGTCCGTGCTGGCGGACTGGATGCGTCACGCCCGGACCGACCCGCGGCAGCCGCCGGTCAACGAGTACACCCTGCAACTGGTCGAGGGGTACGCGGAGCACATCGCGCGCATCGACGAGCTGCTCTCCTCCTACTCCGTCGGCTGGACGCTGGACCGGATGCCGACGGTCGACCGCAACGTCCTGCGGCTCGGTGCGTACGAGCTGATCTGGGTGGACGAGACGCCGGACGCCGTGGCGATCGACGAAGCGGTACAGCTGGCCAAGGAGTTCTCCACGGACGAATCCCCGGCCTTCGTCAACGGACTGCTGGCCCGCCTGAAGGAACTGAAGCCCAGCCTGCGGCGCGACGAGGCGCACTGAGGCGTGGTGGATCCGTGAAGGGGCCCGGAGCGTGCGACACGCTCCGGGCCCCTTCGCATGTACGGGACGCCGAGGACGTGGCCCCGGGCACAGAAAACCGCCGCTCCCGAGGCGATCGGAAGCGGCGGTACGTTTCTGCAGGTGACCCCCGTGAGGTCAGATGTCCTCGTGCTGCACCGCGCGGCGTGCGTCGGCGTCCAGCACGCCCCAGCTGATCAGCTGCTCGGTCAGCACGGAAGGCGACTGGTCGTAGATCACCGCGAGGGTGCGCAGGTCGTCCTGGCGGATCGAGAGCACCTTGCCGTTGTAGTCACCGCGCTGGCTCTGGATCGTGGCGGCGTAGCGCTGCAGCGGGCCGGCCTTCTCGGCGGGGACGTGGGCGAGGCGCTCCAGGTCCAGGACCAGCTTCGGCGGCGGCTCGGCCGCGCCGCCCGGGGTCGTGCCCGGCAGCAGCTCCTGCACCGGAACCCCGTAGAAGTCGGCCAGCTCGGCCAGGCGCTGTACGGTCACGGCACGGTCGCCGCGCTCGTACGAGCCCACCACGACGGCCTTCCAGCGGCCCTGGGACTTCTCCTCGACACCGTGGAGAGAGAGGCCCTGCTGGGTGCGGATGGCGCGGAGCTTGGCCCCGAGCTGTTTGGCGTATTCGCTGGACATAAAGCTCCCCGGACGCTGTGTAGACGTGCGGCGCGGGCCGCGCGGCTGGTAACTCACTGTGAGGTTACGCAGCGTAATTCGGCATCGTCAAGCCGAATGAGTCACACGGTGGCCCCGAAGGGGTGCGCTCGGACTCCGCCGCAGGTCCTGGTACCGTGAACGGCGTAACCCCGACGTCCTTTAAAGTCCGTCCTGTGAGGCGGAGAAGGAGGTCCGTTCGTCATGGACGCCCCCAGCTCCAACGCTGCGCGTCCGGTCCTCGAAGGGCCGGACATCACGCGCATGCTCACCCGCATCGCCCACGAGATCGTCGAACGCGCCAAGGGCGCCGACGACGTGGTGCTCCTCGGCATCCCCACCCGCGGCGTCTTCCTCGCCCGCCGGCTGGCCGCCAAGCTCGAAGAGATCACCGGACGCGCCGTCCCGGTCGGTTCGCTCGACATCACGATGTACCGCGACGACCTGCGCCTGGGCCCGGCCCGTGCCCTCGCGCGCACCGACATCCCCGGTGACGGCATCGAGGGCCGTGTGGTCCTCCTCGTCGACGACGTGCTCTTCTCCGGCCGGACGATCCGCGCCGCCCTCGACGCCCTGAACGACATCGGCCGGCCGCGCGCCGTGCAGCTGGCGGTCCTCGTCGACCGCGGCCACCGCGAGCTGCCGATCCGCGCCGACTATGTGGGCAAGAACCTCCCCACGTCGCTGCGGGAGACGGTCAAGGTCCAGCTCACCGAGGAGGACGGCCGCGACGCCGTACTGCTCGGTGTCAAGCAGACCGCCCCGGCCGGCGAGCAGTAGCACACCCCTGGACGGACCCGGTGCGCCCGGGCCCCCAGCCATGCCTGCTCGACGGACATACCCGTACCCCTCCACCACTCACGGAGAAAACCGGATGAAGCGTCATCTCATCTCGGCCGCCGACCTCACCCGCGACGACGCCGTCCTGATCCTCGACACCGCCGAGGAGATGGCCCGGGTGGCGGACCGGCCGATCAAGAAGCTCCCCACCCTGCGCGGACGCACCGTCGTCAACCTCTTCTTCGAGGACTCCACGCGCACCCGTATCTCCTTCGAGGCCGCCGCCAAGCGGCTCTCGGCGGACGTCATCAACTTCTCCGCGAAGGGCTCGTCCGTCTCCAAGGGCGAGTCCCTGAAGGACACCGCGCTGACTCTGGAGGCGATGGGCGCGGACGCCGTCGTCATCCGGCACGGCGACTCCGGCGCCCCGCACCGCCTGGCCACCTCCGGCTGGATCGGCGGCTCGGTCGTCAACGCGGGCGACGGTACGCACGAGCACCCCACCCAGGCCCTGCTGGACGCCTTCACCATGCGCCGGCACCTGACCGACGGCGCGGGCCAGAACCTCTCCGGCCGCCACATCACCATCGTCGGCGACATCCTGCACAGCCGCGTCGCCCGCTCCAACGTCCACCTGCTGACCACGCTGGGCGCCGAGGTGACGCTGGTCGCGCCGCCCACCCTGGTGCCGGTCGGCGTCGAGCGGTGGCCCTGCGAGGTCAGCTACGACCTCGACGCGGTGCTGACCAAGTCCGACGCGGTGATGATGCTGCGCGTCCAGCGCGAGCGGATGAACGCCGCCTTCTTCCCCACCGAGCGGGAGTACGCGCGGCGCTACGGCCTGGACGGCGACCGGATGAGCCGGATGCCCGACCACGCGATCGTGATGCACCCCGGCCCGATGAACCGCGGCATGGAGATCACCGCCGAGGTCGCCGACTCGCCGCGCTGCACCGCCGTCGAACAGGTGGCCAACGGCGTGAGCATCCGGATGGCCGTCCTGTACCTGCTGCTGGGCGGCAACGAACCCGCCGTCACGACCACCGCCCCCACCGCCCACCCGTCGCCCGCCACCACCCCGGACGGAGGCGCTGCGCGCCGCCCCTCCACTCGCACCGAGGAGAGCAAGTAATCATGAGCAAGACCCTGATCCGCGGGGCGAAGGTCCTGGGTGGCGAGCCGCAGGACGTCCTGATCACCGATGGCACGGTCACCGCCGTCGGCACGGACCTGACCGTCTCCAGCGCCGAGGGCGTCACCGTCGTCGAGGCCGCGGGCCAGATCCTGCTGCCCGGCCTGGTCGACCTGCACACCCACCTGCGCGAGCCGGGCCGCGAGGACTCCGAGACCGTCCTGACCGGCACCAAGGCCGCCGCCGTCGGCGGCTTCACCGCCGTGCACGCCATGGCCAACACCTTCCCCGTCGCCGACACCGCGGGCGTCGTCGAGCAGGTCTGGCGCCTGGGCAAGGAGTCCGGCTACTGCGACGTGCAGCCGGTCGGCGCGGTGACCGTGGGCCTGGAGGGCAAGAAGCTCGCCGAGCTGGGCGCCATGCACGACTCCGCCGCGGGCGTCCGGGTCTTCTCCGACGACGGCAAGTGCGTGGACGACGCGGTGATCATGCGCCGCGCGCTGGAGTACGTGAAGGCCTTCGACGGCGTGATCGCCCAGCACGCCCAGGAGCCCCGGCTGACCGAGGGCGCCCAGATGAACGAGGGCATCGTCTCCGCCGAGCTGGGCCTGGCCGGCTGGCCCGCGGTCGCCGAGGAGTCGATCATCGCGCGGGACGTGCTGCTCGCCGCGCACGTCGGTTCGCGGGTGCACATCTGCCACCTGTCCACCGCGGGCTCCGTCGAGATCGTCCGCTGGGCGAAGTCCAAGGGCTGGAACGTCACCGCCGAGGTCACCCCGCACCACCTGCTGCTCACCGACGAGCTCGTACGGTCGTACAACCCCGTCTACAAGGTGAACCCGCCGCTGCGTACGGAGGCCGACGTGCTGGCGCTGCGCGAGGCGCTGGCCGACGGCACCATCGACTGCGTCGCCACCGACCACGCCCCGCACCCGCACGAGGACAAGGACTGCGAGTGGGGCGCGGCCGCCATGGGCATGGTCGGCCTGGAGACGGCGCTGTCCGTCGTCCAGCACACGATGGTGGACACCGGCCTGCTGGACTGGGCCGGCGTCGCGGACCGGATGTCCTTCCGCCCCGCCGAGATCGGCCGTCTCAAGGGCCACGGCCGCCCCGTCTCGCCTGGCGAGCCCGCCAACCTCACGCTGCTCGATCCGGCATACCGTGGACCTGTGGACCCCGCGGGCTTCGCCTCCCGCAGCCGCAACACGCCCTACGAGGGCCGTGAGCTGCCGGGTCGCGTGACCCACACCTTCCTGCGGGGCCGGGCAACGGTCGTGGACGGGAAACTGGCGTGACATCTTCATTCATCCAACTGGCAGCCGAGCAGAAGTCCGCCGAGGTCACCGACTGGGCGGCCCGGATCGGCTGGGTCGTCGGACTGCTCCTGTTCGTCGCGCTCCTGTACTGGCTGATGCGCGAGGGCTGGAAGTGGCGCGGCACCCTCCAGGGCGACCTGCCCGAGCTGCCCACGGCCCCCGAGGACGCCGGTGCGCCGCTGCTGACGACGACCGGCCGCTACCACGGTTCGACGACCGCCGGACAGTGGCTGGACCGCATCGTCGCGCGCGGCCTGGGCACCCGGAGCCGTGCCGAGCTGACCCTGACCGACGCCGGCGTGGACGTCGTACGCCCCGGTGCGCAGGACTTCTTCGTCCCGGCCGCGGCCCTGCGCGGCGCCCGCCTGGACAAGGGCATCGCCGGCAAGGTCCTGCCCGAGGGCGGCCTGCTGGTGATCACCTGGGCGCACGGGGACCAGGAGATCGACTCCGGTTTCCGGTCCGACCGGGCCGCCGAGCACACCGCGTGGGTCGCCGCTCTGACCGACCTGATCAGCAAGAACAGCAAGACCACCGAAACGGAAGGCGCACGATGACGACCTCCATCCAGGGGAACGCCTCGAAGAGGAGGGCGGCGTCTCCCGCCATACTCGTCCTGGAGGACGGCCGCAGCTTCCGCGGCCGCGCCTACGGGGCCGTGGGGGAGACCTTCGGCGAGGCGGTGTTCTCCACCGGCATGACCGGCTACCAGGAGACCCTGACCGACCCCTCGTACCACCGCCAGGTCGTCGTCATGACCGCCCCGCACATCGGCAACACGGGCGTCAACGACGAGGACCCGGAGTCCGCCCGCATCTGGGTGTCCGGCTTCGTCGTACGCGACCCCGCCCGCACCCCGTCCAACTGGCGCTCGGCCCGCACCCTCGACGACGAGCTGGCCGCCCAGGGCGTCGTCGGCATCAGCGGCATCGACACCCGTGCGCTCACCCGCCACCTGCGCGAACGCGGTGCGATGCGGGTCGGCATCTTCTCCGGCCCGGCGCTCGACGGCCCGGCCGGCACCGGCCTCGCCGACGAGGCGGCGCTGCTCGCCAAGGTGCAGTCGGCCCCGGCGATGAAGGGCGCCGACCTGTCCGCCGAGGTGGCCATAAAGGAGGCGTACGTGGTCCCCGCGCAGGGCACCAAGCGCTTCACGGTCGCCGCCGTGGACCTGGGCATCAAGGGCATGACCCCGTACCGCATGGCCGAGCGCGGCATCGAGGTGCACGTGCTGCCCGCCACCGCCACCGTCGAGGACGTGTACGCGGTGAACCCGGACGGCGTGTTCTTCTCCAACGGCCCGGGCGACCCGGCCACCGCCGACCACCCCGTCTCCGTCATGCGGGGCGTGCTGGAGCGCGGCACGCCGCTGTTCGGTATCTGCTTCGGCAACCAGATCCTCGGCCGCGCGCTGGGCTTCGGCACGTACAAGCTCAAGTACGGGCACCGCGGCATCAACCAGCCGGTGCAGGACCGTACGACCGGCAAGGTCGAGGTCACCGCGCACAACCACGGCTTCGCCGTGGACGCGCCGCTCGACCAGGTCTCCGAGACCCCCTACGGGCGCGCCGAGGTCTCCCACGTGTGCCTCAACGACAACGTGGTGGAGGGGCTCCAGCTCCTCGACCGGCCGGCCTTCAGCGTCCAGTACCACCCCGAGGCCGCCGCGGGCCCGCACGACGCGGCCTACCTGTTCGACCGCTTCGTCCAGCTCATGGAGGGCCAGCGTGCCTAAGCGCACCGATATCCAGTCCGTCCTGGTCATCGGCTCCGGCCCGATCGTCATCGGCCAGGCAGCCGAGTTCGACTACTCCGGCACCCAGGCGTGCCGGGTCCTGAAGGCCGAGGGCCTGCGGGTCATCCTGGTCAACTCCAACCCGGCCACGATCATGACCGACCCGGAGATCGCCGACGCCACGTACGTCGAGCCGATCACCCCGGAATTCGTCGAGAAGATCATCGCCAAGGAGCGCCCGGACGCCCTGCTGCCCACCCTGGGCGGCCAGACCGCGCTGAACACCGCGATCTCGCTGCACGAGTCGGGCACCCTGGACCAGTACGGCGTCGAGCTGATCGGCGCCAACGTCGAGGCGATCAACAAGGGCGAGGACCGCGACCTGTTCAAGGAGGTCGTCGAGGCGGTCCGCCGCAAGATCGGCCACGGCGAGTCCGCGCGCTCCTACATCTGCCACTCCATGGACGACGTCATGAAGGGCGTCGAGGAGCTGGGCGGCTACCCGGTCGTCGTACGCCCCTCCTTCACCATGGGCGGCGCCGGCTCCGGCTTCGCCCACGACGAGGAGGAGCTGCGCCGCATCGCCGGCCAGGGCCTGACCCTCTCGCCGACCACCGAGGTGCTCCTGGAGGAGTCCATCCTCGGCTGGAAGGAGTACGAGCTGGAGCTGATGCGCGACAAGAACGACAACGTCGTGGTCGTCTGCTCCATCGAGAACTTCGACCCGATGGGCGTGCACACCGGCGACTCCATCACCGTCGCCCCGGCGATGACGCTCACCGACCGCGAGTACCAGACCCTGCGCGACATCGGCATCGCCGTCATCCGCGAGGTCGGCGTGGACACCGGCGGCTGCAACATCCAGTTCGCCGTCAACCCCGTCGACGGCCGGGTCATCGTCATCGAGATGAACCCGCGCGTCTCGCGCTCCTCGGCGCTCGCCTCCAAGGCCACCGGCTTCCCGATCGCGAAGATCGCCGCCCGGCTGGCCGTCGGCTACACGCTCGACGAGATCCCCAACGACATCACCGAGAAGACCCCGGCGTCCTTCGAGCCCACCCTCGACTACGTCGTCGTCAAGGTCCCGCGCTTCGCCTTCGAGAAGTTCCCGGCGGCGGACGCCCGGCTGACCACCACCATGAAGTCGGTCGGCGAGGCCATGGCCATCGGCCGTAACTTCACCGAGGCGCTGAACAAGGCGCTGCGCTCGCTGGAGAAGAAGGGCAGCCAGTTCGACTTCACCGGCGACCCCGGCGACAAGGCGGAGCTGCTGGTCAAGGCCGAGATCCCCACGGACGGCCGGATCAACACCGTCATGCAGGCGATCCGCGCCGGGGCCACCCCGGAGGAGGTCTTCGACGCCACGGAGATCGACCCGTGGTTCGTCGACCAGCTCTTCCTGGTCAAGGAGATCGCCGACGAGATCGCGGCCGCCGACCAGCTCGGCCCCGAGGTGCTGGCGTACGCCAAGCGGCACGGCTTCTCGGACGTCCAGATCGCCGCGATCCGCGGCCTGACCGAGGACGTCGTCCGCGAGGTCCGGCACGCGCTCGGCATCCGCCCCGTCTACAAGACGGTGGACACCTGCGCCGCCGAGTTCGCCGCGAAGACCCCGTACTTCTACTCGTCCTACGACGAGGAGAGCGAGGTCGCGCCGCGCGAGAAGCCCGCCGTGATCATCCTGGGCTCCGGCCCGAACCGCATCGGCCAGGGCATCGAGTTCGACTACTCCTGCGTGCACGCCTCCTTCGCGCTGTCCGACGCGGGCTACGAGACCGTCATGGTCAACTGCAACCCGGAGACCGTCTCCACGGACTACGACACCTCCGACCGGCTCTACTTCGAGCCGCTCACCCTGGAGGACGTTCTGGAGATCGTGCACGCCGAGCAGGCGGCGGGCCCGGTCGCGGGCGTCGTCGTCCAGCTCGGCGGCCAGACCCCGCTGGGCCTGGCGCAGGCGCTCAAGGACAACGGCGTACCGATCGTCGGCACCTCGCCGGAGGCCATCGACCTGGCCGAGGAGCGCGGCGCGTTCGGCCAGGTGCTGACCGAGGCGGGCCTGCCCGCCCCCAAGTACGGCACCGCCTACTCCTTCGACGAGGCCAAGGGCATCGCCGCCGAGATCGGCTACCCGGTCATGGTCCGGCCGTCCTACGTCCTCGGCGGCCGCGGCATGGAGATCGTCTACGACGAGCCGTCGCTGGGCGAGTACCTGGAGCGGCACGCCGGCCTGATCGACCAGCACCCGGTCCTCATCGACCGCTTCCTGGACGACGCCATAGAGATCGACGTGGACGCCCTCTACGACGGCCACGAGCTCTACCTCGGCGGCGTCATGGAGCACATCGAGGAAGCCGGCATCCACTCCGGCGACTCCGCCTGCGCACTGCCGCCCATCACCCTCGGCGGCTACGACATCAAGCGGCTGCGCGCCTCCACCGAGGCCATCGCCAAGGGCGTCGGCGTCCGCGGCCTGATCAACATCCAGTTCGCGATGGCGGGCGACATCCTCTACGTCCTGGAGGCCAACCCGCGCGCCTCCCGTACCGTCCCCTTCACCTCGAAGGCGACCGCGGTACCGCTGGCCAAGGCCGCCGCCCGCATCTCGCTGGGCGCCACCGTCGCCGAGCTGCGCGCCGAGGGCATGCTGCCCAAGAGCGGCGACGGCGGCACCCTGCCGCTGGACTCGCCGATCTCCGTCAAGGAGGCCGTCATGCCCTGGTCGCGGTTCCGCGACGTCTCGGGGCAGGGCGTGGACACCGTGCTGGGCCCGGAGATGCGCTCCACCGGTGAGGTCATGGGCATCGACTCGGTCTTCGGCACGGCGTACGCCAAGTCGCAGTCCGGCGCGTACGGCGCGCTGCCCACCAAGGGCCGGGCGTTCGTCTCCGTCGCCAACCGCGACAAGCGCGCGATGATCTTCCCGGCGCGGGAGCTGGTCGCCCACGGCTTCGAGCTGCTGGCCACCTCCGGCACCGCCGAGGTGCTGCGCCGCAACGGCATCAACGCCACCGTCGTCCGCAAGAAGAGCGAGGGCGAGGGCCCCAACGGCGAGCAGACCATCGTCCAGCTCATCCACGCCGGCGAGGTCGACCTCATCGTCAACACGCCGTACGGCACCGGCGGCCGGCTCGACGGCTACGACATCCGTACCGCGGCCGTCGCCCGCGGCGTCCCGTGCCTGACCACGGTCCAGGCGCTGGCCGCCGCCGTGCAGGGCATCGAGGCGATGTCCCGCGGCGACGTGGGCGTGCGGTCCCTCCAGGAACACGCGCGGCAGCTGACCGCGGCCCGCGAGGAGTAGGGCCACCCGGAGGGGGACACCGCCGCGGTGTCCCCCTCTTCATGAGACCCGTGCCCCGGACCGCTCATGAGCCCCGTGCCCGGTCCGCTCATGAGCCCCGTCTCCTTCGACCTCCCCGACCCGCGGAAGGCCCCGCCCGCTCGTGTACTCCCTCCTCTTCAACCTGATCTTCCGCCGCATGGACCCCGAGAAGGCCCACCACCTGGCCTTCCGCTGGATCCGGCTGGCCGCGCGCGTCCCGGTGCTGCGCACCTTCGCCGCGGCCGTCCTGGCCCCCCGCTACAAGGAGCTGCGCGTCGAGGCCCTGGGCCGCCGCATGCACGGCCCCTTCGGGCTGGCCGCCGGCTTCGACAAGAACGCCGTCGCGATCGACGGCATGGCCATGCTCGGCTTCGACCACGTCGAGATCGGCACGGTCACCGCCGAGCCGCAGCCCGGCAACCCCAAGAAGCGCCTGTTCCGCCTCGTACCGGACCGCGCGCTCATCAACCGCATGGGCTTCAACAACGACGGTTCGGCGGCCGTGGCGGCCCGTCTGGCCGCCCGCAACCCCGTCTTCCGTACGACGCTGGGCGTCAACATCGGCAAGACCAAGGTCGTCCCCGAGGACCGGGCGATCGCCGATTACGTGACGTCCACGGAGCGGCTGGCCCGCCACGCGGACTACCTGGTCGTCAACGTCTCCTCGCCGAACACCCCCGGCCTGCGCAACCTCCAGGCCGTCGACCACCTGCGCCCGCTGCTCACCGCGGTCCGCGAGGCGGCCGACCGCACCGTCCCCGGCCGCCGCGTCCCGCTGCTGGTCAAGATCGCACCGGACCTCGCCGACGAGGACGTGGACGCGGTCGCCGACCTCGCCGTGGAACTGGGCCTGGACGGCATCATCGCCACCAACACCACCATCGCCCGCGAGAGCCTCGGCCTGGCCTCCGACCCGGCGCTGGTCCAGGAGACCGGCGGGCTGTCCGGCGCCCCGGTCAAGGCACGCTCCCTGGAGGTGCTGCGCCGCCTGTACGCCCGCGTCGGCGACCGCGTCACCCTGATCGGCGTCGGCGGCGTCGAGAACGCCGAGGACGCCTGGCAGCGGATCCTCGCCGGTGCCACGCTCGTACAGGGCTACAGCGCCTTCATCTACGAGGGCCCGTTCTACGCCCGCGCCCTCCACAAGGGACTCGCCGCACGCCTGCGCAACAGCCCGTACGCCACCCTCGCCGACGCCGTCGGCGCCGAGCACAGGAAGGTGACCTCCTCGTGAGCCCCGAACCCTTCGGCGCCCGCCTGCGCCGCGCCATGGACGAACGCGGCCCGCTCTGCGTCGGCATCGACCCGCACGCCTCCCTGCTGGCCGACTGGGGCCTGAGCGACGACGTGGCGGGCCTGGCGGCCTTCTCGCGCACCGTCGTCGAGGCGCTGGCCGGCCGCGTCGCCGTCCTCAAGCCGCAGTCCGCCTTCTTCGAGCGCTTCGGCTCGCGCGGCATCGCCGTCCTGGAGGAGACCGTCGCGGCGGCCCGGGAGGCCGGTGCCCTGGTCCTGATGGACGCCAAGCGCGGCGACATCGGTTCCACCATGGCCGCGTACGCCGCCACCTACCTGGACCCGGCCTCGCCGCTGTTCTCCGACGCGGTCACGGTCAGCCCGTACCTGGGCTTCGGGTCGCTCGCCCCGGCCGTCGAGCTGGCCCGGGAGAACGGCTGCGGCCTGTTCGCCCTCGCGCTGACCTCGAACCCCGAGGGCCAGGAGGTCCAGCACGCGGTACGGGCCGACGGCCGTACCGTCGCCGCGACCGTGCTGGGGCACCTGAAGGCGGAGAACGCCGACGCGGCCTCCCGGGGGGAGCTGGGCTCGTACGGAGCCGTCGTCGGCGCCACGCTCGGCGACCTGTCCGCGTACGACCTGGCGACCGGCGGGCCGCTGCTCGCACCCGGCATCGGCGCGCAGGGCGCGACCCCCGCGGACCTCCCGCGGGTCTTCGGGGACGCGGTGCGCAACGTCGTGCCGA
This sequence comes from Streptomyces sp. NPDC052496, assembly GCF_040679095.1. Lineage (NCBI taxonomy): Bacteria > Bacillati > Actinomycetota > Actinomycetes > Kitasatosporales > Streptomycetaceae > Streptomyces > Streptomyces sp. NPDC052496. The sequence continues at coordinate 212,520 of NZ_JBFAUH010000015.1, forward strand.
GCGTCAGCCGGGGGGTGCTGCGGCACGGTCCCGACGTCGCCGCACTTCGCGAGGCCGCCCTCGGATGTGCCGACGAGGTGCGCACAGCGGTCGAACGTCAGGGACTTTAGTCCCGTTATGTCCTGGTCAGCAGAGTCTGACCAGGACTTTTCGTCTGTTCTCGCTGACTCCGAGCGCCCAGGCCGCTAGTCTCCGACGAGAGCAGTGCACGTAAGCGCGTTGCTCGTTGCTCCGCAGATGCGGGGCGACTAGGTTCCACACGGTCCGTATCCGACAGTTCTACATCCGAGGTGACGTAGGCGTGGCTCTTCCGCCCCTTACCCCTGAACAGCGCGCAGCCGCGCTCGAAAAGGCCGCCGCGGCTCGCCGGGAGCGCGCCGAGGTCAAGAATCGGCTCAAAAACTCCGGCGCCTCCCTCCATGACGTCATCAAGCAGGGCCAGGAGAACGACGTCATCGGCAAGATGAAGGTCTCCGCCCTCCTGGAATCCCTGCCCGGCGTGGGCAAGGTCCGGGCCAAGCAGATCATGGAGCGGCTGGGTATCTCCGAGAGCCGCCGGGTGCGTGGTCTGGGCACCAACCAGATCGCCGCCTTGGAGCGCGAGTTCGGCGAGAAAGCCGGCTGAGTTTCCGGGCACTGCCGGGGAACTGGAATAATCGCCGTATGGCTGCAACACCTCGGGGGGCATCCCCCGTATCCCCGGACGCCCGTCCGCGGCTGACCGTGCTCTCCGGCCCCTCCGGGGTCGGCAAGAGCACGGTCGTCGCCCATATGCGCAAGGTTCACCCCGAGGTCTGGCTCTCGGTGTCGGCCACCACACGCAAGCCGCGCCCCGGGGAGCGGCACGGCGTCCAGTACTTCTTCGTGGACGACGAGGAATTCGACAAGCTCGTCGCCAACGGCGAACTGCTGGAGTGGGCCGAGTTCGCGGGCAACCGCTACGGCACGCCGCGCAAGGCGGTCCAGGACCGCCTGGAGGCCGGCGAGCCGGTCCTGCTGGAGATCGACCTCCAGGGCGCGCGGCAGGTCCGCGAGTCCATGAAGGAGGCCCAGCTGGTCTTCCTGGCCCCGCCGAGCTGGGACGAGCTGGTCCGCCGGCTCACCGGCCGGGGCACGGAGGCCCCCGAGGTCATCGAGCGCCGCCTGGCGGCCGCCAAGGTCGAGCTGGCCGCCGAGACCGAGTTCGACGAGACCCTGGTCAACACCTCCGTCGAGGACGTCAGTCGTGAGCTGCTAGCCTTGATGAAGGTTCTTTGATCTTTACACCGGTTCACACCCCCCTTCGGAAGGCAGAGAGTGTCCTCTTCCATCACCGCGCCCGAGGGCATCATCAACCCGCCGATTGATGAGCTTCTTGAGGCCACCGACTCGAAGTACAGCCTCGTGATCTACGCCGCCAAGCGCGCCCGTCAGATCAACGCGTACTACTCGCAGCTCGGCGAGGGCCTGCTGGAGTACGTCGGCCCGCTGGTCGACACCCACGTCCACGAGAAGCCCCTGTCGATCGCGCTCCGCGAGATCAACGCGGGTCTGCTGACCTCCGAGGCCGTCGAGGGCCCGGCTCAGTGAGCAACCGGGCGCCCCGGCGTCCGGAGGACCCCGGCACGGCGCCTTGACCAAGGGCCCGGCAGCGCCGCTGCCGGGCCCTTGGTGTGTCATGGGACAGGTAACCAACCGGGTCCGCACCCGCCCAGGGACGGAACCCACGGCGTGGGGAGAAACGCGATGCACAAGCCGGCAGAGCCGCAGCGGGCCGACGGGGCCGGGACGGCGGATCCGGGTGGGGCGGCCGACGAAGCCGCCCGGACCGGGACGCCGCACGGGAGCGGTCCGGCGCGCCGCCCCAAGGTCGTCCTCGGCGTCAGCGGCGGCATCGCCGCGTACAAGGCGTGCGAGCTGCTGCGCCGGCTCACCGAGTCCGGGCACGACGTCCGGGTGGTGCCGACCGCGGCGTCCCTGCACTTCGTCGGCGAGGCCACCTGGGCCGCGCTCTCCGGCAACCCGGCCTCCACGGAGGTCTGGGAGTCGGTCCACGAGGTCCCGCACGTACGCATCGGCCAGTCCGCCGACCTGGTGGTCGTCGCTCCCTGTACGACCGACATGCTGGCCAAGGCCGCCCACGGCCTGGCCGACGACCTGCTCACCAACACCCTCCTGACCGCGCGCTGTCCGGTGATCTTCGCCCCGGCGATGCACACCGAGATGTGGGAGCACCCGGCCACCCAGGAGAACGTCGCCACGCTGCGCCGCCGCGGCGCCGTCGTCATTGAGCCCGCCGTCGGCCGGCTGACCGGCGTGGACACCGGCAAGGGCCGCTTCCCCGACCCGTCCGAGATCTTCGAGACCTGCCGCCGGGTGCTGGCCCGCGGCCCGCTCGGCCTGGTCCAGGACCTCGCCGGCCGGCACGTCGTCATCAGCGCCGGCGGCACCCGCGAGCCCCTCGACCCGGTCCGCTTCCTGGGCAACCGTTCCTCCGGCAAGCAGGGGTACGCGCTGGCCCGCACCGCCGTGGCCCGCGGCGCCCGGGTCACCCTCGTCGCCGGCAACAGCGAACTGCCCGACCCGGCCGGGGTGGACGTGGTCCACATCGGTACGGCCGTCCAGCTGCGCGAGGCCGTGCTGAAGGCCGCCGCGGACGCCGACGCGGTGGTCATGGCGGCCGCCGTGGCCGATTTCCGCCCCGCCGCGTACGCCACCGGGAAGATCAAGAAGAAGGACGGCCAGGAGCCCGAGCCGGTGGCCCTGGTCCGCAATCCGGACATCCTCGCCGAGATCTCCGCGGACCGCCCCCGCCCCGGCCAGGTGATCGTCGGTTTCGCCGCCGAGACCGACGACGTCCTCGCCAACGGTCGCGCCAAACTCACCCGAAAGGGGTGCGATCTGTTGGTGGTCAACGAGGTGGGCGACCACAAGGCGTTCGGATCGGCGGAGAACGAAGCGGTGATCATGGCCGCCGACGGCGCCGAGACCCCCGTACCGTACGGCCCGAAGGAAGCTCTTTCGGACCGGATCTGGGATCTCGTGACCCCTCGCCTCCCCGCCCCGCAGGCCCCTCCCGCCCCGCCCACCCCCTGACCGGAAGCCGTCCGCGCGGCCTCCGCCGGAACGGGATCTTCCCCTCTCCGGCAAGGTGTCCCAGGTCACGGTAGGTCCAGAAATCGAGACTACGTGCCCGAACGCCGCTCATGACCGATAAACTGGCCCCGGATCGCGCCGAGCGCAGCTCTCGGCCTTTCCGCCAATGATCAGCCAGCAGCCGCTGCAACCCCAGGGAGCGATGTGTCCCGCCGCCTGTTCACCTCGGAATCCGTCACCGAGGGTCACCCCGACAAGATCGCTGACCAGATCAGCGACACCATTCTCGACGCCCTCCTGAAGGAGGACCCGGCCTCCCGGGTCGCCGTCGAGACGTTGATCACCACCGGCCTGGTCCACGTGGCCGGCGAGGTGACCACGAAGGCGTACGCCGACATCCCCAACCTCGTGCGCAACAAGGTTCTGGAGATCGGCTACGACTCGTCGAAGAAGGGCTTCGACGGCGCCTCCTGCGGCGTCTCCGTCTCCATCGGCGCGCAGTCCCCGGACATCGCCCAGGGTGTCGACACCGCTTACGAGAAGCGCGTCGCGGGTGCCGCCGCAGGTGAGGAGGGTGACGAGCTGGACAAGCAGGGCGCGGGCGACCAGGGCCTGATGTTCGGCTACGCCTGCGACGAGACCCCGGAGCTGATGCCGCTCCCGATCAACCTCGCGCACCGCCTGTCCAAGCGCCTGTCCGAGGTCCGCAAGAACGGGACCATCCCCTACCTGCGCCCCGACGGCAAGACCCAGGTCACCATCGAGTACGACGGCCACAAGGCCGTCCGCCTCGACACCGTCGTCGTCTCCTCGCAGCACGCGAGCGACATCGACCTGGACTCCCTGCTCGCTCCCGACATCCGCGAGTTCGTCGTCGAGCACGTCCTCAACCAGCTCGTCGAGGACGGCATCAAGCTGGACACCGACGGCTACCGCCTGCTGGTCAATCCCACCGGCCGCTTCGAGATCGGCGGCCCCATGGGTGACGCCGGCCTCACCGGCCGCAAGATCATCATCGACACGTACGGCGGCATGTCCCGCCACGGCGGCGGCGCCTTCTCCGGCAAGGACCCGTCCAAGGTCGACCGCTCGGCCGCCTACGCCATGCGCTGGGTCGCCAAGAACGTCGTAGCGGCCGGGCTGGCCGCCCGCTGCGAGGTCCAGGTCGCCTACGCCATCGGCAAGGCCGAGCCGGTCGGTCTGTTCGTCGAGACCTTCGGCACCGCCACCGTCGACGTCGAAAAGATCGAGAACGCCATCGCCGAGGTCTTCGACCTCCGCCCGGCCGCCATCATCCGCGACCTCGACCTCCTCCGCCCCATCTACGCCCAGACCGCCGCCTACGGCCACTTCGGCCGCGAACTGGACGACTTCACCTGGGAGCGCACGGACCGCGTGGAGGCACTGAAGAAGGCCGCGGGGCTGTAAGGCTCCTGGTCATACAGCGTCGGAGGCCCGCCCCTTCTTGGGGCGGGCCTTTCGCGTGGGGGCCGACCTGCTGCTTCGGCGGAGTTCGCAAGTGCTGCGAGCGCCACCCGCGCCGGCCTCGTCCGCCCCGCCTCACCGGTCCCCAGGCGCCGTTGAATCGGCCTCGCCCGGCTCTTCCGACGGCTCCTCGTCGGAATCGTCGGTGGACTCGGGGGAGTCGAAGCGTAGGCGGATGGCCGACGCCGCTTCGTCGCACCCCTCGACGGCCAGGCAGTCGGCGATGCGGCGGGCACAGAGGGCCCGTACGTGCTCGTCGCGGGTGAGGCCGGCGTCGTCCAGGAACGATTCCAGAACGGTGGGGACGTCCGGCTCCTCCGGTTCCTGTTCACCGTTGCGGAAGGGTTGTCCGTCGGGGCCGACGAACGACGAGAAGTGCGCGCCGCGAGAAAAGGCGCTGCCGTCCATCGCCTCATCATGCAGGGTGAACGGCGGGCCGTCCGGCGAGGCGGGTCGCGGTACCAAGTGCCGGAACAGTTCCGGTACCTCTTGGTTGTTGGCGGCGGAGGACAGCTGCGCCAGTGGGCCTATCAGGTCCACGGTCTTCTCGACCCGGTCGTCGTGTTTGGCCATCCACCAGACCACGGCGCTCCCGGTGTCCTTCAGCACCTCGGTGCCCAGATAGGCGCGCTTGCTGCGTTCGTAATTCCGTTCGTGTTCCCAGACGTCCTCGTCCTTGCGGACGGTCGAGAGCTTGGTGAGACGCTGCCGGTCCGCGTCCGACAATTGCAGCGTGACGTTCTCGGCCATGGCCTCGACCCGGCCCGACACATCGGGTTCCATGGTGCCCAGAGCTCCGTCGAGCTGGTGCTGGGCCAAGGTGCTGTGGTGCGGATTCTGCCGCTCGGTGATGGCACGGGCCCGGACGAGGATCGCGTCGACCGCCAGCCCGCCCGCGTTCACGCGAGGGGCGTCCACCGCGGCGATGAGCGGACGCCAGCGGACCGTGGCGGAGAACAGGAAGTCGTAGTCCGGCACGGAGCTGGGGAGAGCCACCCCCGCCACCGTGCGTTCCCAGCGCTCGACCGGTGGCACCGGCAGGTCCGGGTGGGCGGGATGCTCCCAGGCACCGGATGCCGGGCGCCGTGCCGGGCGTCGGGAGTCGGACCGGAAGGCCGCGCCCGAGCCGGTGATCAGCACGGCTGCTGCCGCCGGCCAGGCCCAGATGGGCCACCGCAGACTCAGGCCGGCGATGACCAGGAGCAGAGCACAGATGACGGTGATGAAGACCGTGGCGGTCTTGTGGCCAGAACTCATGGTGATCTCCCGGAGCCGAGCCGGTCACCGGCTGGAAACGGTGGGTTCGATACCGTGCGCCGTATCGATACGGCGCTCCAGTACGGTGAAGAGCCGTCGGCGCTCCGCTTCTTCGGCGGGGGCGGCCGGAACCCAGTCACGGGCGACGGTGTGCAGGCGGGCGAGGACGCCCGAGGTCCGCGCGGCGGCCTCGACCACGACGGTGAGCAGGGTTTCTCGGTGTGGTCCGGCGGCCAGGGCCGCGGTCAGCCAGTCCGCCAGCGGATCGCGCCATTCCTCGTGAGGACGGTGACGCAGCACGACGGCCCAGCCGTCGGTCAACCGCTCCCGGACCGTCGGATTCTCGAACAGACCACGGGTACGGGACGCCTCCGCGGCCATGGTCAGCAGGACCGCCGCGTCGGTCGGCCATCGTTCCGGCTGCAGGCGACCGAGCAGCATACGGAAGAGGCGGCGGCTCTTGCGCGCGACAGCGAGCAGTGCGTCGAACGCTCCCCGGTCGTGGGGGCCTGCGCCCCGGGCCAGGTGATGCAGGCGCACCAACGCCTGGTCCGGGTGCCGCAGGGCCATGACCTGAGAGCAGACGAGGACGAGTGCTTGGCGCAGATCCTTGGGAATGCCCGCCCAAAAGGACCATTCATAGATCTTCTGCCGGAATGCGCGCCCGAATGCGTCGCTGTTCAGGCCTTCCGTCAGAGCCTGGCAGATGTCGGCCAGCAACCGTCCGGCGTGCTGCTCGCCCCACTGCTCCGCCAGCCACCACAAGTCCTGGGGCCGCCCACTGGCCAGACACTGTTCCGCGAACCAGCGAATCAGCTCGGTCCGATTCTCCTGGGGCAGATCCTGCCAGGTGACGCAGTCACGCACCCAGTCGCGGTATTGCTCGTGCAGGTCGGCCAAGTAGATCCAGAAATGGGTTCGTATCGCCGCGTCGAATCCCATGGACCGGAAGCGGACCCCGCCGTCCTTGTCGGTACTGGCTTCGACCGCCTTGAATTCGGCCGCGAGGTCGGTGTGGTCGAGTCGGGGGCGGTCGTCACAGGGGTGTTCGAGGAGGCTCTGCAGGGAGTTGGCCGCGCGGAGCACGATGGCAGGGGCGCAGCCGTGGAACATCGCCAGCGCCAGGGCCAAGGCGCGCCGGCGTCCGGTGAGAGCGGCGATGAAGTCAGCGACCTGAGGCCTGCGGCTGTCGGCCCGCTCGGCCATCGCCCGGTCACACCAGTGCCGGAAGCTACTGCCCACTCCTTCGGAATCCCGCGCGCGCCGGATCAGGCCGGCGAGTTCGGTCAGGTCCCGCATCGCGGCGTCCGCCATGTACTGGGTGAGCTGGGGCGTGGCGAGATCGGCCGGTTCCGGGCGGATGCCGTCCCTGCGCAGGTACCGCAGTAGCAGTTTCCTGCCCTCCGGGCGGTCGATCTCGGCGGTGAGCCAGCGCAGCTCCTGGCGTCGGAGGTAGTCGAACTGCTGCGGCAGGACAACGACGAGGCGTGCCGAACGGGCCTCCACCACGCACCGGAAGTCGGAGAGTTCGGCCTGCACGGCGTTGTACCGTTCGGCGTCGCTGCTCGACAGGTCCAGCAGCATCCGGTCGTGCTTGCCGATCAGCGTGGGATCGAGAGCCCGATCGGCTGTGTCGTCCTGCGTATCGGGAAGTTCGTGGAAGCTGTTCGCGCCCTCGGAGAGTTCGTGCAGCAGCATCAGTGCGGCAGCCCGCCGGCCGCTTCCGGGCTGTCCGGTGATCAGGACGGTGCTGTGGTCGCGCAGCAGTTCACGAGCGTGGCGGAAACCAGACGGGTAGATGAAGCGCTGGTAGAGCCAGCGGCGGTCGTCCTCCGCGATGGCGAGGGGCGTCCGGGCCCTGTTGGCCAGGCGCGATACGGCTTCTCGGAGATAGAAGTTGAACTGGGGGCCGTCCCCGGTGCTCATCGGAGCGTGTGCCTGGTGGACGTAGGAGCCGAAATGGCTATCGACGCGTTCGGTCATCGCTCGCCGCCCCGAGGCCGGGGAGTGGAACCGAACCGGTGGCTGATCGGCACGTGGGCGTGGTCACCGGATATCTGGGTCGTTCCGTCGCCGTTGATCTCCGTGCTGCTGCCGATCTGGTCGCCGGACCCGGTGTGCATCGGCGCGTGGGACTCGTTGACGAAGGTGCCGACGGTGCCGCGCACGGACCCGATGCCACCCCGCTGTCCCTCGTTGCGCACCGGAGGTTCGGGCTCCTCCGATGATTCCTGGCCGGTCTGTTCGGCGGACGGCTTCGCCGTGTCCGAGGCAGCCAACTCGGGGACCTGTGCGACGAGACGGTCACCGAGCCGCGCGATCGCTGCCTGGCCGTCGCGCAACCACAGTCGTTCGTACTGGCACTCTGCGAGCTCCGTGAGGGAGGGCGGCAGCAACTTCGGGTCGAGTTGCTCCACACGACGACCCAACAGCACCGGCACGACCAGGATTCCGCAGGTGAACGCTTCCTCGATCTCACGGCGTACCCAGTCGTCCTCATTGTCCAGCGCCCGCCGCTCCGGCTGCAGTCGGTCGGGGGCATTCATCCAGCGTTCGCCTATCAGCGCGAGGAGGACACTGCTGCGCCGTACGGCGCCGAGCATGACCCGGCTGAATTTCGCCCCCGGGGGAATCGACCTCTCGGCGAGGAAGGTGCTGTTCTCGCCGAAGCGTGCGCAGAGTGCTTCCGCAAGTCGTTGCGCGGTGTCCTTGCCGTCGCCGGTGCGGTAGTTGACGAAGATTTCGGGCATGACTGAGTGACCTTCCTGATGGTGTCGGGTGAGTTGGTGGACCGTGGCCTGCCGCGCGGATACGGGTGGCGTCTAGTGCGAGGCCGTGGCCAGCGCTGTGGAGAGCTCCGGGCTGAGTTCCCGGACGGAGGGGTTTCGGTGGTGGCGCCCCAGCGTGCGTGCCAGCCGCCGCAGATCACTGGTGATCGTCGCGGATTGCACGAGACCGATGGTGGAGAGCAACCCTCGGGCCACCTGACAGGCGAGTTCTACTTCGCCCGCCGCCGCATGCGCGAGGGCGCGGCGGAGTTCGTACCGGGAGCGGGTGCGCAGCGCGTGTGCGGGAAGCCGGGCGGTCTCCCTGCCGAGTATCTGCGCGGCATCCCCCGGCCGTCCCAGTTCGTAGAGGCACCACCCGGTGAACATCGCCGCCACGTCAGGCAGGTGGGAGGCGCCGATGACGGGCTCCTGCGGGTCACGGTGTTCGAGTGCGAGGAGTTCCCGGGACCGGTCCAGACTGCGCATGCAGGCGTCGTAGTCTCCCTTGACGGCTTGGCACTGGGCCAGTTTCTGTGCGGCCAGACCTCTGATCCGCGGTGCCGCGGGACTGTCGAGGGCTTGTGACGCCAGCCCGATGGCCCCGTCGGTGTCTCCCCGGAAGAGGCTGATCAGTGCACGACGGGCCGACGCGTACGCGGTCAGACTGTGATCGTTGCCCGATTCCGCGAGTTCCACGGCGCGGTCGGTCCACCACAGCGCGGCGGCGTCGTTCCCTGATTCCTGGGCCATCCAGCCCGTGTACTCGGCGAACCGGGACGCGAGTACCAGGAGCGTCTGGCGGGTGCGCGTGCCACTACGAGTGGCCAGCTGCTGCAGGCTGTGGGTCTGGGAGATCAGTTGTGGTAACAACGCGCCGGGCCCCGACACCTGTCCGAGCCGTCGATACTGGCTGAACAGCGTCCGTGAAGCGTCGATCAGTGTCATGGCCCCGGTCTCCGTGGTGACGTGCATACCGCCCATCCCGATGCCCAGGACCGAGGCCGCGCCGGCACTGATCACGCGGCGGCGGCCGATCGGCTGGAACGAGCCGGATCCGTCCTTGTCCAAATGCATCAACCACACCTCACCCTCATGACTCGTAGGAGGAAGGTCGCTCGTCGGCGCGGCCACCGGGACAAGGCCGGTCAACGCCCCTCGTGCACCGAGTTCCTCGTCGCAGAGCCGGGCGAGCTGCGGGGTCGGGGGTTTCAGGCCCCGTTCCACCTTGCTCAGCTGCCCCTTGCTGTAGTGGACCCGTCGGCCCAGCTGATCCAGCGAGAGGTCCGCTGCCAGACGGTGTCTGCGGAGTTCCGGTCCGAACGACTGGGGCTGCTGCGGAAGCATTCCACCCTCCGTAACTGTTCGTCCGGGCAGCCGGCGAGCGTTGCGTTTCAGCGTGCGGCAGGCGGCACGGCGGAACAAGGCGAGCAGGGCCGTTTCCCGTTTCCACCTGGGAGCGAACCGGATGGGGCGACGGCTGTCGAGACCGCCGGGCGGCCCCGGCCCCGGACGGCGCTGTCAGTCCCATCTGCTAAACCTGATCCCGTGAGCAGGCAAGACGACGAGCAGGGTGCGGGACCGGAGCAGCTTGCGTTGATTCGGGAGGCGGTGCGGGGGGCGCGGGCGAAGCCGCGGACGTGGCGGGGGGCCGAGTTGGCGGAGCGGTTGCCGGTGGCGCGGGTGCTGGTGGACAAGGGGCTGGTGCATCTCGACCGGTACTTCGACTATGCGGTGCCGGCGGCGATGGACGCGGAGGCGCAGCCCGGGGTGCGGGTGCGGGTGCGGTTCGGGGCCGGGGAGAAGGGGGGCCGGCGGGAAGGGGGGAAGCTGGTCAACGGGTTCGTGGTGGAGCGGGTGGCGGAGAGCGACTTCCGGGGGGTGCTCGCGCCGATCGCGCAGGTGCTGTCGCCCGAGCGGGTGCTGACGCCGGAGTTGCTGGGGCTGTGCCGGGCGGTCGCCGACCGGTATGCGGGGACGCTCGCGGACGTGGTGCAGCTGGCGGTGCCGCCGCGGCGGGCGAAGGTGGAGGGGAAGGGGTCCGGAGCGCCGTTGCCGCCCAACCCCATGCCGGAGCCGCGGAGTTGGGAGCGGTATGCGGCGGGGCCCGGGTTTCTGGAGGCGTTGGGGCGGGGGGACGCGCCGCGCGCGGTGTGGACCGCTCTGCCGGGGCCGCACTGGCCGGAGGAGCTGGCCCGGGCGATGGCCGCGGCTCTGGCGTCGGGGCGGGGCGCCCTGGCCGTACTGCCGGACGGGCGGGCTGCCGCGCGGGTGGGCGCGGCGCTGGGGGAGCTGGTCGGGGAGGGGCGGCACGTGGTGCTGAGCGCCGACGCCGGGCCTGAGGAGCGGTACCGGCGGTGGCTCGCGGTCAGCCGGGGTGCGGTACGGGCGGTGGTCGGCACACGGGCGGCCATGTTCGCGCCGGTGCGGGATGTCGGGCTGGTCGCCATCTGGGACGACGGGGACGGGAGCCACAGCGATCCGCACGCGCCGCAGCCGCACGCGCGCGAGGTGCTGTTGCAGCGTGCGGTGACGGAGCGGGCGGGGTTCCTGCTGGGTTCGCTGAGCTGCACGGTCGAGGCGGCGCAGCTGGTGGAGACGGGCTGGGCGCGGCCGCTGACGGCCGATCGGGAGCAGGTGCGGGCCGCGGCGCCGCTGGTGCGTACGGTCGGCGACGCCGACGAGGCGCGGGACGCGGCGGCGCGGACCGCGCGGCTGCCGACGCTCGCGTGGCAGGTGGTGCGGGAGGGGCTCAAGCACGGGCCGGTGCTGGTGCAGGTGCCGCGGCGGGGGTACGTACCGCGGCTGGCGTGCGAGCGGTGCCGGGAGCCCGCGCGCTGCCGGGCCTGCGCGGGGCCGCTGGAGGCGCAGGACGCGGGGGAGCTGCGGTGCGGATGGTGCGGGCGGGAAGAAGGGGACTGGCGGTGCGCGGAGTGCGGGGGCGTGCGGCTGCGGGCCCAGATCGTGGGGGCGCGGCGCACGGCGGAGGAGCTGGGACGGGCGTTCCCGGCCGTGCCGGTGCGCACGTCGGGGCGTGACCATGTGCTGGACACGGTGCCGGGCGTGCCATCGCTGGTGGTGAGCACGCCCGGGGCGGAACCGGTCGCCGAGGGCGGGTACGCCGCCGCGCTGCTGCTGGACGGGTGGGCGCTGCTGAGCCGGCCCGACCTGCGGGCGGGCGAAGAGGCGCTGCGGCGCTGGCTGCACGCCGCTGCGCTGGTACGGGGTCAGGCCGAGGGCGGTACGGTCGCGGTCATCGCGGAGGCGACGCTGCGCCCCGTACAGGCGCTGGTGCGGTGGGATCCGGTCGGGCACGCGGTGCGCGAGCTGGCGGAGCGGGCCGAGCTGGGCTTCCCTCCGGTGTCCCGGATGGCGTCGGTGACGGGCCGCCCCGAGGACGTGGCGGAGATGCTCGGGACGGCCGCGCTGCCCGAGGGCGCCGAGGTGCTCGGCCCCGTACCGGTACCGGCTCCCGACGCGGGGCGGCCCCGCCGGCCGGGGGATCCGCCGCCCGGGGAGGAATGGGTACGGGCGCTGGTGCGGGTCCGCCCCGGCCAGGGTGCCGCGCTGGCGGCGGCGCTGAAGACGGCGCAGGCGGCGCGGCTGGTCAAGCGGGAGGGGGAGGCGGTGCGGGTGCGGGTGGATCCGCCTGACCTCGGGTGATCCGTCCGGCCTCGATTGATCCGTCAGATCTCGGGTGATCCGACTGAACTCGGGTGATCCGCCCGACGTCGGTTGATCCGCCTGGTCTCGGGTGCGCCATCTCCGGTGATCCGCCTGGTCTCGGGTGCTCCACCCGATCTCCGGTGATCGGACATCAGGTGGGCAGGAGGCGTGCAGGAGGCGGGAGGGGGCTCGGCCCACTTGGCCTACGGGTGGGTGGGCATGACGTATGAGGGATGAGCGGGCCCGGCCCGTGCGGGTGGTGGTGCGGGCGCGGCTGGGTGGGGAGGAAAGGGGCCGCCCCGGAGGCTGGCCGGGGCGGTGCGTACGGTCAGCCGTTGCGGGGGCCGGGGAAGACGCCGGGGCGCGCCTCTTCCCGCGCGGGCACCGGGGACTGGCCCGGCAGCGTGCGTGCGGCGGGGACGGCCGGCGCGCTCGGCAGGCCGGGGGAGACGGCCATGCTCCGGGCCGCGGACGGCTCGGGCGTACGGACCGCCTCGCCGCCCTCGGGGCCGGGCTGGGCGCTGGAGCGGCGGGCGCCGTAACGGCGGTGCACGGCCTGTTTGGTGACGCCCAGGGCCGAACCCACCGCATCCCAGGAAAAGCCCAGCGAACGGTCGAAGTCCACCGCCGCCGTGACGAGGGTCTCGACGCTGTCGCGCAGCTCCTGGGCGAGACGTACGGTCGGGGCGGGGGCGCGGCCGTAGACGACGAAGCCGGCGGACGGGCCGGTGCGCCGCGGCCGGTAGACGTTGCCGAGCTGAGCTGTCAGGGTGCGCAGGGCGTCCACCTGCCGGCGGACCCGCTCGATGTCCCGTACCAGTAGGTGCAGGCTGGCGCGTGCCTGGGCGTCGTGGGTTGCGTGGTCGGCCATGAACAAGCCTCTCGAACCGGCGTTGAATGTGCAGAGAAACGTGACAAGAGGTGAAAACGAGCGGGCCGCGAGGGCGGCCCGGTCGGTCAATGCTGCTTGACCAACGCGACAGACGCGGCTTCGGTCACGGTATGGGGGCGTACAGGTTCCAATGAGGGGCGCGCGTCTGTTCGCACGCCCCCCGAAGGTGTGGCCCATAGACTGGTGCGCCGTTCCGCAGCGTGTGAGAGGTAGTACGCCACCCATGAGGCTCGTCTTCGCCGGCACCCCCGAGGTCGCCGTACCCGCCCTGGATGCCCTGATCGCCTCGGACCGGCACGAGGTCGTCGCCGTCGTCACCCGGCCCGACGCCCCCGCCGGCCGCGGCCGGAAGCTGGTCGCCAGCCCGGTCGCCGAGCGCGCGGAGGAGGCCGGCATCGAGGTGCTCAAGCCCGCCAGGCCGCGGGACGAGGACTTCCTCGCCCGGCTGCGGGAGATCGCGCCGGACTGCTGCCCGGTCGTCGCCTACGGGGCGCTGCTGCCCAAGCCGGCCCTGGACATCCCCGCGCACGGCTGGGTGAACCTGCACTTCTCGCTGCTGCCCGCGTGGCGCGGCGCCGCGCCGGTGCAGCACGCGGTGCTGGCCGGTGACGAGGTGACCGGCGCCTCCACCTTCCTCATCGAGGAAGGGCTGGACTCCGGGCCGGTGTTCGGGGTGGTGACGGAGGAGGTACGGCCGACCGACACCAGCGGCGACCTGCTGACCCGGCTGGCCCTCGCCGGAGCCGGACTGCTGGCCGCCACCATGGACGGCATCGAGGACGGCACCCTCACGCCGGTGCCGCAGCCGGCCGACGGCGTCACCCTCGCGCCGAAGATCGAGGTCGAGGACGCGAAGGCGGACTGGACGGCGCCCGCCCTGCGCGTGGACCGGGTCGTGCGCGGGTGCGCGCCCGCGCCCGGCGCGTGGACCGTCTTCCGGGGCGAGCGGCTGAAGCTGATGACGGTCGGGCTGGTTCCCGACCGTACGGATCTGGCGCCCGGCGAACTCGCCGTCACCAAGAAGGCCGTGTACGCCGGTACGGGCAGCCACGCGGTCGAGCTGCTGTGGGTGCAGCCGCAGGGCAAGAAGCCGATGCGCGGCGCGGACTGGGCGCGTGGGGTGCGGATCGGTGAAGGGGAGCGGCTGGGGGAGTGAGAGCCGGGGCGGAGGCCGGGGCGTGCGGCCGGGGCGGCAGGGACCGCAGGAGTGCGGGGCCGGAGGAGTGGCGGGGCCGGAGGAGTGCGGGGCCGGGAGGAGCCGCCCTCCGTACGCCCCTCCGCCCGCCCCGTGGCGCGCTCCGGCGCGCCACGTAGGCTGGGGGCGAACCTCGTCCCGTAACAGCGGAGCACATTTCTCGTGAGTGGTCAGTCGCGTCGTCCCAGCAAGCCCTACCGCCGGCCCCAGAAGGACCCGGTCCGGATACTCGCCTTCGAGGCGCTGCGGGCCGTCGACGAGCGGGACGCGTACGCCAACCTGGTGCTGCCGCCGATGCTGCGCAAGGCGCGCGAGAACGAGAACTTCGACGGGCGGGACGCCGCGCTGGCCACCGAGCTGGTGTACGGCACGCTGCGGCGGCAGGGCACGTACGACGCGATCATCGCGCGCTGTGTGGACCGGCCGCTGCGCGAGGTGGACCCGCCGGTCCTGGACGTCCTGTCGCTCGGCGCCCACCAGCTGCTCGGTACCCGCATCCCGACGCACGCCGCCGTGAGCGCGACCGTCGAACTGGCGCGTGTGGTGCTGGGGGACGGGCGGGCCAAGTTCGTCAACGCGGTGCTGCGGAAGATCGCCGCGGACGACCTGGACGGGTGGCTGGAGCGGGTCGCGCCGGAGTACGACGACGATCCCGAGGAGCACCTGGGGATCGTGCACGCGCACCCGCGCTGGATCGTCTCGGCGCTCTGGGACGCCCTCGGCGGCGGCCGCGCCGGCCTGGAGGACCTGCTGGAGGCCGACAACGAGCGGCCCGAGGTCACGCTGGTGGCCCGGCCCGGACGGTCCACCACCGAGGAACTCATCGAGGCCGTCGGGGAGGAGAGCGCCCTGCCGGGGCGCTGGTCCCCGTACGCGGTACGGCTCGCCGAGGGCGGCGAGCCGGGGGCCCTGGACGCGGTGCGCGAGGGCCGGGCCGGTGTGCAGGACGAGGGCAGCCAGCTCGTCGCCGCGGCCCTGGCCAACGCGCCGGTCGAGGGCTCCGACAGCATGTGGCTGGACGGCTGTGCCGGGCCGGGCGGCAAGGCCGCCCTGCTGGGCGCGCTCGCCGCGCAGCGCGGGGCCCGGCTGCTCGCCTCGGAGAAGCAGCCGCACCGCGCGCGCCTGGTGGCCCGGTCGCTGGCGGGCAACCCCGGCCCGTACGAGGTCATCGCGGCCGACGGCACCCGCCCGCCGTGGCGGCCCGGCTCCTTCGACCGGGTACTGATGGACGTCCCGTGCACCGGCCTCGGCGCGCTGCGCCGGCGGCCGGAGGCGCGCTGGCGCCGCCGCCCGGAGGACCTGGACGGCTTCGCGCCGTTGCAGCGGGAACTGCTGCGCCAGGCGCTGCTGTCGGTACGGGTCGGCGGCGTCGTCGGTTACGCGACCTGCTCGCCGCACCCGGCCGAGACGCGCGCCGTGGTGGACGACGTCCTCAAGGGCCGGGTCGGCGCGGAGGTGACGGCGGAGTGGATCGACGCGCGCCCCCTGATCCCGGGCGTACCCGCACTGGGCGACGGTCCGGACGTACAGCTGTGGCCGCACCTGCACGGCACGGACGCGATGTACCTGGCACTGCTGCGACGGACGGCGTAGCGCGCGCGGGCGCCCGCGCGCCCGCACCCCACCGGCCGCACCCCTCCGCCCGCTCTCGCCCCCGCCCGTACCCCCGCCTCGCGCCCCCGGCCCGTCTCCCGCGCACCCGCTTAGGCGTGCCCCGGGGGACAGGACATACTGGGGGTATGGCCTTGATCAACCCCAGCATCCTGTCCGCAGACTTCGCCCGGCTCGCCGAGGAGGCGAAGGCCGTCGAGGGCGCCGACTGGCTGCATGTCGATGTGATGGACAACCACTTCGTGCCGAACCTGACGCTGGGCGCTCCGGTCGTCGAGGCGCTGAGCAAGGCGACGGACACCCCGCTCGATCTGCACCTGATGATCGAGGACCCGGACCGGTGGGCGCCGCAGTACATCGAGGCGGGGGCCGGGTCGGTCACCTTCCACGCGGAGGCGGCGGCCGCACCCGTACGGCTGGCGCGGGAGATCCGGGCCAAGGGGGCGCGGGCGTCGATGGCGCTCAAGCCGGCCACGCCCATCGAGCCGTTCGAGGACCTGCTGCCCGAGCTGGACATGCTGTTGATCATGACCGTGGAGCCGGGCTTCGGCGGTCAGGCGTTCCTGGACATCATGCTGCCGAAGATCCGCCGGACCCGGGAACTGATCTCCCAGCACGGTCTGGAGATGTGGCTCCAGGTGGACGGCGGGGTCTCCGCGTCCACGATCGAGCGGTGTGCGGAGGCCGGCGCGGACGTGTTCGTGGCCGGTTCGGCGGTGTACGGCGCGGACGACCCGGCGAAGGCGGTGCGCGAGCTGCGGGCGCAGGCCGAGTCGGCGACGGCCGCGGCCGGCTGGGGCTGCGCCCACTGACCCGAGGGGCGCCCGCGGGACAGCGCGGGCGCCGGCGCCGCACGGGGTGTGCGGGGAGCGCGCACCGATCCCCGTACGCCGGTGTTTCTTGGTGTCGCCGCTACCGAGCGTTCACGACGGCCGGGGCGGTGATGGTCCCCGACCACCTCGGGTTTCTGCAAGGATGAGCAAAGACTCGATCAGGTGCGCACAAGGGGAGAATCTCGTGGTTGCCAGCCGCCCGCAGTCCGCAATGGGCCCCGCCGAGCTGGTGCAGGCCGCGGCCATGGCCCGCCGCTTCTACCTAGAGGGCAAGTCCAAGATCCAGATCGCCGAGGAGTTCGGCGTCAGCCGCTTCAAGGTCGCGCGGGTGCTGGAGACGGCGCTGGAGCGTGACCTCGTACGGATCGAGATCCGCGTCCCGGCGGAACTGGACGCGGAACGGTCCGACGCGCTGCGGGCCCGCTACGGCCTGCGGCACGCGGTCGTGGTGGAGTCGCCCGCCGACGTCACCGACGACGCCCCGGACCCGGAGAACCTCGGCGAGGTCGCGGCCGACCTGCTCGGCGAACTGGTCACCGAGGGCGACGTGCTCGGCCTGGCCTGGGGCCGGTCCACCATCCACATGGCGGCCGCGCTGCACCGCCTCCCGCCGTGCACGGTCGTCCAGCTGACCGGCGTGTACGACGCGGGCACCGCGGACCGCGGCTCGGTCGAGGCGGTACGCCGGGCGGCCGACGTCTCCGGCGGCGAGGCGCACCCGATCTACGCGCCGATGCTGCTGCCCGACTCGGCGACGGCCGCCGCGCTGCGCGGCCAGACCGGCATCGCCCGCGCGTTCGAGTACTTCGACAAGGTGACCGTCGCCTGTGTCTCGATCGGCTCCTGGGCGCCGGGCATCTCGACCGTCTACGACATGCTCTCGGAGCAGGAGCGGGAGCACTACGCCTCGCTGGGCGCCGCCGCCGAGATGTCCGCCCACCTCTTCGACGCCGACGGCCGCCGCATCGGGCGGGACCTGGGCGAGCGGTGCATCACGGTCGAGGCGGACCGGCTGCGCCGCATCCCCGAGGTCGTGGCCATCGCGGGCGGCCGCCAGAAGGCGGCGGCGATCGGCGCGGTGCTGCGGTCCGGGCTGGTGACCAGTCTGGTGACGGACACCGCTGCCGCCGATCACCTGCTCCTGGAGACGGGCCCCGGCCCGCGCCCGGCGCTGGAGCGGGCGGATCCGGACGGGGCCTGAGCCCCGGCCGGCCAGCCATGTGATCTTGTACGGGTGCGGGCGCGCACCCCGTGCCGCCCTGTGACAGCATCGGCGCATGGTGATCCGCTCCGTCCCCCGTGCGGCCGTCGGCGTACTCGCTGCGCTGCTGGCCTGCCTGCTGCTGTCGGTGTCCGGGTGCTCCGGAGGCGGTGGCGGGGGCGGCAAGGGGAGCGCCGGTCCGCCGCACGCGGCGCCCTCGGCGAGCGCTCCCACGCCGGACTGGGCCAAGGGCATGGCGACCGTGCCGGCCGGCCGGCTGCCCGCGCAGGCCCGCGAGACGCTGCGGCTGATCGACGCGCGCGGCCCGTTCCCGTACCCGAAGGACGGCACGGTCTTCGGCAACCACGAGCGGCGGCTGCCGAAGCAGAAGCGCGGCTACTACCACGAGTACACGGTCCGCACGCCGGGTTCGAAGGACCGCGGCGCGCGGCGGATCGTCACCGGGGACAGCCGCGAGACGTACTACACCGACGACCATTACCGGACCTTCAAGGCGGTGCTCCGATGACGGCTCCCGTGCCCCGGCCGCTCGCGGCGGTGCTCGACGGCAGTACGCCTCCCGGGGTGGTGCCCTGGCCGCAGGACCGGCCCGCGGGGGAAGCGCTGGACGCGGCGCGCGCGGCCGGCTGGCACGGTGCGCTGCTCGACCTCGAAGGGGTCACCGGCAAGGCGGAGTTCATGGACCGCTGCGCGCGGGCGCTGAGGCTGCCGGACTGGTTCGGCCGCAACTGGGACGCGCTCGCGGACTGCCTCACCGACCTGTCGTGGTGTCCGGCGGACCGCGGCCGGCTGCTGGTGGTGTGCGGCTGGCAGCGGTACGCGGCCGCCGCGCCGGACGACTGGAGCGTCGCGGAGGAGATCATCGCGGACGCGGTGGGCTTCTGGCGCGACACGGACACCGGGCTGGTCGTCGTGATGGCGCGGGGCCGGGAGCCGGAGGCACGGCCGGCGTGACGTACGGGGGGACGGTGTGACGTACGAGGGGCAGGGCACGGCGTGACGTACGGGGGCGGGGAACGGCGGGGCGGGCGGACCGGCGGCGCGGCCGGGACGCGCCTGGTGGCGGGTGCGGCGGCGCTGCTGACGGTCGCGGCGGGGCTCGGCGTACGGGCCGGAGCGGCCCGCGCGGGGCTGGCCCCGGAGGTCGCCAAGTACGCCGGCGACGCGCTCTACACCGTGCTCGTACAGACGCTGGTGGTGCTGGCCGCGCCGCGCGTGCGGCCGCCGGTCGCGGCCGTGGTGGCCCTGGCCGTCAGCTGGGTGGTGGAGTTCGCGCAGCTCAGCGATGTCCCGGCGGAACTCTCCCGGCGCAGCGTGGTGGCCCGCCTGGTGCTCGGTTCGACCTTCAACGCGCCGGATCTGCTCTGGTACGCGGTGGGCGCCGCGTGCGCGTGGGCGGCGCACGGGTGGCTGCGGGCCCGGCGCCGTACGGGAGCGGTCTGAGCCGCACGGCCCGGCCCGCCACGACGAACCGCCCGCTCCGCCGTACGTGAGGTTTCACCCGCCCGCCGCCGGGCACCGAGGTGCGGCGGGAGGTGACGCGGTGGCCGAGGTGCTGCTCCTACTGGTGGCGTCGGCGCTCACGCTGGCCTGTGCGGTGTTCGTCGCGGCGGAGTTCTCGCTGACGACGGTCGAGCGCAGCACGGTGGAGCGCGCGGTGGAGGAGGGCGAGCGAGGGGCCGAAGGGGTGCTGAGCGCCGTGCGCTCGCTGGCGTTCCAGCTGTCCGGCGCGCAGCTCGGCATCACGGTGACCTCGCTGGTCATCGGCATGCTCGCGGAACCGTCGCTGGCGGCGCTGCTGCGCGGCCCGCTCACGGCGGCCGGCCTGCCCGGCGCGGTGGCCCCGGGGGTCGCGTCCGCGCTCGGTGTCGGGGTCTCCACGGTGGTGCTGATGGTCGTCGGCGAACTGGTGCCGAAGAACTGGGCGATCTCCCGGCCGCTGGCCGTGGCCCGGCTCGTGGCCGGCCCGCTGCGCGCCTTCAGCGCGCTGTTCGCGCCGTTCATCCGCCATCTGAACCAGTCCGCCAACCGGCTCGTACGCCGTTTCGGCCTGGAGCCCACCGAAGAGCTGGAGTCCTCCCGCGGCCCGGCCGAACTGATCTCCCTGGCCCGCTACTCGGCGCAGGAGGGCGCGCTGCCGGCCGACTCGGCGGAGCTGTTCGTACGGACGCTGCACCTGAGCGAGCTGACCGTGCAGAACGTCATGACGCCGCGGGTGGACGTACGGGCCCTGGAGGCGCGCGCCACGGCGGCCGACGCGGCCACCCTGACCCTGGCCACCGGGCTCTCCCGCTTCCCCGTGTACCGCGGCGGCCTGGACGAGGTCCTGGGCACCGTCCACATCCGCGACGTCCTCGCCCTCCCCCCGGAGCGGCGCGCCGCCACCTCCGTCGCGGAGCTGGCCACCGACCCCGTGCTCGTACCGGAGTCGCTGCCCGTCGACCGGCTGCTGGACCGGCTGCGCGCGGTCCGCACCATGGCCGTGGTGATCGACGAGTACGGCGGCACGGCCGGGATCGTCACCCTGGAGGACATCGTCGAGGAGATCGTCGGCGACGTACGGGACGAGCACGACCCGGTGGCCGGGCCGGAGCTGCTGCGGACCGGGGCGCGGACCTGGGAGGCGGACGGCGGGGTGCGCCTGGACGGGCTGGCCGGCATCGGGCTGGCGGCGCCCGAGGGGCCGTACGAGACGCTGGCCGGGCTGCTGGCCACCCGGCTGGGCCGGATTCCGGAGGACGGCGACGAGGTACGGGTGGCGGACGGCTGGCGGCTGACGGTGCTGGCGGCGCGCCGGCACCGGGCGGAGCGGGTACGGGTGACCGCGCCGGCCGGCGCGTCGTCGCCGGGCGCCCGGCGCGCCGGCCG
>NZ_JBFAUH010000016.1:0-231334 GCF_040679095.1 Streptomyces sp. NPDC052496
GCGAAGGGCAGCGCCAGGTGGCCCCCGCCCCGGCCCATGCGCCGCGCCGCAACCGCCGGCCGGGCTGTGGCGACCCGCCCCGGCGCCTCCCCCACCCGGGCCGTTGCTGCTGCCCCGGCGTCTGCAACGGCCTGGGCCCTGACACCAACAGCACGGCACCGACCCATTCGGCGCCGGTCCCCTGCCGGCTGCCGGAACCAGGCAAGCCAGCCCCCGCCGCACCTCCTGCCACGCCTCCTGCCGCCCAACATCAACGAAGCACGGCTCCTGCGGCAAGAGCCCGCCCGTTGTCCGCTCGCTGTCCGCTACGACTCCCCGGCCGACCGGCCACAGGACGAGTACCGCGAGCCCGCTGAACAGGAGTGACGAGGCTTCCAGTAACAAGGTTTCCAGCAGCACTCCGAGCTCCGCGAAGCGCCCGAGGGTGCCCACGGCCCCCTACGTGTCCCCTGCCGCGCGCTGGCCTGCCACGGTGTCCACCGGATGTTCGAGTGGGGCAAGGACGTCGCGCTCGGCGCCGAAGTGCAGAGAAGGGCCCATCAAACGCCCTTGAGAACGCGGTCAAGTGCTACCCGGCCTACAGGTCCCCAGTTCGGCTTGCCGCCGGGGAGGCCCCGGTCTCCGTTCTGTCCCATGAGCATCAGGAAGAGGCTCTCATCGCGGCCAGCCCGCGGGCGCGCCGGATCGTCGCCTCCTCCGCGCTCGCGTACGTGGCGAAGAACCGTGCGGCCGTGCCCGCGGGGAGCAGCAGCCATGCGGCGGCGAGGTCCCACGCCGGGTCGCCGGCGAACATGTCGCCGAAGTCGACGATGCCCGAGAGGGTTCCGTCCGAGACGACGACGTTCGCGGGGTGGAGGTCGCCGTGCACCCACACCGGCGGGCCCTCCCAGGCGGGGGCCGCGACGGCGTCGTCCCAGACGGCCCGGACGTCGGCCGCGATGCCGTTGGGGGCAACGGCCTGGAGGAAGTGCTCGAAGCCGTCCGTGTAACGGCTGGGGTGGGCACCGCGGTCCGTGATGGTCGGCGCCTCGGCGGGCGCCTCCACATGGAGCGCCCGCAGGAAGCCCGCCAGCGTGTCGGCGGCGTGGGCGCCGCGGCTGATCGAGGCGTGGTCCAGCGGCTCGCCGGGAACCCACGTCATCACGGTCCAGTGCTTGGGGAAGCGCTCGGACGGTTCGCCGAACCGCACCGGGGTCGGCACCGGGAGCGGAAGGCGCGGGGCCAGCACGGGCAGCCACCGCCGTTCCTTGAGCTGAAGCTCCGGGGTGGGGTCCATGCGCTGCACGCGCACGGCCAACTCCTCCCCCAGGCGCCACATCTGATTGCCCCAGCCGCCCGCCACCTCGCGGAGGGCCAGCCCCGCAAGGTCGGGATGCTGCTCCTGCAACAGGTCGCGGACCAGGTCTGCGGTGATCTCGATCTCGGTGTCGGTCATGCGAAGCCACAGTACTGAGGCGGCAGGCGGGTCGGCCGCGCCGTTCAGCGAAGGCCGCGGAACACCGCGGGAGTCGCCCATCCGCGCAGCGTGGCGTGGACCGTCGAGTGGAATGCGGCATCGGCCGTGGTGGCGTCGAGAGCTCCGGCCAGTTCGAGGATTACGAGCCCGTGCAGGGTGGCCCAGATCGACAGGGCGATCGACGTTGCTTCGCCGGCGAGGACGGACGCCGCCAAGCCGCGTTCGATCGCCGCGAGGAGGGGGCGGATCGGGTCGCCGGCACCGACCTTCCCCGATGGGTCGAAGGACTGCACACCACCGAACAGCACGGTGTAGAGGTGGCGGTTCCCGCATCCCCACTGGCGGTAGGCGACGGCCAGCGCGTAGAGGTCGGCCAGCGGGTCGTCGGAGGTCCGTACCGCGGACACGTCCTGGTACAGGCCGGCGACGGCTCTGTCGCGTACCGCGCCGATCAGCCCGTCCTTGCCGCCGAACAGGGAGTACACCGCCGTCGTCGACGCCTCGGCAGCGGCGGCCACGGCGCGGACCGTGACCGACTCCCGCGGCTGGGTGGCGAGCATCTCGGTCGCGCACACCACAAGCCGCTCTTTGACAGCTTCGTCGTTCGTCCTCGGCCTACCCACGGTCAGCAGCCTACCTGCTCTGATAACGTCGTTTTGAAACAGCGTTCTGAAACTGTCGGAGGTTCGCCGTGCCCACGTACGCCCTACGCCTCGTCCGCGTCACCGGACGCTTACTGCTGTCCCTGGCTGCCGTCGCGACGCTGGTCATCGTCTTTCTCGCACTGATCGCCCTCACGGACGGGGCAGGTTCCGGACTCGCCGCCTGGCTGACGACCCTTGCGGCCGGGGTCGCCCTCGCGCTGTGGCGAGGCCGGCGCCGCCCTTGGCCGGCGCGCCTCGTGCCGTTCCTACCGGTGGTCGTCGCGGCCGCATTGACGGCGGCGGTCTGCGTCCCGGCCGTACCGACGGCCCGGCAGTACCCGCCCGCTCTGCCGTTCGTGACCACGCAGCACTGGAGCCTGGCCACCGGCAGCCGGGTCGCGGTGTACCACTACCCGCCCGCGAACTCCGGCGCCCGGCATCCCGTCCCGTTCGTGTACCTCAACGGCGGACCGGTCCGTGGCATCTCGGTGCTCGACCACCGGTTCCTGCAACTCCTGGCACACCAGGGCTACGACGTCTACGCCTACGAACAGGCCGGTGGCGGACGGAGCGACCCGCTGCCCATGGGCCAGTACACGATCTCCAGATCGGTCCACGACCTCGCCGCCTTCATCGACCGCCTGGGCAAGGGCAAGGTCGACATCCTCGGATTCTCCGCAGGCGGGGCCGTGCTCACCCGGGCCCTGGCCGACCCGAGCGTCGCCGCACGCCTGCACCGGGCGATCATCGCCGAGCCCGGCCCCATGGACGGCCCCACCGCGCACCTCGCCGGGCACAAGGGCCGGGAGTCCGCGCGCGGCCTCGCGCCCGCCATGGCCGGGCCGCGGTCGACGCACCTCCCCCGGTACGGCGTGGCCTTCGGCCTCATGCGACTCGGGCTCCTCACCCCTGACACCGGACTGGTCGGACAGGCCGAAGGCGACAACGCCTTCACCGCCGCCGACCTCGGCAGCGACACCGCGTCCGCCTACTGCGCGCGCGACGCGCACCGCATCCCCACCGAGGACACGCCACGGAACTTCTCCTTCAGTCCCGCCGCCAGCCTCCGCATCCAGCAGACGGTCAAGGACTCACCCTCCATCGCCGCCCGGCTGAAGCACTCCCGGACCCCCGCGATGCTGATGATCGCCGAGTGCTCTTCCCAGGTCCGTCAGTGGGCGACCGCCGTCCTCGCCGATGACCCCGCCGTCCGACGCACGCAGTACCTGCCCGGAGTCGGCCACCACATGTGGAACGGCCTCGACGACAACAACGACCGGGCCGCCGCCGTCATCACCGCATTCCTTGAGGACCAGCCGGCGCCCCTGCCGAACTCCCCTACCCGCGACGAAATCCCTGCGTTTCTGCGCGACCACCGATGAACACGACCACCGCTGAACGCATCACCAATGAATACGATCACAGACGAACACGATCGCAGATGAACACGACCACAGATGAAGACGAAGGCACGCCCCGTCAGCACTCAGGCCCTCAAGGCCGTCCAGGTGAGACGGGCGGCCAGCAGCAGGATCACGCCGTTGCCTGCGACGGCCATCGTCAAGCGCCCTCGCTCACCGGTGAGGAACCGGCCGAGCAGGGCGCCGCCCGAGGCGAGCAGGACCTGCCAGCTCACCGAGGCGGCGAAGGCGGCGGCCACGAAGACCGCGCCGGCGGCCGGCGAGGGCGCGGTCCCCGGCCGGCCGACGACCAGGGCGGCGAAGTAGACGACCGTCACCGGGTTGAGCAGCGTCAGGCCGACCAGGCCGGTGTACGTACGCAACGGTGACCTGCCGGTGGCCGGCGGCCGGGCGGCCGGGGCCTGGTGGGTGCGCACAGCGGTCACCAGGCCGTGCAGGGCGATGAGGACGAGGACCGCCGCGCTGACGAGTCGCAGGGGACGGGTGACCGAGGCGATCGCGTGACTGGACGCCGCGCCCCCGACCACGGCGACCAGCGCGTACAGCCCGTCCGCGGTCGCGACCCCCAGCGCGGCCGCCGTGCCGTGCCGCCACGAGACCTGGGCGGAGAGCGTCACGATGAGCACCGACATGGCTCCGACCGGCATGGCGATGCCGTAGCCCGCGAGCAGTCCGGTCAGGAGCGCGTCGGTCATCTTCCGAACCCCGAGTCAGCCGCTCCGCCAATCTACGCGCTTGCCGCCTCCCCCGCCCTTGCGTCCGCGAGGATGCGGCGGGTGAGGGTCAGCAGGTCTGGGAGCGCCGGGTGACCGGGACTGTCGGGCCAGGCCAGGACGACGGGGACAGGGGGTGCGTCCGCGAGGGGGCGGTAGAGCAGGGAGGGGTGCATGTGGTTGCTCGGGGTGGCCGATGTGGAGATGCCCACGGCGCGTCCCGCGGCGATGGCCATGAGCCACTCGTCGGTGTTGGTCACCTCGATGGCCGTGGCCGGCCGGGCGGTCGGGGGCCACAGGTCCATCGTCGTGGTGCCGGAGACGGTGTTGAGGGCGATCGGGTACGGGGTGAGGTCCGCCAGGGTGATACGGGGCAGCGCGGCCAGCGGGCTGTCCGCCGCCATGACCACCACCCGCTCCTCCATCACCAGCAGCTCCGTACGGAGCCGGTGTCCAGGTGAGGTGACGGCACCGCGCAGGAGGGCCGCGTCGGCCTTGCCCTGGGTGAGGCCCGCCGCACGGTCGTCGATCCGGAGCAGTTCCAGCGGGGTGTCGGGATGGGTCTCGTCCCAGCGGCGCAGCAGCGGGACGGTGTGGTCGCCGAGCGCCGCCCAGGTGTGGCTCAGGCGCAGCGGCCAGCCACGCAGCCCCGCGGGGTCGAGTGCGGTCTCGACGGCGGCGAGGGCGGCGCGGGCCTTGCCGCGGAACGTGTGGCCCGCGGCGGTCAGTTCGAGGTGGTGGGTGGAGCGGTCCACGAGCCGGGCGCCCAGGTGGTTCTCCAGCTGCCGCAGCGTACGGGAGAGCGCGGGCTGGCCGAGGTGGAGGCGGGCGGCGGCGCGGGTGACGTTGCCCTCGTCGGCGATGGCGAGGAAGGCGCGCAGGTGCCGCAGCTCGATGGTCATGCCTCGGAAGCATAAGCGGCCTGGCCTCGGCATTTCGCCTTGGGCCCGGGGCAGTTCAACCGAATCAGTCGGGCCGGGGCAGCCGAACCAGGCCAGTTGAACCGGGGCGGTCGAACCAGGCCAGTTGAACCGGATCAACCGGACCGGGGCAGTCGAACCAGGTCGGCCGAACCAGATCAATCGGACCGGGGCAGCCGAACCAGGTCGCCCGAACAAGGCCGGCCGAACCGGATCAGCCGGCCAGTCGACCAAGAGCCAGCGCATGCGCATGATCCAGGGAGTCGGCAGCGGCGCAAGGAACGTCCGGCTGCACACCGGTGCCTTCCCAGTTCGTACCGGAGGCGGGGTTGACGGCGCGGCCGACGGGGACGGTGGCTTCCAGGTGGGGGTGCACGGTCCAGCCCTGGCACGGATGCGCGCCGCCGCGGGTGCGCTCGCCGACGACGACGGCGCGGCCGAGCTGCTGGAGGTTGTACGCCAGCTCCTCAGCGGCGGAGAAGGTGCTGCCACTGGACAGTACGTACAACGGTTTGCTGCCGCCGAAGCGCGCGCCGGGAACGTGTGGCAGGCTCCAGGACTGTTCGCTGCGCTCGTCGCCGTGCCAGTACATGGTGTTGAGGTGGGTACGTTCGTCAAGGAGATAGCTGCAGACGAAGGCGACCGTGTCCGGAGCGCCGCCCCGGTTGGCGCGCAGGTCCACGATCAGTGCCTGGGCGCGGGAGGCCAGGGTGAGCGCGGCGCTCAGGGGTTCGGCGGCCCACTCCAGCGGAAACAGCATCGGCGCCAGCTCCACCACGGCGACCCCTCCGTCGAGCAACTCCACCCGGGGCGCACCGCCCAGCGAGGTGTCGAAGTCGCGGCGCATGGCGTCCCAGGTGGCCGCTCCCCGCTCCGGGGAGACCGGGTCGGCGTGGTGCTTGAGTCTCAGGTGCCGGTCGCCGTTGACGGACTGCAGGTCCGTGGTGACCAGACGGGCTAGCTCCTCGGTGTCGTCAACGTCGTAGGCGCCTTCGGCGAGGCGTCGTTGCAGCAGGCCGGCGAGCTGTTCGGCCGTCTCGGGGAACACGTAGTGCTCGGTCAGCAGCCGGACCGTCTCGTCGATGACAGGGGCGGGTGAGATCTTCGTCGGAATCGTCATGGCAGGGAGTAGAGCACCGCGCTTGTGAAAGCGTCAAAGAATTTAGACACTTTCGGTATGCGCGATCAGCCTTCCCACCTGCCACCTCCCGAGGATGTTCTGGAGATCGGCGCGCCTGAGCAGTTCGCGGCGCTCGCCCACCCGTTGCGTCAGCGGTTGCTCTTCGCCCTGGGGCAGCGGCCTGCCACCGTCAGCCGGCTCGCGGCGCAGCTCGGCGCGAAGAAGGGCAACGTGGCCCACCACCTCAAAGTGCTCCGCGAAGCGGGCCTGGTCCATGTCGCCGAGACCCGCCGGGTCCGCGGCGGCACCGAGCAGTACTACCAGCGAACGGCCCGCCACATGGTCGTCGCCGAACCGCAAGCGGCAGGCACCGCCGCGATGCTCGCCGCGGTCGCCCAGGAGCTGGACCGCTCACCCGCCGAGACCCAGCTGTCACTGCGCCACCTGCGTCTCAGCCCCGAGAAGGCAAGAGAACTCGGCGAGGCCCTCGCCACGCTGGTCGACGAGGCCGAGGAACAGTCCGAGGACCAGCCCGTGCACGGTGTGCTGGTGGCGCTCTACCAGCAGGCTCTGCCGACCGGCACCACCGGTTCCGTCTGAGCCCTGCCGCCGCCTTCCCGTCGTTCCGCCCGAAGGGTGGGCGGTGCAGCGTGCCACGCTCCGTCGCGTGCGGGTGGGAAGGTGACGGCAGGGCCCAGGACCTCTTACGCCGCCCCCACCGGCGCCTGCCAGTCGATGCGGTGTCCGGCGAGCCAGCCGGGAGTTCCCGGGCGGCCGCGTTCCAGGAGGCGGGGCATCATGGCGTCGCGCAGTACCCGCTTGAGGCGGGACGGCATCTTGTCGTCCCCCATCCGGGCGCTCAGCGCCACCACGCGTTCGACGCGGTCCCGGCGCAGGTGTTCGTACGTCTTCAGCGCCTGCGGGATGCCGGGGACGTCGCGCAGGCACTTGGCGAGGATCACGCTGTCCTCCAGTGCCATGGAGCCGCCCTGTCCGGCGTGTGCGGCCGCGTGCGCGGCGTCGCCGATGACGACCATCGTCCCGTTCTGCCAGACGGGGAGCCGGGGCAGGTCGTAGGTGTTGCTGCTGATCAGGGTCGGGCCGGTGGCGGCGACGAGGTCGGCGGCGGGGGTGGTGTCCTGGGCGAAGAGGGCCAGCAGGCGTTCCCGCCACTGGTCGCTCGTGGTGCCGGTGATGTCGGCGCGGGTGAGTTCGGGGCCCGGCATGTTGACGAACCACCAGGTCTCGCCGTCGGGTGCGGTGGTGTAGCCGACGAAGGACCGCTTGCCGTAAATCATGCGGTATCCGTCGGGTGCGGCGGGGGCGGAGCTGTCCCGGGTGTAGCCGAAGACGGTGTTCAGGCCGGTGTAGCGGGGGCCGGGCGCGTCGGGGTCGATCACCTGCCGGGTGGTGGAGCGCAGCCCGTCGGCCCCGATCAGCAGGTCCCCCTCGGCGGTGCTGCCGTCCGCGAAGGAGGCCGTCACCCGGCCGCCTGGGGTGGCCGTGGCGCCCGTGAACCGCTTGCCGTGTTCGACGGGGATGCCGCGCCGGGCCGCTTCCTCGTACAGCACGCGGTACAGCGCCGAGCGGCGCAGCGTGCGCGGAGTGCGCGGGGTCGCGTCGCCGGACGGTCCGTCCCCCAGCGTGACGTGGCCGAGCGCCCGGCCCGAACTGCTCATGAAGTCCACACCGGCGGCGGGGAAGGAACGTTCCAGCACGGGTTCCAGGGCGTCGATGGCCCGCAGCGCGTCCAGGCCGTTCTCCATGAGGGTGACGAAGGCACCGGCCTCGTCCGCGCCGACGTCATACGCCTCGTGGACGACGGACCGGATGCCCGCCTTGTGCAGGGCCATCGCGGTGGCGGGGCCGGCGATGCCGCCGCCGACGATCAGGGCTGTGGTCATGGTCTGGCTCCTTCGTGCTGCCTGCGGGCGCGGTGGGGCGGGCGCGGCCGGTGCGGCCGGTACGGACCGCCGGTCACTTGACCCCCACGACCAGCGAGCGCGGCCCCGGCAGCGGCTGGACCCGGCAGTCGCGGAAGCCGGCCTCCCGGAGCCAGCCGATGCCGTCCGCGCCCGTGTAGTCGAAGCCGCCGGGGCTCTGCACGAGCATGTGCAGGCTCATCAGCAGGCCGAAGGTGTTGTGCCGGCGTTCGTCGTCGATCAGCGCGTCGGCGATCACCACGGCACCGCCGTCGGGCAGCGCGTCGTACGCCTTGCGCAGCAGCATCCGCTTGGTGTCCAGGTCCCAGTCGTGCAGGATCTGGCTGAAGACGAGGACGTCGGCGCGGGGCAGTTCGTCGGTGAGGAAACTGCCGGGTACGAACGTCATCCGGTCGCCGAGTCCGGCGGCGGCCACCGTCTCGTCGACGGTGGGCCCGACCGGTGGCAGGTCGAAGCCGGTACCGCTGAGGTGGGGGTGGGCGCGCAGGACGTGGGCGAGCAGGGCGCCTTCGGAGCAGCCGATGTCGGCGACGCTGTGGTGCCGCGACCAGTCGAAGGCTTCGGCCAGGGCCGTGATCGTCGGCAGGGAGCCGCTGGTCATGGCCCGCTGGAACCGGCGCAGCCGCTCCGGGTCGGCGTACAGCTCCTCGAAGGGGTCGCTGCCGTCCTCGGGGACGTTGGTCTGCGGCTCGCCGGTGCGCAGTGCCTCGGTCAGCTGTCCCCAGGGCGCGTAGTCGTGTTCGCTGATGAACTCCAGGATGGCGCCTACGTAGTGCTCGGGTTTGCCGCTGTCCAGGACGGCGTCGGCGGTGGCCGTGTTGCGGTAGCGGCCGGCTTCGCGGTCGAGCAGGTTCATCGAGACCAGGGCGTCGAAGAAGTCGAGGGCGCCGCGCGGGTGTATTCCGATACGGGTACGGAGTTCGCCGGCGTCCAGGGGCTGCCCGGCGCGGGCCAGTTCGGTGAAGACGCCCAGTTCGCAGGCGGACATCAGCACCTTGGAGTTCCAGAAGCCGAGGCCGGTCCGGAGGATGTCACCGACCGGGTCGGCAGCGGAACCGACCGGGGCGACGGCGGCACCGGCCGGGTCACCGGCGGACCCGGCCGAGGCGGCGTCGCGGGAGCCGGTGGTAGGCCGGCCGGCCGTCGCATCGCCGGCGGCAGGCCGCTCGTCACCCGCGGCCGCCGGCGCTTCCAGCAGCTGGAGCACCTGCGTCGAATCGAAGTAGTCCTCGAAGTGCGTCGCCTTGCCGTCGACGATGCGCCAGGAGTGCACGAACTTCACGGTGCCGCCCACCCCGCTGCGCGCGCCCCGCATGTGGTGCCGCCCGAAGACCGCGACCCGGTCCCCGGACTCGATGAACTCCTCCGGTTCGGGGCGCATCTCGCTGAACACCCCCGGTACGCGGGCCATGAACTCCCGGACCTCGCGGTGGCCCTTCTTGGTGCCGCCGAGCCCGTAGGCGTCCATGCCGTCGGGGTGGGTCCAGAGGATGTCGGTGGCGAAGAAGGCGAGGACGCCGTCGAGGTCGCGGCGGTGGAACGCGGCGTAGGCGGCGCGGATGGTCTCGGTGTGCGTGGGCATGGCTGCGCTTCCTCCAGGGACTGTGGTCACGGCTGCGGGGTGGCGAGTGCGGTGTCCGGGAAGTGCGCCGCGAGGGTGCGGCGGATGCCGGTGCGCCAGTCGACGCGGCAGTCGCCGATCAGGGCGCGCCGCCGGGTGCTGTCGAAGGCGTTGGTCTCGCGGGAGATCTCGGCCTCGGTGAACTTCGCCGGTACTCCGGTGAGTTCCGAGATGTACGTCATGAGGTCCCGTACGCCCACGGCTTCGTCGCCGCCCCAGTTCACGACCTGGGCGGGCACCCCGGCGGCGTCCCACAGGAGCGGCACCTGGCGGGCGATGTCGTCGGTGTGGATCGGGCTGCACAGGTGCTGGCCGCCGGGCGGCATCTCGATGGGCCGGCCGGCCAGCAGCTGCCGGTACAGCAGGACCGGTACGCCGCCGTGGCCGTACGGCCCGTAGGCCACGTTGAGGCGGGCGATGGTGGTGGGCAGGCCGAGTGTCGCGGCGAAGGCCCGTACGGTGCCTTCGGTGGCGAGCTTGCCCACGGGGTAGGTGGGCAGCCAGGGCGCGCGGCCGCCCAGCGGGTCGGTCTCGGTGTAGTGGTGGTCGAGGCCCTGGGAGGCGTAGATCGCGCCGGTGGAGATGAAGAGGAACGATTCAGCGCGGCGGCAGTGGGTCATCAGGCGCCCGGTGGCCACCGAGTTGATCGCCACCGCGTCCTCGAAGTCGCTGCCGTCGCCGCGGTGCACGGCCGAGTGCAGTACGTGGGTGAAGTCGTCCGGCAGGCCGTCGAGGCCGTCGGTGCTCATGTCCCAGCGCCTGGTGCGCATGCCCTGGTCGGTCAGGGCGCGCTCGGCCGCGGTGTCGCCGAAGCGGCCCAGGCACCAGACATCGTTGTCCCGGGCCAGCGACTCGGCCACCGGCCGCGCCACCTGTCCGGTCGCCCCGGTGATCAGGATCTTCTTTCCCGTCAGCACGGGTTCTCCTTCGCTGTAGTCATGTTCGCGTACGGGCCGCCGGGCTCTCCGCCGGGCACGGCGGGGGCGGGCGGCGCCTCGCAGGCCGGGGTCAGTCGCCGTCGAGCGCCTGGTCCAGTTCCCGGCGCAGGATGTCCTGGAAGGCGGCGACGTGCTGGTGTCCCATCAGCGTGTAGTGCTCGCCGGGTACGTCGATGTACGTCACCGGGCTGCGGCTGAAACCGTCCCACTTCTTGAGCTGGAGGTTGAGCCAGTCCTCCTTGGTGCCGCGGATGGGGATGGCGTAGAAGACGGTGAGCCGCTCCACGCTGCCGCCGGGCTCGTACGTACGGCCCATGGACAGCAGCGACTGCGCCAGTTCCGCCCACGCGGCGAACGCGGGCAGGTCCAGGTCGAGTTCGGCCAGCCGTCCGGCGGGCGCGTAGGAGAGCAGCGCTTCGAGGGGGTCGCGGCCGGCGGGCAGGGCCCGCAGCTCGGCGGGCAGCCGCTCGGACTGCTCCTTGTCGATCAGGTCGAGGAAGAAGGCCAGGTTGACCGCGCCCTCGATGAAGTCCAGCTCCTCCATGCGCGGCTTGATGTGCGGCGGCAGGTTGAAGATTCCGACGAAGTCGACCCGCTCCCCCTGTGCCTCCAGCGTCTTCGCGATCTCGAAGGCCACCGCTCCGCCGTAGGAGTACCCGGCGACGGCGTACGGGCCGTGCGGCTGCCGCTCGCGGATGGCCCGCACGTAGCACTGGACCATCTCGTCGAACTCGGTGAAGTAGCTCTCGCCGGCGTTGAAGCCGCGGGCCCGGAGCGCGTAGAACGGCCGCTCCTGGGTGAAGTACGCGGCCAGGTTGACGAAGACGAGCACTTCGCCGACGCCGGGATGCACACAGAACAGCGGGGTCTTGCTGCCGGTGGTCTGCAGCGGGACGAGCGGGTCGTACGCGGCGGGGCCTGCTGCCTGCCCGGCGTCGAGCCGCTGGGCGAGGGCGCGGACGGAAGGGGCGCGCAGGATGTCCAGCACCGGCAGGTTCGCGATGCCGAAGGTGCGCTCGACCTGGCTCTTGAGGCGCAGGATGTCCAGGGAGGTGCCGCCGAGTTCGAAGAAGCTCGCGGTGGCGCTGAGGGTGTCCGGGTCGGCGTCGAACAGCCCGGCGTAGATCTTGGCCAGGGTCGTCTCGGTGTCGCCCTCCGGTGCCGTGTGGCCCCCCGTGCGGCGTTCGGTCAGCTCGGCGACCTGCCGTTCGTACGCCGACAGCTCGCCGCTCTCCAGGCGCTTGCGCAGCAGCGCGCGCTGGATCTTGCCGAGGCTGGTCTTGGGGAAGGCGTCGGCCGGCAGCGGCAGCAGGAGCGTCGGGCGGAACCCCCAGTGCAGGACGATGCTGCCGCGGATCGCGACGAGCAGGCGGTGCAGCTCGGCCTCGGCTCGGTCGTCAGCGGGCTCCGTACGGTCGCCGGCGGCCCCGGTGCGGTCGTCCGCGTCCTCCGTACGGTCATCGGCGCCCTCGGCCCCCGGGAGGAGGGCGTCGAGCGGTGCCGACGGCGCGAAGGCGACGACGAGCTGCTCGGTGTCGCTGCCGGGCCGGCGGGTGGGGAAGGCGGCGACGTACGACGGCTCGACACCGTCGAGCTGCTCCAGCACCGTCTCCAGGTCGTGGCTGAAGTAGTTGACGCCGTTGACGATGATGCTGTCCTTGCTGCGCCCCACCAGCGTCAGCCGGCCGTCGGCCAGTGTGCCCAGGTCACCGGTGCGGAACCAGCCGTCGTCCGTGAACGCCTGCCGGGTCGCCGCGTCGTTGTTGTAGTAGCCGGTGCACACCATCGGCCCGCGCAGTTGCAGCTCACCGGCCGTGCCGTCGGTCAGCGGCACGTCATCGTCGTCGACCGTCCGCAGCTCCAGGCCCCTGACCGCGGTGCCCAGCGACGCGAACTCCTGCCCCGCGTCCACCGCGGGGAACTCCCGGGAGTAGACGCTGCCGGCGCAGGTCTCCGTCATCCCGAAGGCGGGCCACACCGCGCCGCGGGACAGGCCGTACGGCGCGAGCCGGTCGAGGAAGGTGAGCCCGGTCGCGCACACGACGGCCTCGCCGCCGCTCACGATGTGCCGCAGGCAGCTCAGGTCGGGGGCGAAGTCCGCCGGCGGCCGTTCCAGCGCGCTGTTGATGTACCCGAGCAGGAAGTTGGGGGTGAAGGTGACGGTGACGCGGTGGGCGTCGATCAGCCGGATGAACCGCAGCGGGTCCTCCAGGATCGCCTCCGGGCCGATGTGGATCTGGGTGGCGCCCACGGACAGCGGCAGCAGGTGGCATTCCAGCAGCGCCGCGACGTGGTCGAAGGATATCCAGTTCAGTGTGGTGTCGCCGGAGCGCAGTTCGTGGTGGCCGTTCTTGCCCCGCATCGACGCCAGCAGGTTGCCGTGCGTCAGCATCACGGCCTTGGCGGCGCCCGTGGAGCCCGAGGTGAGCACGAGCAGCGCGAGGTCCTCCGGGGCGGCGCGGTGGAAGTCCGTCGCGGGCTCGGCCGACGCCAGGTCCTCCACACAGGCCACCGCGAGCCCCGGGACCGCGGGCAGTTCACCCTTCAGGCGTGCGGTGGTCACCAGCAGGGGCCCGTCGAGCAGGGTGTTCACATGCGTCAGCTGTGCGGCCCACCGTTCGGTGTCCGTCCTCAGGGGCACCAGCGGGCAGGGCACGTAACCACCCAGTACACAGCCCCAGAAGGCGGGTATGAAGTCCTCGGCGCGCTCCAGGAGGAGCGCGACCCGGTCTCCGGGCCGCAGCCCGGCGCTCCGCAGTGCGCCCGTCATCCGGCTCGCCGCCTGGAGCAGTTCGGGATACGTGAGCAGGGGGGCCGTGTCCGCTCCGTCGTCGGCGAGGCAGAGCACACCGGAGGCGGGGCCGTGGTCGGCGGCGTTCAGCAGCAGGTCCGTCAGGCAGCCACCGGGTCCGGTACCGGACGGGCCGGGCGTCGCTGCCTTCTCGTCCGCGGTGTGCGGCAGTGATTCGCGCATGACTGTGGTCCTTTCCGACTACTCGCCGGGGGCTCGGCGGCCGGGGGGATGCCGGCGCACGGCAGGCTCCGCCGAAGGCCCGGCTCAAAGGGGCTGTTCGGAAGTTCTCCAGGTGCCGCTCGGATGCGTTACGGACGCTTCGAGCGCTTGAACCGGTACGCGACCGGGTGCAGGCGCCAGCGCTCCGGCACCAGTGGCGCCGTCGTACGGACGACCGCGGCGAACCGGCGCAGCCGCCGCTCGTCGTCGCGCGTCCAGCGCAGCCCGAGGCGGTCGCGCAGCAGCTCGGGCAGGAACCCGACGACCAGCGCGTACACCATCGGTTCGGCGGTCCGGCAGAGGCGCTGCCAGTCCCGCCGGGGCAGCCGCCACCAGCTCGGCGGTGGCAGGGCGGACACGTCCAGGATGCTCAGCAGGTCGCGCATCGTGCGGTTGTCGCCGAGCCGTTCGTCGACCATGGTCGCGAAGTATGTGTCGAAGCCGTCCAGCGTCGGCGGCATGTGGTGCTCACGCAGGCCCAGGATCAGTCCGAGGCGGCGCCATTCCGCGTACAGCAGGCGCTGGTCGGCGGGGTGCAGTGGGCGCCCGAACCACTGCTGGGAGAGCACGAGGGCCCGGTAGAGGGTGGCGTGCACCCACCAGTACGCCTCCGGGTTGAGCGCGTGATAGCGCTTGCCGTGGCCGTCGACGCCCTTGATGCCCTTGTGGCTCTCGCGGAGCCGGCCGGCCTCGGCGAAGGCCGCCGGACCGCCGAAGATCAGCGTGAACACGGAGGTCATCCGCTGGTCGAGCCGTTGCCACGGGCCGGCGCCCACGGGGTTGGGGTGTTCTTGGGTCGCGGCGCCGATGCCGGGGTGCGCTCCTTGCAGGAGCAGCAGGAACCCGGAGAGCAGCAGCAGGCGGCGGTCACCGCCGATCCGCCAGGCGACCGCTTCCGGGCCGAGCGGCTGGACGGCGGGGCGTGGCGGGCGGGCGGTGACCGCCGGTCTCGGGGACCGGGCAGGTAAGCCAGGATCAGCAGTCATGCCTGTCCTTCCGGAGGGGCGGGGGGTGACCAGGTCACGTACGCACGATGCTGTACGGACGCTGGCCGCAAAGCGTTCAACCGGGGGGCAAAATGTGTGACGCGCGGCCACACTACCCCGACAAATGCCGCTGTCATAGGCTTTGTCATATGCCTATCGATCTCTTCATACGATGTCGGATCATGGGATGACGGGTATCGCCAGGCAGGGCCGGGCATGGGCGGGCCTGAACGAAAACTCCGGTGCGGGCGCGAGGAGTTGTACGGGCGGGAACGGTGCGGCGTTCAGCCACGACCGGACGGAGCCCGATATCCGGTGGCCGACCGGGCCGCCGGTCGGCAGGCTCGCACCATGAGCAACCGGAGCAATGACGACGCGGACCATTCCTGGCTCGGCCCACCGATCGACGCCCGCCCGTACTTCGCTGCCGAGCACGCCGCGTTGATCGGCATGCTGCGCGGTCTGGCGCCGGCCGGCTGGCGCGCTCAGGCGGTGCCGGGGTGGACCGTACGGGATCTGGCCGCCCATGTCCTGGGTGACTGTTACGGGCGCCTCGCCCGTGACCGCGACGGCCACCGGGAGGGGCCCGGCTTCGCGCCGGGCGAGACCCTGGAGGCGTTCATCCACCGGAGCAACCAGGAGTGGGTGGACGCCTGCCGCCGGATCAGCCCGGCCGCGCTCACCGACACCCTGGAGCTGGTCGGCGGGCAGGTCGTCCGGTTCTTCGAGACGGCCGGTCCCGGCTCACCGGCGCTGGGCGTCTCCTGGGCCGGTGCCGATCCGGCGCCCATGTGGCTGGACAGCGCCCGGGAACTCACCGAGTTCTGGACCCACCGCCAGCAGATCCGGCACGCGGTCGGCCAGGAGACCGATGCGGATCCGTGCACGCTGTCCGTGGTCCTGGACACCTTCCTGCGGGCCCTGCCGCACACCCTGCGCACGGTCGAAGCGCCGGTCGGCACGCAGGTCCAGGTACGGATCGACGGCCCGGCCGGCGGCACGTGGACCGCCACCGCCACCGGGCCTCGCTGGTCCCTGGCCGAGCCCGGCACCGGACGCGTCGCCGCGCTCGTACGGCTGGACGCGGAGACCGCCTGGCGGCTGTGCACCCGCGGCCTCCAGCCGGACGCCGCGACGGCCCGCGCCCGTATCGAGGGCGACCGCCGGCTGGCCGAGGCGGTCTGCCGGATCGTGTCCGTCATTCACTGACGGCCGCCGGTTCCCGGTGCGGACGGGGAACCGGACGCGGGGCCGGGGCGGGCCGCACAGCCGCTCACGGCGTGCGGGCCCGCCCCGGCCGGTGGTTCAGCGGCCGGGGTCCGTCACTGGTGGACGTCGAGCGTCGTCCGGGCCGGGCGGAGGGTGTCGGCCGGGTGCGGCGTGCGGATGTCCGCCGTGCCGGCGCCCTCGAAGAGACGGTCGCCCGCCTTGACCGGGGTGGTGCCGAACGCGCTCTTGAAGGACGCGGCGCCCTGGCTGGTGAGGGTGAAGGTGATGCGCGCGGTGACCTTGCCGGAGGAGACCCGGACGTTCTTCCGGTCCAGGGTGAACGCCAGGAAGGCGGCCCTGGCGGGCCGGGTGCCCCGGACGTCACCGGAGACCCGTCCGGTGGCGAAGTCCGCCATCAGGTGGTTGACCCGCAGGTAGCGGCCGCCGCGGGTGAACTCGAAGCCGCCGTCGAAGCGCAGTTCGCCCTTGGACAGGCCGCGGTTGAACGTACCGCCGGTGATCGGCGCGGTGACGCACCGCCGTTCACGGTTGCCGGTCAGCCGGGCCGGGCGGACGGCGTTCAGCCGTACATGTGCCTTGGCCAGGGCGCGGGCGTCCCCGGGCGCCAGGCAGAAGTCGCCGCTGCCGTGGCCCAGTCGGGTCTGGTCCCCCTGAGGTGCGGGCACCGGGCGCGGCCCCTGCGGAGCGGCGGCCGCCGAGAGGCTGCCGCCCAGTGGCACGGTGAGGGCGAGCGCGGTCACACAGGCCGTGGTCAGCAGGCGGCGCGGTGCGGACATGGGGACGTCTCCTTCATGTACGGCTGCGGTCAGCCGCGGCTGACCGGCAGCGTTGCTGTGTTTGCTGAAGGTATTGACGCTCCGCTGCCG
The DNA here is from genome assembly GCF_040679095.1 of Streptomyces sp. NPDC052496. Lineage (NCBI taxonomy): Bacteria > Bacillati > Actinomycetota > Actinomycetes > Kitasatosporales > Streptomycetaceae > Streptomyces > Streptomyces sp. NPDC052496. Next base: position 16,872 of record NZ_JBFAUH010000016.1, read on the forward strand.
ATGGTGACGCTCCCTACATGAAATCACCCGTTTGCCGGACATTTTCCGGTGTGTCGTCCCGGGGCTCACGGGCCCGGACCACGTAAAGGGGTACGGGCCGGCACCGCGCTCGGCGGGTGCGGCCCGGCACCCTAGCAAGCGGCAAGCGCCGTGGCGTTTCTTTGTCCGGTCGGCGCCAATACGGCGGAGGCGGCCCGGTGCCGCATTAGCGTCCTCTTTCCCGTCCCCCGGAGAAGGAGGCACTGTGCGAAGCGTCGGACGGCGGCGTTCGGTGATCGGCAGTGTCCGGTCGCGGTTCTCGGTGGGGACCGGACTGGTCGTCGCCGGGCTTTCCCTGACAGCTCTGGCCATTTTGCTGCCGGTGCAGTTGTTCGCGGGCAGCGGCAGCGCGGCGAGCGGTTCCGTTCCCGCCGCGCAGGACGACGGGCTCGGGGTGTGGGACACACCGTCGGGTCCGCTGTCACCGCTCGACCGGGATTTCGTCAGAAAGGTACGGCAGGCCGGGCTGTGGGAACTCCCCGCCGGCCGGCAGGCGTTGCAGCGCGGAAAGCGGCCGGCCGTGCAGCACGCGGGCCGGCATTTGGCGGAAGGGCACACCGACCTCAATCAGCGCGCCGCCGACGCGGCCCGTGCGCTGGCGATCCCCCTCCCCGCCCGGCCCACTCCCGAGCAGCAGAGCTGGCTCGGCCGGCTCGACGCGGCCGAAGGTGACACGTACGAGCGGCTGTTCGCGAATCTGGCCCGCCGCGCCCACGGCAAGGTGTTCTCTCTTGTCGCCCAAGTGCGGGCGCAAACCCGTAATTCCGTGATCCGGGACCTGGCCACCCGTGCCAATGCCGTCGTCCTCGATCACATCACGGCCCTGGAACAGACCGGACTGGTCGACTTCGGCGCACTCGTCGACGGGCCGCCGTCCGGCGGGTCCGGCACAGCTACGGTGGCGCCGCCACCCGCGAAGTGAAGCGAAGTGATGACATGAAACGGCAGCAACGGATACCGGCGCGGACGGCGCGTCCGCACAAGAGGACACGCCTGTCGAAGCGGAGCGGAGCGCTGCTCGTGACGGCACTGGCCGCGTGCGGTGGTACGGCGGTGATCGCCGCCCAGGCGCTGGCGGGCACCGGCGCGGCCGGGACCGGCGGCGCGGACACCACGTCGGCCGGCCGCACGATCAGCTGTCCGGACGTGGGGCAGCGGCTGCGCAGCCTCCCGCCGGAAGCGGCCCCCGAAGTGAACCGGGATCTCGGCCGGCTGGAGGCGCAGATCGCCCAGGCCTTCCAGCGGTGGTCGGCCGATCCTGGCGGCCAGGACCGGGTGCTGAGCACGCTGGAGCGGGACCGCCGGGCCACCATCGGACGCATCACGGACGCCCTGCGGCAGGCCGGTGGCCGGCCCGACGCGCTCGACCGGCTGAGCGCGTGCCGGGCGACGGGGAAGAGCGCCACCGTGGAGAACGCGCAGAACGCTCCCCGGGGTGCGCGGGACGGAGACAGCGCGGACAACGGCCCGTTCCGCAGCGATTTCGTCGACATCAGATCCGTACGGCCGGACACCCGGGACGGAGGAGACCGGGGCGGGCGGGGCGGTTCCTTCCGGTCGGAATGCGGGCGCAACGAGAACGGGCACCACAACCCCGACAACCTGATCGTGGCACCGGGCGTGCGCAACGGCGCCCACCACATGCACGATTACGTCGGAAATCTGGCGACGGACGCCTTCTCCTCCGACCGGAAGCTGGCCGGATCCGGTACGACCTGCGGCAACGGCGACCGGTCCACGTATTACTGGCCGGTGCTGCGGCTGCGGGACCATGCACGGGAACAGGACGCCGACGCGCCCGGCGGCGGGCAGGACGGCAATGTGGGCACGATCCTGCGCCCCGCCGAAGTGTCCCTGACCTTCGACGGGAACGGGGCGGAGCAGGTGTCCGCCATGCCGCCGTTCCTGCGCAATCTGACCGGCGACGCGAAAGCCCTGACGAACGGGCCGGCCAACGCGAAAGCCTCGTGGAGCTGCACCGGTTTCGAGGACCGGCAGCTCAGGAACAAGTACCCGCTCTGTCCCCAGGGGAGCAATGTCGTCCGGTCGCTGGTGTTTCCCAGTTGCTGGGACGGGCGCAACACCGACAGCGCCAATCACCGTACGCACGTGGTCTTCCCGGACGGGAACGGACGGTGCCGCGACGGATTCCGGGCCATTCCCCGGCTGGTGCAGCGGCTGACCTACTCCATCGCGCCGGGGACGCTGTACGCGGTGGACAGTTTCCCCGACCAGCTGCACAATCCGGTGACGGACCACGGTGATGTCATCAACCTGATGCCGGAGCGGCTGATGCGTACGGCCGTGGACTGCATCAATTCCGGCCGCGACTGCCGCTGAGAGCGAGGGAATTCACCCATGAGGTTCCCGTCCGGCCCGGCGCTTCCCCTCCTCGCGGCAGGTGGCCTGGCCTGTGCGCTGGTCGTGACCGCCGGGTTCACCGGCGGCGGCTCCGCCCCGGCCGCCGCACCACCCGCCCGGCACACCCCCCACCCCTCCGCCCCAGCCACCACACCAGGTCCCCCGGCTTCCCTGACGCAGATCGCCGCCGCCCTGGGCTGCCGCGCCGACGTCATCATCGACGCCCAGGAGCTGCGGGAAGGCGGCTGCACCACCCGCGCCGGCGTCTTCCGCATCCTGACCTTCAGCAGCGACGCCACGAAGCGCGCCTGGCTGACCGAGGCCCAGGCGTACGGGGGCAGCTACCTCGTCGGCACCCGCTGGTCGGTCACCGGCCCTTCCCGGAGCGCGCTGCTGCCGCTGCGGGACAGGCTGGGCGGCACCGTCGAATCGGGCGCCGGGCACGGCCACTCCCCCTGAAAGCCGGTGTCCACACCCCGACCGCACCGTCCCGTCCGCGCCAGGGCGGGACGGTGCCCTTCCGCTGCGCCCCGGGCACCGGCTTCGGGGCCCGTTTTCCGTGTGTGACAGCCTCCCGACGGTGGTAGTGATCACGGGCACGGACGTATGTTCGCGTCCGTAAACTTCCGTGCGATCCCCGTACGTCCCCGTATCACCCCCGTATCGATTGCTGGAGGCATCTCATGGCATCCCCGCACCCCGTCGCGCCGACCGCGTCCCCGCTGCCGCTGATGCAGTTAGCCACCGGGTTCTGGGCGTTCAAGACGCTGGCGACCGCCGAGGAGCTGGGGCTGTTCGGGGTGCTCGACCGGCTGGGCGGCGGCACGGTCGAGGAGTGCGCCGAGGAGCTGGAGATCGGTGTACGGCCCGCGGGGATGCTGCTGACCGGCTGCGCGGCGCTGGACCTGCTGGAGCGCCGGGGGGACGGCCGCTTCGTCAACTCGCCGCTGACCGACACCTATCTGGTGCCCGGCCGCCCGTACGACTTCAGCGGCTGGCTGCGGATGCTGGACCAGCGGCTGTACCCCGGCTGGGGCCGGCTCGGCGAGGCCGTGCGCACCAACCGGCCCACCACCTGGGATCCGGACAAGCAGCCGCATCTGTTCGACACCGAGGACCCGGGGCTGCTGTCGGTCTTCTGGGAGGCGATGCACGCGCTGTCGTCGTGGACCGCGCGGCGGCTCGGCGAGGTGGTGGACCTGTCCGCCGGTACGCGGCTGCTGGACGTGGGCGGCGGCTCCGGCGCGTACGCCATCGAGCTGTGCCGGCGGCACCCCGGACTGAAGGCGACGGTGTACGACTTGCCGAAGGTGTGCCCGGTCGCGGAACGCAACATCGCCGACGCCGGGCTCGACGACCGGATCGGCGCCCACCCCGGCGACTTCCTCGCCGAGCCCGACCTGCCCGGCGGACACGACGTCATCGTGCTGTCGATGATCCTGCACGACTGGGACGAGGCCACCAACCGCATGCTGCTGGACAAGTGCTGCGCGGCGCTGCCGCCCGGCGGCACCCTGGTGATCAGCGAGCTGATGGTCGACGACGATCTGACCGGGCCCGCCCCGGCCGCCCTGATGAGCCTGAACATGCTGGTCGAGACCGAGGGCGGCCGCAATTACACGGCGGCGGAGTACGGCTCCTGGCTGAGCGACGCGGGTTTCTCGGAGGTCCGCAAGGTGCCGTTCGAGGCGCCCGGTGCCAACGCGGCGATCGTCGCCCGCAAGTGACGCTCGCGTCGTGATGCGGCGTACGGGCCGTCCGCGGTGTGCGCACGGACCGCGGCGGCCCGTGCGCACACCGCGGCCCGGACACCGGCTCTCAGGTGTCCAGCTTCTGCTTGGCGGTCTCCGGCAGGGTCAGATAGACGACGAAGGAGATCAGGCAGAGCGCGGAGACGTACCAGGGGAAGAGGTCCGCGTGGCCGGCCTGCTTGAACCAGGTGCCCACGTACGGCGCGGTGCCGCCGAAGAGCGCCACGGTCAGCGAGTACGGGAAGCCGATGCCCGCGGCGCGGACGCGGGCCGGGAAGACCTCGGCGTTCACGGCGGCGGCCACCGCGGTGTAGCCGGTCAGCAGCACCATGCCCGCGCACTGCACCAGCAGCAGCGACCAGAACGCGTCGGTCACCAGGTGCAGCAGCGGTACGGCGAGCACCGCGAAGCCCAGCGCGAAGCCGAGCAGCAGCGGCTTGCGGCCGACGCGGTCCGACAGGAGGCCGCCGAGCGGCTGGAGCAGGGCGAAGAACAGCAGCGACAGGGTGCCGACGGTGAGCGCTTGGCCCTTGTCGAAGCCCACGTTGACCTGCGCGTAGGTGGGCAGGTAGGTGGTCCAGGTGTAGTACGCGAGGGTGCCGCCCGCGGTGATGCCGCAGATCAGCAGGGACTGGCGCGGGTAGCGGCGCAGCGCCTCGAACAGGCCCGGGCGGGCGGCTGCCTGCTGCGCCGCGCTGCGCGTCTCCCGTGCCCCGCTGCGGATCCACAGGCCGAGCAGGCTGAACACCGCGCCGATCAGGAAGACCAGGCGCCAGCCCCACTGCCCCATCTGGCCGTCGCTCAGCGTGCCCGCCAGGAGGGCGGCGGTGCCGGAGGCGAGCAGCTGGCCGGCGGTGGTGGAGACGTACTGGAAGCTGGAGAACAGCCCGCGCCGGCCGGGCCCGGCCGACTCCACCAGGAAGGTCGTGGAGGCGGCGAACTCTCCGCCGACCGAGAGCCCCTGCACCAGCCGGGCGACGACGAGCACGATCGGCGCGAACACGCCGGTGGCCGCGTAGGTGGGGGTGACGGCGACGAGCAGGCTGCCGCCGCCCATCAGCAGGATCGTCAGGGTCAGCGCGGCCCGGCGGCCCCGGCGGTCGGCGACCGCGCCCATCAGCAGTCCGCCGACCGGGCGCATGAAGAAGCCCACCGCGAACACCGCGAAGGTGGACAGCAGCGGTACCAGTGAGTTGCCGGTGCCCCGGGGGAAGACCCGGTCGGCGATGTAGACGGCCAGGAAGGAGTACGCGTACCAGTCGTACCACTCGCCATTTGGTGGGGCCGCTGGTCAGAACCATAATCACGGGCGCTGAGTCAGCAAAAAGTCAGCACGAGCCCGAGGTCTGTACATTGCCTTCCCCGCCCAAGCAGCTCGCCCGTGGCATGGGCGCCTTCGCCAAGAAGTGCGACTGCAACCAGCCCACCCGCTGCCAGCACCCCTATTTCATTCGGTACCGCGACGCAGGCGGCAGGCAGCGCGAGGAAACCGGCTTCCGCACCCAGGACGCCGCCAAGGAACGGCTCCTCGCTCTTCACGCACGTAGGGCCAACACCCCCGCCTCTAAAGCCGAGCTGATCCGACACTACGGACAGATGCGGTTCGAGGAGTTCGTCGACGACTACATGGGTCGACAGCGACGGCTCTCACACGGCACGACGTACGACTACGAGCACCTCGCCCGCAACCATTTGATGCCCGGACTGGGTTCACGACGGGTGGAGACCTTCACCGCCATGGTCGTGGAGAAGTTCCTCACGACAATGGAGCGTCTCGGCACACCGGATTCCACCCAGTTCAAGGTGTACGTGCTACTGAAGACGCTGCTTCTTGACGCCCACCGTAAGGGCGTGATAGAAGAACATCCGCTCCAGGGCGTGGATGCACCACGGTACGAGGCAGAGCGTGCGGTCGTTCCCACCATGGAACAGATCACCGGCATCAAAACGGCGGCCGACAACGACCGCTTCTCGATGTTCATCGACATGATGGCCGGCTGCGGTCTGCGCAACGGCGAAGCTCCCGCTCTGAACGTGAACAACATCGTGGCGAACGATGCCTACCGCGTAACGGAGCAGGTCCACCACCGCTCCAAGAAGCTCGAAAGCTCAAGCACAGGAAGCCCGGCGAGTTCCGCGAAGTTCCCTTGCCGGCGAGCGTCCGTGAGGCAATCGAGTGCTTCGTCGAGAGGCACGGCACCACCGAGGACGGCTACGTACTCCAAGGTACTCGCGCCAAGCACATAAACCACAGCACGATCAATAACATCTGGTACCAGAAGCTGGCTCGCAAGGATATGGACATTCCTGAAGGCATGACGATTTACGGTCACCGACAGTTCTTCGCCGCGAACTGCCTGGCACACAACATCCCCATCACAGACGTTGCCGAGTGGATGGGCCACAAGAACATCGAAGTAACGTTCCGGATCTACCGTCACCTGATGCCGGCCTCGATCGGCCGTGCGGCGAAGCTCCTCGACCAGGACCTCCACGCCCTCACCGCCTGAAAGCCACCTTCCCCGAAACCGAGCGGACCTGGCCCTCTTGTCGGGCCGCTGATGTCATCGCATCGGCAGCTTCCACAAGAGGGCCAGGCCCGGCTTCCACTGCACACGTCCCCGTCCGCAGCCGGGGTGGTCACTCCAGCCGTTGCTGCATAGCCCAGGCTTTCACCTCGGAAAGCTTGAACTGAACCTTGGCGTTGCGACCCCGACCGAACTTGTAGGGCGCCATCCCCAACTTCGGCGCTTCTCGGTACACCCATGTCACCAACATGTTCAGGTACTCCGCAGTTTCTTTAACCTCATGAACTCAGTGGCCACTACTAGTCACCCGACTATCGCTACTGCGCCCGCCATCTACGGGCCGCAGACACGTTTTCACCCTGAGTGCGATTTGGCGTGGCCGGATACATGCGATATCACGAGCCGAGTCCATCTGATCGGAAGCAGCCCACCGACATTGCGGTGCGCTCAGCAATCAGGGAACTTCCTCGCCGAGCTGGTCGGCCTCGGCTTCGAAGCTGGCGCCACGGTATTCGGGATGGTTTCGATCAACCGCTCCAGCAACGTGGAGTGGTACAGGATGGCGGGTGCGGGCGTCCCAGGCAAGTGACTGATGGCACAGTGCTGCGGCCAGTGCGGCGAGATCCTTCGCCTTGTGCTGGCCGGGCTTCGGCACGGTGATCTGAGTAGCGGTGAAGCTGTGCCAGTCCTTGCGCAGCAGTGTCTCTTTGAGATGGCTCGGGATCGTGAACCGGGTGCAGGTACTGCCATTAATGCTGGACTGGCCGAAGCCGTCGTAGCTGCGCGACTTCTGGGCGAAGTACCAGCTGGTCACCCCTGTGGCTGTGGTCCGTTCGTGCAGCCAGTCGTCGGGGGCTTGTGGCCGAGCCGGGTCGCGCCGACCTCGGGCGTCGGCGCGGTCGACGGGGGCGGGTACTTCGCCGTACGACGTGTTAATGCTGACCACGGCAACCGAGCGTCCGTTGTCATCGAGCCCCTCGCTGGGAAGCGTGCCTTCACCAAATTGGGCATGTTGCAACCCTGGCCAGATGGTCCGGCATGCCTCTGTATCTACGAAGATGATGAGGGGTGTCTGGCCCGGGAGAATCCGCAGCGCCGCATTAATGTGTTCACGGACAAGGGCAGCGCCTTCTTTGTGGCGAGCGTGCTGATCGACACCGATCGGTCCGGCGCCGAAGGAAGCCTCTCCTTGCGGAAGCGGTAGCCAGGCATGATCGCGGCGGCTGTACATCTCCAGTCGCCAGGGCTGGCGCGGATCCGGATCGGTGTGCAGGGCCGTGAGGACCTCCACCATCTGGGTCTTGTCGGCAGCGCCGAACCTCTGGCTGACCCGCTGCTGGCGCAGGTGTAGGCCGACAAGAATCGCAGGGTGATCGAGCGCGACACCCTCGGCGAGACGTCCGTCCACCGCGCCCAGGCGAAACGTCAGGTCCCGCAACCCGTTGATCGCCGGATAGTCCAGCCGGGGCCGTCGCTGCTTCGGCTTCTTGACCTCCTCACCCTCCTCGGGCGCGGGGGCGTCGTCAGCTTCGGGTGGCTGAAGCTCGGCACCGGCCTCAAGGTCCTTAGGCAGGCAGTCTTCGCCTTCGGGCTTGGGCGGTTTCGGGCGCGGACGCTGAGCGATGAACTGGGAGACCACGCCTCGCAGGTGAAAGTTCCGGCGGAGATCACGCTTCGGATCATAGATGTCGGACTGTTGGCTCTTGCGAGCGGTACGCTTCTTCGGATTCCAGAGTGTTTCGACCCATACGCCGGTGAGCGCAGTCTTCGCAAGGGGGGCGAGGAAGCCGAGTTCGCGGTCCCAATCGACTGGTACCGGGGAGACCAGAGCAGGCATGCGCCGAAATTGGACCCAGAGCTTGTCCGTGAGCTGGTGATCGCAGGTGTCGACCCATTCCTTGGCTTGTTCGAGTTCCTCAAGGTACGGGCTTAGAGCAGCGATCATGCGTTCGCGTGTGTACTCCGCGTCGTACAAGGCGAGGATTCGCACGCGGTCCTGACCGGTGCCGCTCAGCGCGTGATCGAGATCTTTCCGTAGGACTGGCCCCTTCGTGTGGCGGACTACCTCCACGTCCGTTCGTTTATATGTGACCTGCTCAGCCTTCAGCTTGGTTGTGGCCTCCTTGACGTGGTTGGCCAGATGGAGGTTGAAGCGAGTGCCCGTGCCCTTTCCCAGCGGATGCTCGGTGGGGCCGGGAACCAAGGCGCGCACCGGTCCACTCACCTTGGCCAGGGTCTCGTTGGTGCCGAGTTCGATCGCCTCAAGGTTGCAGGCCGCGACGACCTGGGCCGCGAAGTTGCGAGCGTAGGGTTCCCAACCTTCCTCGGTGCGGCGGTGGCCGACAGGAAGGCGAAGCACGGTGTTCTTTCCGCGTTGAACGAACGCGGTGCGAGTGCCGGCCCAGTGGGTGGCCAGCCTGCTGAACGTCGGTAGCACGTGAATGCCGACCCGAGGCTCGCCGGGGAGCGTGATGACCCGGAAGTCGAGTTTGTGCATCGCGTAGCCGACCCGTGCCGGCCTCTCGGTCTTGCCTTCCAGTACATGGCTCCACGCGAGCAGACTGCCTCTGGTGTCCATGAGCCAGTGGAGACGCTGACCCGCGTCTGCCACGCCGCCGGGCAGGTGGAGCGGGGCGCGCGCGAGCGTTGCGGCGAAGTTCCATGCGGCGACTCGGTAGAACCACTGCGGCGCGCGCGGTCGGCCGGTGCCCGCGTCGCGGATGAAGGTGTCGAGTTTGGGCTTGACCATCTCGCCCTGCGCCAGGAGCGGGGCGAGGGCGTTTTCGTCGACGCCGCCGCGGATGAGCTGCTCCCAGCTGCGGATGGCCCGTGTGAGCAGACGTGGAGCGATGGGCTTGGTGGTGGCCAGGACAGCGCGAACGGCGAGGTCGTCATCGGGCGGCACGATGGTGTCCGGCATGATCACGACGGGTTGGTTGGTCACAGCGGAGAGTGCTGTGGCGAGTCCTGCGTAGGCGGGCCGAATCGGCTTGGAGGTGTCGTTGTCTCGGTAGCGGGGCAGCTCACTCCATGCCTGAGCGAAGTCCTCGCTCAGCTTGTAGAGCACGACGGAGCCAAGACGCTTGGGGTCGAGGAGGTAGGCCAAGGAAGTCAGCATGCGGTATCCAGGGAATCAGCAGTGACTGAGTGGTTGTCGGCGAACTTGAAGAAGGCTCGTAGGGCCTCGCCGTTCGTGGTGAGCAGCGTGTCGAGTTCACCGGAGCGACCCCAGTCACCACGGAGCTGCCGGATGAGATTGGGTAGGTCGGAGTTGCCCTTCGGGTCCAGAAAGGCGTAGTCGACGAGCCGGATCCGGCCGGGTGTGCCACCACGGCGGGCGCGTCCGACCAGCTGGATGATGGAGGCGATGAGCTCGGCCGCGATGGCTTTTTTGGCCCGGCGGGGCAGCGCGCTGAAATAGCGCTCGCTGCTGAGCAGTTCGTCGAAGTACTGGCCAGAGACCTGTTTGGATCGTGCAAGTGCGCGCCAGGGCTGGTCGTCGAGGTATTGATCGTCGAGGGCTCTGGCTCCCACGTGAGCGAGCAGCTCGTCGGGGTCGTCGACGATCGACATCGGGCGTACCGCGAGCCAGATGGAGCCGATCCGGGAGCGGCGCTCGCCGGGGGTAAGGATGTTGAGGCTGCGCTCAGCTCGCTTGAGTGGGGCGATGAGAATGCGGGCGTGCGCGAGTGCGCCGAAGTCTTCCAACTGGTCGCCAGCGATCTCGATCCAAGGCCGGTCCTCGGCTGTCGGCTCAGGCATCATCTCGGTGTTCGTGTCAGGTCGTACTGCTACCGCGATCAGGCCCGGCGGTGCGCCGGCGGCGCGCATCCCTTCGGCCAGGTCTCGGCAGCTCTGATAGGAGGTCGTGGCGAGCAGGATCGCGTCCTGAATACCAGGGAGGTCGTCTGCGGCGAGCCCTTCGAGTTCCCGGGAGAGCTCGCTCCACAGTTTCATGCCGAGCTCTCTCGTGGCCTCACGTCTCTTCTTACCGGTCAGCCCCGAGATCCGGATCATTTCGCCGGTCAGGTCGGGAATGGCGCGGGCGTCGATCACAACCGATGAGCCTTCGTCCGGCACGATGAACTGGGGCCGGGTGTGGATGTGGTGCCGGTGTGCGCCTGGCGTATAGGCGGTCGCCGACAAGCCGAGGACGACTCTCGGGTGCCCCGAGTGAGCGAGCGCGGTGGTCTGCCCCAGCGAGGTGATGTAGCGGTGCGGGTCACCGCCGAACGCGGCAGCACTGAGCTTGGTCTCGTGTGGGGACTTAGGGTTGTGGTCCTCGGTGAAGGCGAACACCAGTCGCCCGAGCGGTCCGTGCGGGATGGCCCTCCAATTTTCGTAACCGCCCAGGGCCTGGGCAATCTCCTCTGCCGCCGGGACGCCAGCGAGCGCCAACTGTGGGGCATCGTGGACGAAGCTGTACAGCATGTCCCTCAGGGGAACGAGGAACATTCTGCGTACCAGCCGGTCGATCACAGCGGCTCGGGTCTTCGGCGCGGGGATCCAGGAGGCCAGCATCTCGAACAGCTCCCCGCGGGCGTTTTCCAAAATCCCGGCAGCGTCAGCGGCGGTGGTGATCGAGCGCACTGTTTGCGCGAATTCGCGGACATGCGCGGGCAGGAGGTGGGTGGCGATCTTGTTGTCGTACACGGATTCCAGCAGCACGGCGGCGCCTGCGGGTTGCTGTGGTTCGGGGGTGGTGGACACTTGGGCGACGTCGTCGGCAAGGAACGCGGCGAGGTGTCTGCCCAGCCACCCGTCCCAGCGTTGGGGAACGATCCACCGACGGCCGCCTCGGTGTTTGCGTGGTTTGTGGTGCGGGTCGTCCGGGAGTTGCTCGCTCAGGGTGAGGTCTCCTCGTGCCAGGTGCATGGTGTAGGTCTCGGCCAGGCGCCTGCACTCCGACACGTTGGAGCGTGCCCGCTCTTCCAGAGCTGCGGGCAGCCGGTTGAAGGCGCTGACGAGCTGGGTGTCCGTCTCCAGGAGTGGGCGATCGTGCCCACGATCGCCCCATGCCAGTGTCAGCCCCCGCCCGGAGCGGTCCATCACTGTCGATTGGAAGGCGTCGAGCTCATCGATCAGGATGACCTGGGCGCGTGTCATGAGGAACTTCTCCACGCTGTTCTTTTCGTCCACCACCCCGTCGTCGGTCTCCAGGGGGATGTGCATGCGTCCCTCGTAGAGGTTGGTGTGCGTGGTGACGATGATCTGCGCGGAACTTGCCTGTCGGGCCAGGCGGAACTTGCCACAACCCTGGCGGAAGGGGCAGATCCTCGGGGCCGGCATACTCCGGTAGGGTTCGCCTCGCTCTGGACGTACGGGGGTCAGCTTCGTGCAGGGCTCTCCGCCGGGCACCCATGTGTCAACTGCCTCGTCCACCGAGGCGCATGCAGGCAGTTGACAGGAATAGCCGATCCGGGCGAAGACCCAGTCGACGTACTCCGGGTCTTGGGCACCCTTGACCGCTCGATCCAGTTCTCGCATCAGGCTGTTCGGCGACATTAGCGGGACTACCACCGTTGATGCCTCGGCCCCCAGCCGTTTTCGCACACCCCACTCCTCCAGATCCTGTTCGATCGCATGGGCGAGCTTCAGGGCATTGGCATTGGTATCGACGACCAAGGCCACTGTGTGACCCTCTTGTACAGCCCAGGTCGCGTAGCTCCGCAGCAGCACGCTCTTACCCGAGCCCGTGGGGGCGCTCAGCACGCTTGTCGGCCCCGCCTGCAGTCTTAGGATGCGCTTGACTGCCTCCCCCCGTGCAGTTCGCATATTCTCGAAGAACGGGGTGAGGGTCTCAGCCCGGAATGCCTTACCTGTCACCTCATCGAGTTCTGTGTTGAGTTGCAGGAAAGGCTCAATTTTGAGCGCGGCCTCCGCGAGTCCCGGAGCGATGGGCAGCCGTACCGGTGACGGTTGTGGCGGCGCCTGGTGCTCTTCGAAGGTGTAGTAGGCGAGCACGGGTGCGCTCTGTCGGCCTGCCATGGGCACCCGCAGTGTGTGGGTGTACTCACCGGGCTTCGCGATCGGGCTGGTGATCAGCTGAGCCGCCCGGATATCATCCATCTCTTTCAGCAGCTGGTCAGCGCAGGCACGGGGCTCAAGACCGTGATGCGCGACCACATGTTCACCGCTCTCATGCAACCGGAAACCGGGCACGTTCCTCTCGAAAAAGCTGCTGCCGGCGTACTCGCGAAATGCGGTGTCGTTCGCGAGGGGGTTCGCCCTATGGGCCAGCAGTCGACTGAGGCGACGTTGATCGTCCAGGGGCAGCGAGGCGAAGGCCGACCAGGTGTCGTACTTGCCGGTGAGCAAAAAGTGGGCGGCCGTCAGCGTGGTGCCCGCCCTGCCCTCTGGGAAGTACGCCTGTGCGCAGGCACAGGCGCAGGCGACGAGGCGTGAAAGGAGTCGGAACTGCCCCCTTCCGAGACCGTTGCGTTCGCGTACGTCGATCATCGGGCGCTCCTCGCCTCAGCAAGCTTCTTCTTCACGATCCGGTTCACGTCCTCGACCATCAGCACCGTGTAGTCGGGCAGGAGATCTTGCAGTTCCGCGCGCTGCGCCGTGCCGCGGTGGTCCGGGAGGACGATGGTCTTCGCTGCAAGCGGTTTTCTGACAACCTCATCTGCCAGGGCGGAGGCACTGGCAACGTCCTTGAGGTCGATTGCCAGTGCCCAGCCCGGCTCGTCGATGGCGAACTTGATGTCGTAGGCGTCCTGGCGAGGCCATAGCTCAACGCTCAGGGGCGGCTTGCCGTTCCAGCGCTTGTACAGCCTGAGTTCCTCGATGCCGGGAACGACGATGTAGCGCCATACCGGGAACTCGACACACACCGTCTGACGAGGGCCCTCGGCACACACGTTCTTGGCGGCGGGCTGTCTGCGCACCGTGTCATCACGCGGACGGAGCTTGGGAGGCTGGCCTCTGACCAGGTTACGGAAGGAGTAGGCGGCGTTGTGGGCCCGGTAGCTGCAGCGCACCGCTGTCCCGTTGACCCGCATGGGCCAGCGGCACTCCGGGCACGGCCACCAGTACCGCCCTTGATAGGCACGGTCCGGCGGGAGGGGAACGTAGCGGACCGGAGGCAGAATCCCCGCATCACTGCACTGGTCCGCGATAGTCTCCCGTTCGCCGGCTGGATGCTCGATCGGGAACCGTCGGCGGACCACGTAATCCACGTTGCTCGCGCCGACTTTAAGTCCCAGGAACGCTTCGTTCTGGATGATCTCGTGTTGCAGCCACGTCCACGTGGGCATCCAGCCACGACCACGATCGCCTTTCTCGAGCAGCTCGACGATCGCCGAGCATCCGTCGAAGTAGACGTCGTCGCTGATCTCGCCCCACTCCAGGACCGTGACTCGACCAAGCGGGTCGTCCTCAAAGACTTCCGGAGCGATTCGCCGCAGTGGGTGCCGTGAAAGCTGGTCGACGAGTTCGGCCGGTGTCAAGGCCTCACGGCCAGTACCGAGGATGGAGTTGACCACCCCGGTCATACTCATGACTTCGCGCCAGGCCCTGGCTTCTTGGCGTCGGACCATCCACGCGTATCCGAGGCGGATCGTAGCGCTGACCAGCATGGTCCGGCGTCGGCTCATAACGGCATCAAGCACCGTCACTCCTCCATCTCACTTTACTGAGTGTTCTTGACAGAGAGCTCTGTGTGACGGAAGTGATGATGTCGGAGTCCTGAAGACTCGATCGCAAGCACCTGAGTCGGCGCGTCAGATATCCGGGACTGACCCACCCATTCTGATCAGGCCATTTGCGTCTAGCCGGGGCCTAGAAAGCGAATCAGGGTTTCACTCGCTCGGGTGGCTTCCTTCCCATGCGGTCCACCCTCGCCTCGTCGAAGGGGCGCAGTGCGGTTGCCCCAGAGCATCGTTCCCCCTGGAACGGCCGGCTGTCGCGGGCCTGCTCGGTGTCAGCAGGTCAGTCGGCTGGAGACTACCGGGGTCGGTCGGTCCCGGCCTTGCGTTGGCTGCCCGCCGATCACCTGCTTGCGTTCGATCAAGCAACGTCCAGCTGCGGTGGGCCAACGACTCGACGAGGACTGGTAAGAGCGCGCACCGTCACCGCCCGTTGAGCACGGCGCGGCAGACCGCACAGAACATCGCCGCGTTCCGCCCGTACCGTCGCATCAGCTGGCCGCACTCGGCACACGGCCCCAACTCCCATGGCGGGCAGCCCAGGGCGGCAGAGGCTGCGGCCCGCTCCACGAAAGTGATCAGCGTCGACGTCCGAGAATGCTGCACCGGCATCCGAGGAAGCGTGACACCACCCGTCGGCTGACCCATATCCCGGATGGGCCGGGCGTCGCTGCCGAACTGTCCCTCCTCACCGGCGCGGCACATCCGGTCGATCTCCTGCTCGGCGAAGGTGATCTCGTCGTCTTCCTCCTGCACCGGCGCGAGAGGAAGGGGCACCTTCTCGCCGACCAATGCCTGCCAGCGCTCGCAGTCAGCCGCCGGCACCCACATATGGCGGCCGGCCCGGCCGTTGCCACGGTTGGGCACGTAGACCGGGACGCTTTCGCCCGTGGCGCTCGACACCACGAGGTCTTCGAGGTGCACCGGCTTCTTCTCCGGCTGACAGAGCGCGGGCAGGAACCACTCGGCATGGACATTTCCGCAGTGACCGGCGCCCTCGTTGACCGGACAGTGGCGGTCACAGCTGGTCACGCACTTCCAGACCTGGAGGTAGCGATAGCCGCCTCGGATCACCATCTCCTTGCCCCCGGCGATGTCCCTCCACGGCATGTCGTCCACACGGGCCCATGGTGCCCGATCGATGAGGGAAGCCGTACGGTCCTTCGCCACCCAGAGCGGCGTGATCTGGTGCTGCACGGCGTTAACGGACCGGCGGTGCACACTGCTGGGGCTGAGGTGGTGGTACTGGATCTCCCAGCCGATCCGTCTTCCCCCGGGGCCGGTGACGAGAGCGTCGGAGATGGTCCGACGGTTCGCGGTCGACGCTTCGGCCACGGCACCGAGGCCGGACCTCGACGCCGTCTCGACGATCCTTTCCTTCGTGGCCTTGTGCTGCGCGCTCTCCGCCGGCGTCGCTCTGTGCGTGATCGGAAGGTGCGAAGCGACCAGTGGTCGGCGGCCGCCGACTCGTCCTCGCCGCACGAACATCCACGGGGGCTTACCGCCCGACTCCGACAGGCACTCGCGCCCTTCATGATGCGCGAGACACTCAAGCAACTGCGGGTCACGCTCGGCGACGCTCGCGGTGATCTCCCGGAGCAGATCCGGGCGGTCCGGGTGACCAAGGTCAGGCAGGGACAGATTGATCTCTATGCCGTATCCGGTGTGCCACACCCCATTCGCCATTTCTCTACCATAGGAACCACCACTGACATTCAACAGAGCGCCGAAGCGAGGCTGCAGCACACCGGCCTCGGTTTGCGCGAATCGCGACGCCGGCAGAAGCTCGCTTGACCATGGGAGTTTTCTGCGGGATACGAGCCCGCGTTAACGGGCGATGAGGGCGAATCCGTCGGTGGTCAGTTACAGCAGGTACAGCCGGGCCGGCAGCCGCAGGCAGCGGCTGCGGGGCCGGAGGAGACGCTAGGCAAATGGCCACAGCAGGCGTCTCCGCGCCAGGCGTCGCGGCCTTCCTTGACGGCGACAGCGGCGATCACCAGCGCAGCGATCGGGTCGGCCCAGGCCCAGTCAGCAGATTGACCAGCAGCCCAGCCAGCAGGACCGCGGAGAGGTAGGTGCGCAGCAGGGTCTGCTTGGAGTCAGCGACGGCGGTCGCGGAGCCCAGTTCGCGACCGGCTCGCCGCTGGGCGGCGGACAGGAACGGCATGATCGCCAGCGACAGGGCGGACAGCACGATGCCGGGGACGGATGGGTCGGCCGCGTCGGCGCCGGCCAGCGTCCTCACGGAGTCGACGGTGACGTAAGTGCCGAGCGCGAGGAAGGAGACCGCGATGATCCGCGGGGTGGTCTTCTCACGGGCTTCACGTACGGCGTGGTCGCCGGCGGAGAACTGCCAGGCTACGGCAGCAGCCGAGGAGACCTCGATGACGGAGTCCAGGCCGAAGCCGATCAGGGCGGTGGATGAGGCGTGTGAGCCGGCAATGAGGGCAACGAGTGCCTCGATGACGTTGTAGGCGATCGTCACGGCGACCAACAGCCGTATTCGTCTCGCCAGAACATCGCACCGGGCCGGGGACGGGCCGAGGGATAGTGAGGCCATGGTCAGCAGCAGCCCTTCGTCTCCGCGTCGGCACATGTGCGGTCGGACTCAACGGCGATGACCGCGGCCCGCAGGTCGTCCAGCGCATGACCGAGGCGGACGTCGGCGAGCTCATAACGAGTGCGGCGCCCGTGAGGGGCCCCGACAACCAGGCCGCAGTCGCGCAGGCAGGCCAGGTGATTCGACAACCTCGTGCGGGAGGTCCCGATCCTCTCGGCCAAATCGGACGGATAGGCCGGGGCGTTCCGCAACGCCAGGAGCAACTGGCAACGGATGGGGTCAGCGAGCGCGCGACCGAAGCGTGCAAGCGCCTCGGCCTCTGGAGCGATGGTCAACACCCTACAGGGGTGCACGCTTCCCTGAATCCACGAAATGCTGAACTGTTCTTCCGGCCCACGACAAGAGGCGGGTGGGCACCCCAGAGCGGCGCCGGCGCGCCCACCGCGACAGCACCCGTGCTGGTGCCTGAAGACTTTCCCCAAGGCCCCGCCGAGGACTCCTTTCGGCGTGGTCCGTGACCTCGATCGCCATGGGGCCGGTACTGAGGCTGAACGGCCCGGGAGGGAGTGATGCTGGACTTCGATGATCACTCCAGCTGACGAAGCGCCTACGCGCTGACGGCTGGCAGGCCCATGCCCGTTGCGGCAACCAAGGGCCGTCACGTGATCACGATCCCTAGAACAGATCTTCCGCGACCTGGGTATCACCTCAGGCAAACGCACATCTCCAGGGCGAGTGCAGTAGGTTGAGCAGTCTGGCGACGTACATCGCGGAACGTCTCCGGAGCCTACGGAAAGCACTGGCGGGAGGCCGCGGAGGGGTCTCCCGCGGATCTGGCACGGGGGGGCACAGTGTCGAACGCGAACAATGTCGGTGACGGTGATGCTGCCCTTAAGCCAGACGGCTTGGAACAGGACCCGGCAGTGCCGGCGCCGTCACCCTTGACGGATACGGCGCCGTTGCTGCTTCGTACGCACGAACTTTCCTGGGAAACTCTTGAGCATCTGATAGTCGCGTTGGCGGTCCAGGCCGACCATGCTCTTGAGGCCCGGCCCTTCGGGCGTAGCGGCCAAGCCCAGGACGGCGTCGACGTCGTGGCCTTTTTCGCCTCCCAGCCCGCCGCGGTGTATCAGGCCAAGAGGTATGAGAAGTTCACTGCTGCTGATCTCCGTAGGGCTGTGGCTGTGTATGCCGATGGAAGCCGGCCGTTTGGTGCTCAGCGTCTCGTAGTCGTCACCACTGCTGATGTCCGCGACACCAAGGTCGACCTGGAACTGACACGGCTACGCGAGCAGCATCAGGACTTTGTCATCGAGCTGTGGGGCCGACAGCAGTTGTCCGACATGCTGTTTGAGTTGCCGGACCTCGTGCGGCGGTTCTTCGGCGCGGAAACGATGCGAGTGTTCTGTCGCCCCTTGCCCGGCCAAGAACCGGAGGCCGACAGCAGCAGTGCGCCCGCGGGCCAGGTACTGGAGGATTACCTGGCCCACCTTGGTGCGTACTTGACCGGGGATTTGCACGAACTGGTTGCGCTGACGCTGCAGAATCAGGACGGGCCAGAGAGGTTGTCGTCGACCGAATTCTCGATCTGGCTACGGCCTGGGCGTCATGTCCAGGTGGCCGGTGGCTCAGGAACGGGCAAGAGCCACACCCTGGCCCACACTGCTCTAGGGCTGGCTCAGGTTGGTTGGCTGCCGATCCTGCTGCGAGCCGGCGTGTACCAGGGCAGACTGGAGGACAGCCTGGACGAAAGCGTGGCCCCATTCACTTCGCACACGGTGGACTCTCTTGTAGAGGCTGCCCGTTCGAGTCGGCTCCCCGTGGCTCTGCTGGTGGACGCGATCAACGAATGTCCCAGCCGGTTCCAGGATCGGCTGATGCAGCAGGTCAGTGCGTGGTGTCGCCGCACCGAGGCGACAGTGGTGTCCACCAGCCACGAGTTCGTCCACGTGCCTGCGGTGATCCGCGGTGTACGGCTGAGAACGGTCGATCCGGACCCAGAGCAACGCGCTGCGCTATTGCAGACCTACGGAGTACGTCCCGAGGCGGCTGAGGGCGTCGAAGACGAGTGCAAGGCGTTCAGCACCGCCTTCGAGCTTTCTTTGGCAGCGCAGTTGTCACAGCTTCTGCCGCCCGGCGCTGGCCGGGCCGCCCTCTTGGACGCCTACATAAGCGAGCAACTACAGGAGGCGTTGCAGCCTACGGCCCTGCGGCAGGTGCTGCACCGCTGGGCAATGCTGATGGACGAACGACTCACGGGACGGTTACCACTGGCAGAAGCCCAGCGCAGCGCTGCTCAAGTATTGGTTGGGCTCGGTGCGGCCGGGGGCGTGGTGGACGAGGCATTGAGGTCGCCTGTGGTACGCGTCCGACATCAGCGGGTCGAGTTCCGGCATGAGTGGTACGCCCAGCTGCTCTCTGCCGAGGCTCTAATGTGGTCACGCGCGAGCGTGGCAGAGCTGTCCGGTGAGCTTCGGCGGCCGCATCACCGTGAGCTGGCAGCCTGGGCCATCGCGCTGCACAATGACCCGGATGTGGTGTGCGGTCTGCTGCCGGGGCTGGCCGACGCCGGGGTGCTCACCGAGGCGCTGCTCGGGCGATTGGGGCCAATAGCCGACCAAGTGGTGCTGGCAGAGGCCCGACGCTGCCTGGAAGAGGCAGTCGAAGCGATGGCCGTGAGCACGGTCACGTGGGCCTCCGACATCAGATACGCCATCGAGCCGAGTCGCCGCTGGAGCGAATACGAGCATGCGATGTTCGAGGCCATCGGAACGACCGCCCGCGACGGGCGCCTGCTGGAGCCACTAAGCCGACTCATGCAGGAGACCGACCATGCCTTCCGGCGCGGCACGGAAGAGGGCTTCCCACCCTCTCACCTGGCGGGACTGATCGCCGCGTCCTTGAGCGGACCGATCGTCCCTGCCAGCGGCACATCACTTCCCGCAGCGGTGATCACACACGCGGCCCGGCTGGCTTGGCCGAAGGGTGGATACAATCGCCACGAGCCTGTAGCAGCTACCAGCCTCCGGACATGGATTGCGTCGTTGAGGGCTGACGACGTCGCGCTGACCACGCTGCTGTGCATTCTGTTGCGCTGGACTGACGACGCCCGGACAGCTGCCCTCGCGCCGGCATTGTTCAGCCGGGCGTGGGCCACTGGCGCCCATCATCTGCAATTCGCAGCCCTCGACCTGCTCCGAGGCATCCGCAACATTGCGGACGAGGAGACGGAGAGCCAAATTATCGAGCGGCTGAAGGGCGTGCATACGAGGGACGCGTGGGTTTCCACGACGCTTGTCGAGGTCCTACACAGCTACGGTCAGCTCACCTCACCCTACGCGGTCGACGACATCGCCGAGGAGATCACCCATCTCCTCGCCCATCCCCAGCGTCCCGAAGCCCATACCTCGGCCAGAAGGATCGTGAACAGTCAGTTCGAGGAGGTGATCTCCGCGCCCTTCATCGAAGCGATCGACGCACTTGAGCCCGCCTCGCGCCACGCCCTGCTGACCCTCGCGGTGCAGGAGGGCGACGCCACCCTCTTCACGGACGTCGTCCTCAAAGAGCTCGTGCGCGCGAAAGCCCCGTCCGCACTGCCGGCCCTGCAGTACTGGGCCTCGCGCCTAGATGATGGACCCTTCATCCAGGATGCCGTCAGCTGCTACCTGCTCGGCATCGAAGGCTGTGCGGCTCACTTGTCCTCCCCTCCCCCGCTCCTGAACAATCACCAAGGGGCAGACGCCGACGCATGGCGTTGTTACGGAAGGATCCTGTTCTGGCTTCACCGCCCCGGCCTCACTACAGATGAGCAGTACACAACCTGCCTACAGATGTGGGAGCAGCTCACCACTACTCTCCTGGACGCTGCCGTAGATCCTCTCCAGCAGTTCCAGTACGCTGCCATGTTTGCCCGAGATTTCCGCGCGAGCGCGCTCGGACGCATCATCGATGCCTTCCCCTCCCAAGCCCGCACCGTTCTTCACCATGGGTTGCACGCCCCGGATCGCCTCACCTCACTCCTCCCGCACCCCAAAAATTCCGACCGCACCACCACTGTCTTGCGCCTGCTCGCCCGTGTAGGGGACCACTCGTCCCTCCCCTTGCTCGCTCGTTATCGCGATCACTCCACTTTCGGAGGCACAGCAGTCAACACTATCCGCCACATCAACAACCGGAGATAATCCGGCACGCCAGGGGAGGCTTGGTCCCGGTGCCCCGCGCCCTCACCGCTCCAGCGGCCGGTGGGCGGTCTCCGGCAGTCGGAAGTAGACGGCGGAGGAGACCAGACACAGCACGGCCACGTACACGGGGAAGAGGCCGGCTTGTCCCAGGTCCTTGAACAGGGTGCCGATGTAGGGGGCCGTGCCGCCGAAGAGGGCGACGGTCAGGGAGTAGGGGAAGCCGATGCCCGCGGCGCGCACCCGGGCCGGGAAGGTCTCCGCGTTCACGGCCGCCGAGATGGCCGTGAAGCCGCTCAGCAGGATCATGCCCGCGCACTGCACGAGCAGCAGCGTGGCGAAGAAGTCGTCGAGCGCGCGCAGCAGCGGCACGCTCAGCAGCGCGAAGCCGAGCCCGAACATCAGCAGCAGCGGCTTGCGACCGAAGCGGTCGGACGCGAGGCCCGCGAGGGGCTGGAGCACGGCGAAGAAGGTGAGCGAGAGGGTGCCGGCCAGCAGTGCGTCCGACTTCGCCACCCCGGCGTTGAGTTCGGCGTACGTGGGCAGGTACGAGGTCCACGTGTAGTACGCGAGCGTGCCGCCCGCGGTGATCCCGCAGATCAGCAGCGACTCGCGCGGATGGCGGCGCAGCGCCTCGAAGAGGCCGGGGCGGGGTGCCTTCGCCTGCTCTTCGCTGCGCGTCTCTTGCGCGCCGCGCCGGATCCAGAAGCCCACGAGACTCAGGACCGCGCCCAGCACGAACGGCACCCGCCAGCCCCAGCTGTCCATGGTCGCGGGCGTGAGATTCCCGACGAGCAGCGCCGCAATGCCGGACGCGACGAGCTGTCCGATGGTCGTCGAGACGTACTGGAAGCTGGAGAAGAGTCCGCGCCGGCCGGGCCCGGCCGACTCCACGAGGAACGTGGTCGACGCGGCGAACTCACCGCCTACCGACAGCCCTTGCAGCAGCCGAGCGAGGACGAGGATAACGGGCGCGAGGACGCCGGCGGCGGCGTACGTCGGCGTCAGTCCGACCAGCAGGCTGCTGCCGCCCATCAGCAAAATGGTCACCGTCAACGCCGCACGCCGCCCACGCCGGTCGGCGACCGCACCCATCAGCAGCCCGCCGACGGGCCGCATGAAGAACCCCACCGCGAAGACCGCGAACGTCGACAGCAGCGGCACCAGCGAGTTCGACGCGCTCTTGGGGAAGATCTGCGCGGCGATGTACGTGGCAAGAAAGGTATATGCATACCAATCATACCATTCGACCGCATTGCCGACCGAGGCGGCGAACAACTGCCGCACAGGACGCGCCGGAGGGGTCATAGCACCCGCACGGGACGCCTCATCAGTAGCAGCAACTGACCCATTCTCGGACGCGGGCCCTTTTCTGGAAGCTGTCATGATCCGAATCTCCCCGTCTATGGGCACGGCGATTACGCCACGCCAACCTCTCCAGAAGTCGTAGCGCTACGCGCCACGGATGAACCTTCACCGGCGACCGCCTCATCGAGACCGCCTGGCATCAAGAGCGAGAACCTGCGCCCTCGCAACGACTCACCTCAGACACTCACAGCGCACCTGACTACCCGTCAGGTAAGTCAGCAAGCAGTCAGCATCGATCCGGCCAGACGCGGCGACACCCAGCCACACCTGCACATGAGTGAGTGCTCATACAACTACGCCGACCTGCGTTGATGCAGGTCCGGGGCGCTCAAGTAGGCTGCCTGCGCGTCCGTGCAGGGGAACCAGTCGTACCACTCCACGGCGTTGCCGACCGACGCCGCGGCCAGCTGCCGCAGCTGCGACACCTCCCGCGGCGCGCGGTCCGGCGCCGCCCCGTCCTCCGTGATGCCCTCGGCCTGCTCCGCACGTGTCATGGTCCTCCGCTCCGGGTCCTTCTCCTCCGCCCGCCGCTGGGGCAGGATGAGCCGACAGGTGATCATGTACCGGTGAGGCGGCCCGCGGCCAGGGGTCACGGCAGCCGAAAGGAGAAGGAAACGTGCGTGTAGCACTGTTCGTCACCTGCATCAACGACACGCTCTACCCGGACACCGGCCGGGCAGTGATCACGCTGCTGGAACGCCTCGGGGTCGAGGTGGGATTCCCGGAGCAGCAGAGCTGCTGCGGCCAGCCGCAGTTCAACACCGGTTACCGGCATCTGACGGAGCCGCTGGTGCGCCGCTTCGACCGTGCCTTCGCCGCTTACGACTACGTGGTCACCCCCTCCGGGTCGTGCGCGGCGATGGTGCGCGACAACTTCCCGCGGATCGCGGCGCGGGCCGCGCACGAGGGGCGCGGCGACCGGGAGCTGGCGCGGGCCGCTGCCGGCGCCGTGCCGAAGACGTACGAGCTGACCGAGTTCCTGGTGGACGTGCTGAAGGTGACGGACGTGGGCGCGTACTACCCGCACACCGTCACCTACCACCCCACCTGTCACGGCCTGCGGATGCTGGGCCTGGGCGACCGGCCGCGCCGGCTGCTGGAGCACGTACGGGGGCTGGAGCTGCGGGAGCTGCCGGGCGCCGAGGAGTGCTGCGGCTTCGGCGGCACCTTCGCGGTGAAGAACCCGGCGGTGTCGGCCGCGATGGGCGCCGACAAGGCGCGGGCGGTCCGGGAGACGGGCGCGGAGGCGGTCTGCACGGTCGACAACTCCTGCCTGATGCACATCGGCGGCACGCTCAAACGGCAGGGTGCGGCGGCCCGGCCGGTGCACATCGCGGAGATCCTGGCCGCCACGGAGGCCGACGCCCGGCACCCCGCCCACACCCCCGCCAAGGAAGGGAGCCCGCGGTGAGCGGCACGTATCTCGGCATGCCCGCGTTCCCCACGGCCGCCGCGGCCTCCACCCAGGACGCCCGGCTGCGCGGCAACCTGCGCCACGCCACCCACACCATCCGCGACAAGCGGGCCAGGGCGGTGGCGGAGCTGGACGACTGGGCGCGGCTGCGGGCCGCGGGCGCCGCCGTCAAGGACCGTACGCTGCGCCACCTGGACCATTACCTGGAGCAGCTGGAGGAGTCGGTGACGGCCGCCGGCGGGCAGGTGCACTGGGCGGCGGACGCCGCCGAGGCCAACGCCATCGTCGCCCGGCTGGTGCGGGAGACCGGCGAGCGCGAGGTCGTCAAGGTCAAGTCGATGGCGACGCAGGAGACCGGGCTGAACGCGGCGCTGGCCGAAGCGGGCATCAGCGCGTACGAGACGGACCTGGCGGAGCTGATCGTGCAGCTCGGCGACGACCTGCCGTCGCACATCCTGGTGCCCGCGATCCACCGCAACCGGGGCGAGATCCGGGACATCTTCCGCGAGCGGATGGGCCGCTGGGGCCGTCCGGCGCCGGACGGCCTCTCGGACGCGCCGGCCGAGCTGGCGGAGGCGGCGCGGCTGCACCTGCGCGAGAAGTTCCTGAACGCGAAGGTCGGCGTCTCGGGCGCGAACTTCATGGTGGCCGACACCGGGACGCTGGTGGTCGTGGAGTCCGAGGGCAACGGCCGGATGTGCCTGACGCTGCCGGAGACGCTGATCTCCGTCGTCGGCATCGAGAAGGTGGTGCCGACCTGGCAGGACCTGGAGATCTTCCTCCAGCTGCTGCCCCGCTCCTCGACGGCCGAGCGGATGAATCCGTACACCTCGATGTGGACCGGGACGACCGACGGGGACGGCCCGCGCGTCTTCCACCTGGTACTCCTCGACAACGGGCGCACCGACACCCTCGCCGACACGGTCGGCCGCCAGGCCCTGCGCTGCATCCGCTGCTCGGCCTGTCTGAACGTGTGCCCGGTGTACGAGCGGGCCGGCGGGCACGCGTACGGCTCGGCCTACCCCGGCCCGATCGGCGCGATCCTCACCCCGCAGCTGCGCGGTACGGCGAGTGAGCTGGACGCCTCGCTGCCGTACGCGTCGTCGCTGTGCGGCGCCTGCTACGAGGTGTGCCCGGTCGCCATCGACATCCCCGAGGTGCTGGTGCACCTGCGGGAACGGGTGGTGCAGGGCGGCCGGGTGACGCGGCGCGGAGTGAAGACCGTACTCAAACCGGCCAAGGGGCACGCGGCGGAGCGGGCGGCGATGCGGGCCACGGGTTTCGCCTTCGACCATCCGGGGGCGCTGCGTGCGGGCCAGCGGCTGGCGGCCCGTACCCGACGGCTGCATCCGCGCCGGCTGCCGGGCCCGGGGCGCGCCTGGACGGACACCCGGGACCTGCCGCCGGTGCCGGCCGAGTCCTTCCGGGACTGGTGGCGGCGTACGCGGGGAGAGGAGCGGGCGAAGTGAGCAGCCGGGATGTGGTGCTGGCGCGGGTGCGCCGGGCGCTGGCGGACGTGCCGCGCGGTGAGGGGTACGAGGATCCGCCGGTACCGCGCGACTACCTGCGCGTCCACGGTGAGCGTACGGCCGAGGAGCGGGTGGCGCTGCTGGCGGAGCATCTCGCGGAGTACCGGGCGGTGGTCCATCATGGCCGCTCGGACGACGTGGACATGCTGATCATGCGTCTGCTGGCCTCCCACGGCTCGCAGACGGTGTTGGTGCCGCCGGGGCTGGACCCGCGGTGGATGGCAGCGGCGGACCCCACCCGCATCCCCGACCAGGCGGCGAGCACCGCGCAGCAGCTGGACGCGGTGGACAGTGTCGTCACCGGTTGCGCGGTGGCGATCGCCGAGACCGGGACGATCGTGCTGGACGGCTCGCCCGGCCAGGGGCGCCGCCGGATCTCGCTCATTCCCGACCATCACATCTGCGTCGTGCGCGTTCCGGACCAGGTCGTCGACTCGGTGCCGCAGGCGCTCGAACGGCTGGACCCGACCCGGCCGTTGACATGGATCTCCGGCCCGTCGGCGACCAGTGACATCGAGCTGGACCGGGTGGAGGGGGTGCACGGGCCGCGGAAGCTGGAGGTGGTGCTGCTCTCGGACTGAGAGCCTGAGGCGCACGGCCGGGGCGGGGCGGCGGGAAGTGGCGTGCGGATGCCTTGTCATGCACGCCACCGCTGTTCGACCCTGACGCTTCCTGTTGCCTTACGTTCGGAGCCCTCTCGTGAACGTACGCCGCATCGACCGCCGGTCGTTCCTCGCCACCGGCGCCGCCCTGGCCGGATGGGCCGCGTTCGCCGCGCAGAAACGGTCATTCGCCGCCACCGCCGCGCCCGCCGGCACCGAGTGGGACGCCGCCCCGCACCTCTTCCAGGTCAACCGCGAACCGGCCCGCGCCCGCCTCGTCCCGTACGCGAACGCCCGCGCGGCGCGCACGGGGCGGTTCCGCGCCTCCCCGTACCACCGCTCGCTCAACGGCCGCTGGCGCTTCCACTGGTCGAAGAACCCCGACGAGCGGCCCCGCGACTTCTTCGCGCCCCGGTACGACGACAGCGGCTGGGACCACATCACCGTGCCCTCCAACTGGGAGATCGAGGGCTACCCGGAGCCGATCTACCTCAACGTCACGTACCCGTGGATCGGCTACGAGGACCCCCGGCCGCCGCACGTCCCGCACGGCTTCAACCCCGTCGGCTCCTACCGGCGCGCCTTCACCGTGCCCGGGACCTGGGACGGCCGCCGCACCCTGCTCTCCTTCCAGGGCGTGAAGTCGGCGTTCTTCGTGTGGGTCAACGGCGAGCGGGTCGGTTACAGCGAGGACAGTTACACACCGGCCGAGTTCGACATCACCGAGCGGCTGCGCCCCGGCACCAACGTGCTGGCCGTCGAGGTCTACCGGTGGTCCGACGGCAGCTGGCTGGAGGACCAGGACATGATCGACCTGTCCGGGATCTTCCGTGAGGTGTACCTGTACTCCGTCGCGCCGGTGCACCTCCAGGACCTGCACATCCGCACCGGCCTGGACGCCGCCCACCGCGACGCGGAGCTGACCGTGGCCGCGACGGTACGCAACCGGGGCGCGGCAGCGGCGGGCGAGCACCGGCTCAGAGCGGAGCTGTACGACGGGGGCGGGCGGCCGGCGCTGCCGGAGCCGCTCACCGCGACGGTCCGCTTCACCGGCGGGCCGGACGCCACGGTCACGCCGAAGGCCACCGTACGGGCCCCGGACCTGTGGTCCGCCGAGGTCCCGCACCTCTACACGCTCGTCCTGACCCTCACCGACCCGGCGGGCCGCACCGTCGACGTACAGAGCACCCGGGTCGGCTTCCGCTCCGTCGCGTACGGGCCCGGCAAGCTCACCGTCAACGGGCAGCCCGTCGTCTTCCGGGGCGTCAACCGGCACGAGACCGACCCCGACCACGGGCAGGCCGTGCCCGAGGAGCGGATGCTCCAGGACATCCGCATCATGAAGCAGCACAACATCAACGCCGTCCGCACCTCCCACTACCCCGCCGACCCGCGCTGGCTGGAGCTGTGTGACGAGTACGGCCTGTACGTGATCGGCGAGGCCAATCTGGAGTCGCACGGCGTCCGTGACTGGCTGCCCGGCAGCCTCCCCGCGTGGACCGGGGCGTGCCTGGACCGGATGCGGTCGATGGTCGAGCGGGACAAGAACCACCCGTCCGTCGTGGTCTGGTCGCTGGGCAACGAGGCGGGCCAGGGGCTCAACTTCGTGGCGATGGCGGACTGGACGCGCCGCCGTGACCCGTCCCGGCCGGTGCACTACGAGGGCATGAACGCGGTCGCCGACATCGAGAGCCGCATGTACAGCACACCGGACGAGGTGGAGCGGTACGGGAAGTCCGGCAACCCGAAGCCGTTCATCCTGTGCGAGTACGCGCACTCCATGGGCAACAGCACGGGCAACCTCCAGGAGTACTGGGACGTCTTCGAGCGCCACCCCAACCTGCACGGCGGCTTCATCTGGGACTTCGTCGACCAGGCCATCCGCCTGCCCGTCCCCGGCGACCCGCAGCGCACCTACCTGTCCTACGGTGGCGACTGGCACCCCGGCTACCCCACCGACTGGAACTTCAGCTGCAACGGCATCGTCGCCGCCGACCGCGTGCCGCACCCGGCCATCCACGAGGTCAAGAAGGTCTACCAGGCCGTCCGGGCAGCCGCCGCCGATCTCACCGCGGGCACGGTACGGATCACCAACCGGCAGCTCTTCCTCGGCCTGGACGCCTACGAGCTGCGCTGGGAGGTCACCCGGGACGGCGAACGGCTCCAGCACGGCAGCCTCCCCGCGCCGGCCGCCGCGCCGGGCCGGGACGCGACCGTGCGGATCCCCTTCCGGCGGCCCGGACGGCCCGTGCCCGGCGCCGAGTACTGGCTCAACCTCTCCTTCGTCCTGCGGCACGCCACCGCCTGGGCCGACGCGGGCCACAGCGTCGCCGCCGAACAGTTCGCGCTGCCCTGGCACGCCCCCGCACCCGCCGAGCCCTCCCCCGCCGGACTGCCGCCCCTGCGCCTGACCGAGACGGACCGCGCCGTCACCGTGAGCGGGCGCGACCTCGAACTCGTCCTCGACAAGGCGAGCGGCACCCTGTCCGCCTACCGCCACCGCGGACGGGCGCTGCTGACCGCCGGGCCGGTGCCCAACTTCTGGCGCGGGCCCACCGACAACGACATCGGCCGGGGCGCGCAGAACTCCCTGCGCACCTGGCGCGGGGCGGGCGCCGGGCGCACCGTGACGCGGGTGGCGGCCGCGCAGCCGTCCGCCTCCGAGGTGACCATCGAGGTCTCGGCCACCCTGCCCACCACGCCCGCCGCCTCCCGGTGGGACACCGTCCTCACCGTGCGCGGCGACGGCGAGGTGCGGATCCGGCACACCCTGACGCCGGGCGCCGGGCTGCCCGACCTGCCCATGGTGGGCGCGCTGCTGACCGTACCGGCCGGGCTGGAGACGTTCAGCTGGTACGGGCGCGGACCGCACGAGAACTACTGGGACCGGCGCACGGCGGCGTTCGTCGGGCGCTACCGCAGCAGCGTCGACGCCCAGCTGGGCAACTACGTCCGGCCGCAGCAGACCGGCAACGTGACCGACGTCCGCAGCGCCTCGCTCACCGGCCGCGACGGTACGGGGCTGGCCGTACGCGCGGAACCCGGCGACGGGGCGCCGCTGCTGGAGCTGAGCGCCCTGCACCACGCGCCGTCCGACCTGGAGAGCGAGCGGCACGAGCATCCGTACGAGCTGAAGCGGCGCCCCGAGACGGTCCTCGGTGTCAACCACCGGCAGTCGGGCGTCGGCGGGAACGACTCGTGGGGCGCTCCGCCGCTGGCGAAGTACCTGCTGCGTGCCGACCGGGTCTACCGCTACGGCTACCGGCTGCGGCCGGTGTGACGCCGGTGCCCCCGCTCCGGGTGTCGGTCGCGGAGCGGGGGCACGCGGGCCGGCCCGCCGTCACTCGTAGAGGACGTATTCGGGGCGCGGCCGCAGCGCCAGGACCTCCTGGTGGGTCATCAGGCGGCTGGCCTCGGTGTCCTCGTCGTAGAAGAGCTTGAAGCCGGTGTGCAGGCCCGTGGGCAGGTTTCTGACCAGCTGGCCCCAGGTGCCGCGCTTGAGTCCC
This sequence comes from Streptomyces sp. NPDC052496, assembly GCF_040679095.1. Classification (NCBI taxonomy): domain Bacteria; kingdom Bacillati; phylum Actinomycetota; class Actinomycetes; order Kitasatosporales; family Streptomycetaceae; genus Streptomyces; species Streptomyces sp. NPDC052496. Next base: position 46,357 of record NZ_JBFAUH010000016.1, read on the forward strand.
GGCGAACCGATGCCGTCGGCGCACTTGATCGCGGCGACGCCGGGCTGCGGCCGGAACGCGTCCTGGTCCTCGACGACCGAGGTGGCCACCTGGTGGAAGACGAACGCCTTCTCGGGCAGGTCGTGCTCGCGGACCAGGCCGGAGAGGTAGCGGGCGATCTCGGTGAGTTCGCGGCCGTCGGTGCTGCCGTAGGTGTCGCCCGGTTTCTCATCCGGGCCCATCTCCCATTCGGGGTCCAGGGCGACGCCCACGTCCGGGTGCACCAGCCACTCGTGCAGCGCCTTGACCTCGCCGAGGGCCGAGGCCCGGCCCGGCTGGATGTTCAGGAACAGCAGCGCGCGGTGCTTGCGTGCCGCCTCGTGGAAACGGCGGACGGTGTCGGCGGAGGTGCGGGAGCGGTACGTCCCGTCGGGGCCGGCGCTGGAGTTGGCGACCGTCGCCAGCAGTTCCAGGACGGGCAGCGGTTCGCGGTCGGCGGCGTAGGTCTGCGCGAGTTTCTCGATCTCGCGGGCGCGCTGGTCGAGGTCGCCGGTGCCGAGGCGGCCGAGCGCGGCGGCTCCGGGCAGGCCGCAGTAGCCCGCGAGCTGGTGGCGGGGGAACAGTTCGCGGCCGCCGCGCGGCAGCTGGGGCCGCTTCCTGGTCGGCTTGGGCGAGGGGCTGCCCGACCGGTTGCCGGGGGTGCCGGAGGTGTCGGGCGGTGCCGCCCGGGGCGGCGCCGTGCCGCGGTCCGCCGCTCCGGCGCAGGCGGTGAGGAGGCCGAGGCCGGCCGCGGCGGTGGTGGCCAGGGCGCTGCGGCGGCCCGGTCCGGGTGCGCTGTCGAGCACGTCGCCTCCGTGGGTCCGTAGGGGTGTCAGGGGTCAGGGTGATCTCTGGTGGGGTATGTGCCGTTCGCCTTGCCGGGTCTGATCGGGTGAAACTCCACTCGGCGCGCTTCCTGACTCCGCGCGATCAGGATTGCGCCAACTTCGACCGCCGGGCGGGGCCCGGCCGGACCCGCAGGGTGACCCTCGCGTGGGTAGGCACCGGATGCGTACGCCTCCTGGAGGGCTGGGTGTCCTGCCGCGCGCTCAGCAGACTCGTGATCACCGCAACGACGAGAGAAGAGCGTGATCACCATGAGCGAGGACATCGTGTGGAACGCCGGCTGGAGCACCGCCGTACAGCGCCCCAGCACCGGCTTCGACAAGAACTGGGCCGAGGAGGGTTTCGCGGACCAGACGGTACGTCAGGTCGTCCGGCTCACCGGCTCCGGCACGGCGGCCCGCATCCGCCTCTCCCACCGCTTCGGCAGCGCTCCTCTGGAGGTCGGCGGCGCCACCCTCGCCCGTACGGACCAGGGCGCCGCCGTCCAGGACGGGACGACGCGCCGGCTGACCTTCGGGGGCGCCACGTCCGTCCGGATCCCGGCGGGCGGCGAGGTGTGGAGCGACGCGGCCGAGCTGCGCGTGGCGCCGTTCGACCGGCTGACGGTGAGCCTGTACTTCGCCCGGCCGACGGGCCCGGCGACCTTCCACGCCCAGGCGTTCACCACCGCGTACCGCGCCGCGGGAGACCAGCTGGCGGCTGCCGATCCGGCGGTCTTCAGCGACACCTCGGTGTCCTGGTACTTCCTCGCCGATGTCGAGCTGGCGGGCGGCCCGGCCCGGCAGGACACCGTGGTGGCGTTCGGCGACTCGATCACCGACGGCTTCGCCTCGACCACCGACGCGGCCCGCCGCTACCCGGACGCGCTCGCCGCACGGCTGGCCGCCGCGGGCCTGGCCCGCCCGGTGCTCAACGCCGGCATCGGCGGGAACCTGCTGCTCAACGACGCGCCCTGGTACGGCGAACGGGCCGGCGCGCGCTTCCGCCGGGACGTCCTGGACAAGCCCGGGGTACGGACGGTGATCGTGCTCGTCGGCCTGAACGACATCGGGTTCAGCGAGGTGGACGGGGCGGACTTCCCGACGTACCGGCCGAACCCGCAGCTGTCCGCCGCGCAGCTCGTCGACGGTTACCGCGACCTGGTCGCGCAGGCGCACGCGGCCGGGATTCGGGTCATCGGCGGAACGATCATGCCGTTCCAGGGCGCCGAGTACCACACCCCGCAAGCCGAGGCGAAGCGCCGCGAGATCAACACCTGGATCCGTACCTCCGGCGCGTTCGACGCGGTCGCCGACTTCGCGGCGGCGCTGGCCGATCCGTCGCGCCCCGAAGCGCTGCTGCCCGCGTACGACAGCGGCGACCACAAGCACCCCGGCGACGCCGGGTACCGGGCGATGGCCGCGGCGGTGGACCTGGCGTCCCTCTGAGCACCGCCGGCGTCCCGCTGCGCACCGGGCGTCCCCTTGGAGCCCCGCGGTCAGCCCGGCCCGCCTACAGGCGCTCGACGACCCGGAAGCGTTCGGCCACGACCTGCGTGTCGTCGTCGACGCGGAAGTCCGGGTCGCCGAGCGCCGCGCGCATCTCCGGGCCGTGCCAGTAGCTCTCGTGGTCGGCCCGCCAGTCCGCGACGGTCTCGTTGCCCTCGCCCTCGTCCACGGCGTGCCGCAGGTCCACGTCGGCCAGCCGCAGCACCCGTACCTCCGTCACCTCGATGACGGCGACGGGGCGGCCGTCGGAGTCGGGGACCTGGTAGCGCTCACCGGCGCGTGGCAGCGGGTCGCCCTCGTGCTCGTAGTCCGCCAGCAGGCCCGTCGTGGTGGTCTTGGCGCCGGAGAGGACGGCGGCGACGAGCCGGTCCCGCAGCGGGCCGGGGAAGGCGAACTCGAAGGGCGGCAGGTCTTCGTGGGCAGACATGCGGCTCACCCTAAGGGGGCGGCGGCGCGGGACGCCCGTGCTTTTCAGGGGCGGCCGTCCCGCTGCCCGGCGGCGCGTGCGGTGTGCAGCGCCCAGGCGACCATGGGCAGTTGCAGCGGCAGACGGCCGTACGCGACGGCCTTCAGGAGCGCGGGGCGGTGGCGCCAGTCGCGGGCCATCTTGATGTTGGCGGGGAAGACGGCGGCGAACAGCCCCGCGGCGGCCAGCGCGCCGGCCCGGCGGGTGCGCGGCAGGGCGACCGCGGCGGCCACGGCGAGTTCCGCGGCACCGCTGACGTACGTCCAGGTGCGCGGGGAGCCCGGCAGCGCGCGGGGCACGATCGCGTCGAACGGCTTGGGGGCAAGGAAGTGGAGCGCCCCCATGCCGCCGAGCATCCGGGCCATCGTCAAGGCGGAACGGTCTGCGGTGCGGTCGGCGGCTGCCACGGGCGCTCCCAGGGTCGGTCCGGTGCGGTCGGCACCGACCTTACCCGTGGGTCAGGTCGGCGGACAGCGGCTGCTCACCGTCGGTGGCGAGGTGTGCGTCACGCTTGACCAGGGAGGCGTAGCGGCCGCCGGCGGCGAGGAGTTCGCCGTGGGTGCCGCGCTCGGCGATCCGCCCGCCGTCGAGCACGACGATCTGGTCGGCGTCGCGGATGGTGGACAGGCGGTGCGCGATGGTGATCGTCGTACGCCCCTTGGAGAGCGCGTCGATGGCCTGCTGCACCGCGTGTTCGGTACGGGTGTCCAGCGCGCTGGTGGCCTCGTCGAGAACGAGGACGGGCGGGTCGCGCAGGATCGTCCGGGCGATGGCCAGGCGCTGCTTCTCGCCGCCGGAGAAGCGGTGGCCGCGTTCGCCCACGAGGGTGTCGTAGCCGTCCGGGAGGCCCGCGATGTGGTCGTGGATCTGGGCGGCGCGGGCGGCGCGCTCGATCTCCTCGTCGGTGGCGTCCGGCTTGGCGAAGCGGAGGTTGTCGGCGACGGAGGCGTGGAAGAGGTACGTCTCCTGGGAGACCACGCCGACGGCGCGGGCCAGGGAGTCGAAGTCCAGGTCGCGGACGTCGGTGCCGTCCAGCGTGACCCGGCCGGCCGTCACGTCGTACAGCCGCGGCACCAGGTAGCTCAGGGTGCTCTTGCCGCTGCCGGTCGGCCCGACGACGGCCAGGCTGCTGCCGGCGGGGACGGTCAGGTCGATGTCGCGCAGGGTCGCCGGGGCGGGCGCGGCACCGTTCTGCTGTTCCGGATCGCCGTGCCGCTGTTCCGGTTTGCCGGACTGCTGTTCCGGATCGCCGGACTGCTGTTCCGGATTCTCGTAGGCGAACGTCACGTGCTCGAAGCGGACCTCGCCCTGCGGCTCGGCCAGGCGTACCGGACGCGCCGGCTCGGTGATGGCGACCGGCAGATCGAGGTATTCGAAGATCCGCTGGAAGAGTGCGACGGAGGTCTGCATCTGCACGCCGGTGGACAGCAGCGAGACGGTGGGGCGCAGCAGGCCCTGCTGGAGGGTGACGAAGGCGACGAGGGTGCCGATGGAGAAGGCCGGGCCGCCGAGCTGGAGGACGAGTCCGGCCGACCAGTAGATGACGGCGGGCATGGCGGCCATGACGATGCCGATGGTGGCCATCCGCCAGCGTCCGGCCATGTTGGCGCGGACCTCCAGGCCGACCAGTTTCTCGGACTCGGTGGCGAAGTTCGCCGTGAGGGAGTCGGCGCGGCCCATGGTGCGGCCGAGCAGGATGCCGCTGACCGACAGCGACTCGGTGACCATCGCGGACATCGCGGCCATCTGCTTCTGCCGCGCGGTGGTGATCCGTTTGCGCTCGTTGCCGACCCGGCGGCTGATCCACACGAAGAGCGGGAGCAGCAGCAGGGAGACCAGGGTCAGCCGCCAGTCGAGGGCGAGCATGGCGACGACGGTGGCGACCACGGAGGTGAGGTTGGAGACCAGGGAGGTCGCGGTGGAGGTGACGGTGGCCTGCATGCCGCCGATGTCGTTGGCGATGCGGGACTGCACCTCGCCGGTGCGGGTGCGGGTGAAGAACGCCAGCGGCATCCGCTGGAGCTTGGCGTAGACGGAGGTGCGCAGGTCGTGCATGACGCGCTGGCCGACGGTGGTCGAGATCAGGGTCTGCAGGACGCCGAAGACGCTGGTCAGCACGGCGGTGACGATCATACCGGCGGCGAGCAGGGTCAGCAGGCCGGTCCGCCCCTGGGGGATCGCCACGTCCAGGACGGCGCGGAGCAGGAACGGGGAGGCGACCGAGACCAGGGAGGAGGCGGCCACCAGCAGGCCGACCGTGGCCAGCCGGCCGCGGTAGGGGCGGAAGAGGGCGAGGATGCGCCGCACCTGGGCCGGCTGGGCCGGATCCCGGGGCGGTGGGGTCCACTCGGGTTCGTCGGGGCGCATGGGCTCCTTCGGAGGCGGTACGGGAACGTGGTCCCGCCGAGCATAGTTCATTGTTACCTATACTCACAATGAACATGGTCCTGATATCCTCCGGTCATGTCCTCCCCCGACCCGGCCACCACCGAACCCGACCTGGCGGAGCAGCTGGTACGGCTCACCCGCCGTATGCACCGCGCGCAGCAGCGGCACATGGAAGACCTCGACATCGCCCTGACCCCCGCGCAGACCCGGCTGCTGCGCATCGTGGACCACTACCCCGACCAGGCGCCGCCCCGCATGGCCGACCTGGCCGCGCGCCTGGAGGTCGTGCCGCGGGCGGTGACCACGCTGGTCGACGCACTGGAGGCGAAGGGCGCGGTCCGCCGGGTGCCCGACCCCGCCAACCGCCGGGTCGTACGGATCGAGCTGACCGACACCGGCCGTTCGACGCTGCGCGCGTTGCGCGGCGCGCGCCGGGCCGCCGCACGGGACATCCTGGCCCCACTGACCGCGAAGGAGCGGGACGTGCTCGGCGGCCTGTTGTCCACCCTCGTCGACGGGGCGGCCACCCACTGCTGAAACACTGGCCGGGGTGGCCGTTCCGGACACCGGAGCGGCCGTCCGAGCGAGCCGAGCGGACCGGAGGTACGTCGTCATGCCCCTGCTGGAACCCGAGCCGGAGGCCCTGCGGCCGGCCGCCGCCGAAGGCCCGTACCACGACCGGGTGACCGACCGGCAGGCGTCCGGCACGCCGGAGCGGCTGCGCGACGACCTGACGGCGCTGCTCGGCCCGGACAAGGTGCTGCACCAGGTCTCCGACCTGGTCCGGTACGCCTCCGACGCGAGCCCGTACCGCTTCGTCCCGCAGGTCGTCGTGCTGGCCGAGGACGTCGACGACATCTCCGCGGTGTTCTCCTACGCCCACGGCAAGGGCCGCGACGTCGTCTTCCGGGCGGCCGGCACCTCGCTCAACGGACAGGCGCAGGGCGAGGACATCCTGGTGGACGTGCGCCGGCACTGGGCGGGCGTCGAGGTGCTGGACGACGGCGCCCGGGCCCGCATCCGGCCCGGCACCACGGTCGTACGGGCCAACGCCGCGCTCGCCCGGTACGGCCGGCTGCTCGGCCCGGACCCGGCCAGCGCCATCGCCTGCACGCTCGGCGGCGTGGTCGCCAACAACGCGTCCGGCATGACGGCGGGCACCACCCGCAACTCCTACCGGACGCTCGCCTCGGTCACGCTCGTCCTGCCCTCCGGGACGATCGTGGACACCGGCGACCCGGCCGCGGACGAGGAACTGGCACACGCCGAACCCGCACTGTGCCGCGGGCTGCTGGAGCTCAAGGCGGAGATCGAGGCGGACCCGGAGCTGGTGGCCAGGATCCGCGCCAAGTACGAGATCAAGAACACCAACGGTTACCGCCTGGACGCCTTCCTGGACGGCACCACACCCGTCGAGATCCTGCGCGGGCTGGCGGTGGGCTCCCAGGGCACCCTCGGCTTCATCGCCGAGACCGTCTTCGAGACGCTGCCGCTGAACCGGTACACCTCCACCGCCCTGCTGTTCTTCCCGACCCTGAGCGCCGCGGCGGCCGCCGTGCCGCTGTTCAACGAGGCGGGTGCGATCGCCGTCGAGCTGATGGACGGGAACACGCTGCGCGCCTCGGTGAGCGTGTCCGGGGTGCCGGCCGACTGGGCGGAGCTGCCGAAGACGACCACCGCGCTGCTGGTCGAGTTCCGGGCGCCCGACGAGGCGGCGCGGGAGGCACAGGAGGACGCCGCGCGGAAGGTGCTGGCGGGACTGGAGCTGGTCGCGCCGGTCGCGTCCGTCACCAACGCGTTCACCCGCGACGCCGCGGTCGTCGCCGGGTACTGGAAGGCCCGCAAGGCGTTCGTCACCGCGGTCGGCGGTTCCCGCCCGTCCGGTACGACACTGATCACCGAGGACTTCGCCGTACCGCCGTCCCGGCTCGCCGAGGCGTGCACGGCGCTGCTCGAACTCCAGGACCGGCACGGCTTCGACGCGGCGGTCGCGGGCCACGCCGCCCACGGCAACCTGCACTTCCTGCTCGCCTTCGACGCCGCCCGTCCCGCCGACGTGGAGCGCTACGCCGCCTTCATGGACGCGTTCTGCGCGCTGACCGTCGAGCGCTTCGACGGCTCCCTGAAGGCCGAGCACGCCACCGGCCGGAACATCGCGCCCTTCCTGGAACTGGAGTGGGGCCCGCGCGCCACGGAGCTGATGTGGCGGATCAAGCAGACCGTGGACCCGCACGGCATCCTGGCCCCGCGCGTCCTGCTCGACCGCGACCCGAAGGCACACCTGCGCGGCCTGAAGACCATCCCGCAGGTCGAGGCGGTCGCCGACCCCTGCATCGAATGCGGCTTCTGCGAGCCGACCTGCCCCAGCCAGGACCTGACCACGACGCCGCGCCAGCGCATCGTGCTGCGCCGCGAGATGATGCGCCAGGCTCCGGCGTCGCCGGTCACCGACGCCCTGCTGGACGCGTACGGCTACGACGCGGTGGACACCTGCGCGGGCGACTCGACCTGCAAGCTGGCCTGCCCGGTCGGTATCGACACCGGCGCGATGATGAAGGACTTCCGGCACCGGCGCCACTCCCCCGCCGAGGAACGCGCGGCGGCCCTGACGGCCCGGCACTTCAAGGCGGTGGAACGGTCGGCGCGGCTGGCGGTGGCCGCTGCCGCGAAGATCGGCGACCGGATCGGCGAGGGGCGCGCCGACCGGCTGCTGACGTCCCTGACCGGCGCGGCCCGCAAGGCCGTACGCCCCGATCTCGTACCCGAGTGGCTGCCGCAGATCCCCGGCGCCGCGGCCCGCAAGCTGCCCGCCACCCGGCGGGTGGGCGCCGCCGCGGTCTACTACCCGGCGTGCGTCAACCGCATCTTCGGGGAACCGGACGGCTTCGACGGGCCCTCCCTGCCCGAGGCGGTCGTGGTGGTGTCCGCGCGTGCGGGCAAACCGGTGTGGATCCCCGACGACGTGACCGGCACCTGCTGCGCCACCATCTGGCACTCCAAGGGCTACGACGCGGGCAACGCGGTGATGGCCAACCGCATCGTGGAGGCGGCCTGGGGCTGGACCGCGGGCGGGCGGCTGCCGCTGGTCGTGGACGCGTCCTCGTGCACGCTGGGCATCGCCCACGAGGTCGTGCCGTACCTGACCCCGGACAACCGGGAGCTGCACGCCGAGCTGACCGTGGTCGACTCGGTGGTGTGGGCCGCCGAGGAACTGCTGCCGCACCTGGAGGTGCTGCGTACGGTCGGTTCCGCCGTGCTGCACCCGACCTGCTCCATGCGGCACCTGGGCGACGAGGCGCAGTTGCGCGCGGTCGCCGAGGCGTGCGCCACGGAGGTGGTCGTGCCGGACGACGCGGGCTGCTGCGCCTTCGCGGGCGACCGCGGCATGCTGCACAAGGAGCTGACGGAGGCGGCGACCGCCAAGGAGGCGGCAGAGGTGACGTCCCGTCACTTCGACGCCCACCTGTCGGCGAACCGGATGTGCGAGGTCGGAATGGACCACGCGACCGGCGGCCGGGGTTACTACTCGGCGCTGCTGGCTTTGGAGCGGGTTACGCGGGTGGGGGTGTAGGTGGGGGTGGAGTGGGGGTGTAGGTGGGGGGTGCAGGTGGGGGGTGAGGGTTTGGTTGAGGGGTTGGCAGGGGTTGACAGGGGTTGACTGCGGAGGGGCAGGGGTTGACTGCGGGGGGCAGGGGGCGGCCGGGGTGTGACCGGCGGCGCGGCGGGCGGCGCGGCCAGGATGTGGCGGCCTACGGGGTAAATCGAACGTGATCATCCCCCCGGTAGGGGGATACCCGCGCTCGGGGAACGGGAACCACGGCGTTCGGCGCTTCTCGCCCTGGAGCAGGGGGTATAGCTGAAGTATGGCCGAGAGGTGACGGCCTACGGGGCGAATCGAACGTGATCGCTCCTCCCCGGGCAGGGGCATACCCGCGCCCGGGAGGCGGGAACCGCACGGACCGGGGCGCTCGCGCCCGGAACGGGAAGACCCGTCGAGCGGTCGGTCCCGCCTTGAGTCCCAGCATCTCCGGCGCTGTGCGCCGGAAGCGGGTCGTCCGGCTGATGGTCCGGACCGACAGCCCCACCCTTCCCGTACAAAAGATCAGACCGGGCTGCCCTCTTGTGCATCCAGCCGCACAACCGTCAAGGTCCTCAGCGAGGTTCACGCTTCCGCCACGCACCATCCGTTCCTTTGGAGGACCGATGAACGAGGCACGATCGCAGAGCCACGAGCCCCACGAGAACCACGGACACGAGGACGGCCAGGGCCCCGAGGAAGCCGGACCCACCAGGCGTTCCGTCCTGTGGACCGCCGGAGCGGCGGGAGCCGGCCTCGGCATCGGCGCGCTGGGCACGGGCAGCGCCGCCGCGGCCGGCACCGGCCAGGGAGCCGCGGCGGCGACGGCCGCCACCGGACAGGCGGCAGCGGACCCGAAGGGCCGGCGCAAGACCATGATCGGCGTGCCGTTCGAAAGACGCAGCACGGTACGGATCGGCATGATCGGCCTGGGCAACCGCGGGATGGGCATGCTGCCCCTCTACCTCGCCATCCCCGGCGTGCGCGTGGTGGCAATCTGCGACCCGGTCAAGGACAAGGCGGCGAAGGCGGTACAGCTCATCACCGCGGCCGGACAGCCGGCCCCGGCCGTCTACACCAAGGGCGACCACGACTTCGAGAACCTCTGCGAGCGCGGCGACCTCGACTTCGTCTACGTCGCCACCCCCTGGGACTGGCACTTCGAGATGGCCAAGGCGGCGCTGCTCGGCGGCAAACACGTCGGCGTCGAGTGCCCGGTGGCCATGAATCTCCGCGACCTCTGGGACCTGGTCGATCTCTCCGAGCGCACCCGCCGCCACTGCATGCAGGTGGAGAACTGCTGTTACGGCCGCAACGAGATGCGCGTCCTGCGGATGGCGCACGCGGGCCGCTTCGGCAGGCTGCTGCACGCCGCGGGGGCGTACAACCACGACCTGCGCCAGCTCATGTTCGACCCGACGTACTACGAGGGCCCGTGGCGGCGGCTGTGGCACACCCGGCTGCGCGGCGACCTCTACCCCACCCACGGCTTCGGGCCGATCGCCAACTACATGGACATCAACCGCGGCGACCGCGTGGTCCGGATATCCAGCTTCGGCACCCCCGCGCTGGGTCTCGCCGAGTACCGCGAGGCGCACATGCCGCCGGGCGACCCGAGCTGGCGGGAGACGTACATCGAGAGCGACCGCACCTTCAGCCTCATCCAGACCGCCAAGGGCCGGGTGCTGCGGCTGGAGCACGACGTGTCCACGCCGCACCCGTACAGCCGTATCAACAGCCTCGGCGGCACCAAGGGCGTCTTCGAGGACTACCCGGAGCGGATCTACATCGAGCCCGACCAGACCAACGACGAGTGGGGGGACTTCAGCGCGTACGCGGAGTGGGACCACTGGCTGTGGAAGGAGCACGCCAACCCGCCCGGCGGCCACGGCGGCATGGACTACATCATGCTGTACCGGCTGATGCAGTGCTTCCACCTCGGGCTGGTACCGGACTTCGACGTGTACGACGCCGCGACGTGGAGCGCGCCCGTACCGCTGAGCCATGCCTCCATCAAGGCGAAGGGCGAGCCGCAGGAGATCCCGGACTTCACCCGGGGGCTGTGGCGCAAGTCGCGGCAGGGCGTGGACTCGCCGAAGCCGACGGAGTGACGGAGCGGGGCCGGGCGGGGTGGTGTGCCGTCCGGCCCCGGGCGGGGTCGGGCCCGCGAGGTGACGTGCTGTCCGGCCCCGGCAGCGGGTGTTTCAGGCCGTGAGGTGTGCGGTGTCCCCCATGACGATGACGGGGTGGGACCGCGGGTCGAGCGTGCGCAGCAGTGCGACCATCCCCGCCTTGGAGATGCTCACGCAGCCGGACGTGCCGCTGCCGTGGTCCAGGTGCAGCCAGATGCCGCCGCCCTTCTCCCGACCCTGCGGCCGGGTCGGGTCCAGGGGCGTGGTGCCCTTGACCCGGTTGTAGTCGATCGCGATGACGTGGTCGAAGTCGTGCCGGGTCTTCTTCTCCCAGTACGGCGGCGGGGTGAACGCCGACGAATGGGTGTACGGCAGCTTCGCGCCCGGGTCGGGCAGCACGCCGCCCGCGTCGGAGAGGCCGAACACGCCGACCGGACTGCGCAGGTCGTCCTCGTGGTGGTCGGTGGTCCAGCCCTTCCGGCCGTTGTGCGCGGGCCAGGTCGCGGTGCGCTCCCATCCCTCGGCCGTCTTCGTGTACAGCTCCAGTGTGGCGTCGGGCGAGTCGACGCCTTTACCGTGAACGGCCACGACCTGCCGGGAGTTCCCGGGGATGCGCGCGCGCAGCTTCGCGCCCACGCCCGGGACGGTCCTGGTGTGTCCGGCGGCCTCGGCGGTACGGCCGCCCCGGCCCTTGCCCTCGTCGTTCGCCGATCCGCCGCTCGTGCCGCAGCCCGCCAGCAGGGTCAGCCCCACTGCCGCCACCGCGGCCGTTCGTACCATGCAGCCCGCAGTTCGCATGGCTCCCATGGTCGCACCCGAAGGGCGCGTACGGGCTGTACGACAGTGGCCCGTTGTGTGCGCCCCGCGCGGAAAACCGGTTGAAGCGGAGCGCCGTGACGCGCCAGTCTTCCATGGTTCCCCCGAAGCCGCGTCCTTCCTGCTGCCCGCGCGCCCGTACGGCGCCCGGCACTCCCCACCACAACTCGGGCCGGTCACCGGGCTCCAGCCGCTCGATCGTCCTGTCATCCGATCGCCCGCAGGCCCGAACCGCCGTCATCCGAACCGACCTTTGGACATCATGCACATTCGCGATCTTCCTCATGCCGATCCAGGAGTGCCCGACGTCCGCTCCGGCGGCCGCCTGCTCCGGTGGCTCTACCGGCAGCAGCTCGGCGGCCAGACCAAGGCCCTGTGCTGGGGGCTGGTGCACACCGGTGGTGTGGTCTCCTTCCCCGTCCCGGTGGGGATCGCGGTACAGGCCGTCGTGGACCGTTCCGGCTCGGGACTGCTGCTCGCGGGCGGTTTGCTGCTGCTGCTCGGCGCCCTGGTCGCGGTCGGCGACGTGATGCTGCACCGCGCCGCGATCACCAACTGGATCACGTCGGTGGCCCGCCTCCAGCAGCTGCTGGCGCGCAAGACCACGGAGCTGGGGTCCGCGATGACCCGGCGGGTCGCCGCCGGTGAGGTCGTCGCCGTGAGCACCGGCGACCTGGAGAAGATCGGCTGGTTCGTCGAGGCCGTCTCCCGGTTCGGGGCCGCGGCGCTGACCTCCGTCGGCGTCTGCGTGGCCCTGGTGGTCTACCAGCCCGCGCTGGGCGTGGTGGTGGCCGTCGGCGTGCCCGTACTGGCCCTGGCCGTCCTGCCGCTGCTGCCGCCCGCGACCCGCCGCGCCGACGAGCAGCGCGAGAAGGCGGGCCGGGCGACCGAGCTGGCCTCCGACACCGTCGCGGGCCTGCGCGTGCTGCGCGGCATCGGCGGCGAGGAACTCTTCCTCGGCCGCTACCGGCGCGCGTCCCAGGACGTCCGCCGGGCCGCCGTACGCAGCGCCCGTATGTGGTCCATGATCTCGGCCGTCCAGGTCGTCCTGCCGGGGCTGCTGCTGATCGCGGTGGTCTGGTACGGGACCGGGCTCGCGCTCGACGGCCGGGTACGGGTCGGCGAACTGGTCACCGTCTACAGCGCCGTGACCTTTCTGCTCTACCCCTTGCGCCACTTCGAAGAGATCGCGATGGCCTACTCCTTCTCCAAGCCCTCGGCCACACGCGCCGCACGCGTCCTGGCGTTGAGCCGGCCCGCCGACGGGCGGATCACCGGGCCCGCCGCGCTCGGCGGCGAGCTGTACGACCCGGTCACCGGGCTGCGCGCGCCGAGCGGACAGCTGACCGCCGTGGTGTGCGGCGACCCGGACGCGGCGGGGCGGCTCGCCGACCGGCTCGGCGGCCACCCCGCCGACGCGCCGGACGGCACCCCGTCGGTCCTGCTGGGCGGCACCGCCCTGGACGACGTGCCGCGCGCGGCCGCCCGTACCGCCGTCCTCGTCCAGGACAAGGACCCCATCCTGCTCTCCGGGACGCTCGGCGAGCTGCTGGACATCCCGTCCTCCGGGGCCGTACGGGCCGAGGAGGCACTGACCGCGGCGCAGTGCGGCGACGTGCTGGCCGCGCTGGCGCAGGGCTCGGCCGACGACTCCGGTGACCCGATGCGGACCCACATCACCGAGCGCGGCCGGTCCCTGTCCGGCGGGCAGCGGCAACGGCTGGCACTGGCGAGGTCGCTGGTCACCGACCCCGAGGTGCTGGTGCTGGACGAGCCGACCAGCGCCGTCGACTCGCACACCGAGGCCCGGATCGCGGACGGGCTGCGCGCCCTGCGCGCGGGCCGCACGACCGTGGTCCTGACCTCCAGCCCACTGCTGCTGGACCGCGCCGAACGGGTGGTCTTCCTCGGCCCGGACGGGGTTGCGGGCACGGGTACCCACCGCGAACTGCTGCACAGCGACCCGGAGTACCGGGCTGTTGTGACTCGGGAGGCTGAGGAGGAGGTCGCGGAGGGGGCCGAGGAAGGGTCCAAGAAGGGACGCGGGGAATCGGCCGCGGAGGGGGCTGGGGAGAAGGCCATGGAGGGGGCCGGACCGGCAGCTTTGTCCGTGCTCGCGGCGGCGGCCGGCGGGCGATTCGCCCGTACGAGGGGTGACGCCCGTACGAAGGGTGACGCCCGTGCGAGGGGTGACGGCGGTGCGGGAACCGGTGCAGGAACCGGTGCCGACACCGGTACTGGCACCGGTACTGGCACTGGCCGGACGGACCGGACCGATGACGCCGCCCGGACCGACCGGATCAGTCGGACCGACCAGACCGTCCGGAGCGACCGAACCGTCCGGACCGACCAGATCAACCGGACCGACCAGATCGACCAGATCGACCGGGCCGACCGGACCGACCAGATCGACCAGATCGACCAGACCGACCAGATCGAGGAGAGCGCATGATCGGCCTGGCGCCACCGGAGCACGATCCGGACGCCCCCCGGACGGCCACGACCCTGCCGGTCGGCTCGCCCGCGACCGTACGCGCCTACGTGGGCGGGCTGGTCCGTCGGCACCGGCGGGCCTTCGTCCTGCTGGTGGCCGTGAACGCGGTCGCCGTGGTCGCCTCCATGGTCGGCCCTTACCTGCTCGGCGGGCTGGTGGAGGACCTGGACGCCGGCGCCCGCGAGCTGCGCCTGCCGTGGATCATCGGCCTGTTCGTCCTCGCGCTGGCCGTCCAGACCGTCTTCGTCCGCCTGGTACGGCTACGCGGCGCGATGCTCGGCGAGCAGATGCTGGCGGACCTGCGCGAGGACTTCCTCGTACGGTCGGTGGCCCTGCCGCCTGGCGTGCTGGAGCGGGCCGGGACCGGTGACCTGCTGTCCCGCATCACGACGGACATCGACCGGCTGTCCAACGCGATGCGCGAGGCCGTGCCGCAGCTGTCGATCGGCGTGGTCTGGATCGCGCTGCTGCTCGGCGGCATGACCGTCACCGCGCCTCCGCTGGCGCTGTCCGTCCTCGTCGGCCTGCCCGTCCTGCTCGTCGGCTGCCGCTGGTACTTCAAACGGGCCCCGCACGCCTACCGCTCCGAGGCGGCCGGGTACGCGGCGGTCTCGGCGGCGCTGACCGAATCGGTGGACGCGGGCCGCACCATCGAGGCGCACCGGCTCGGCGAGCGCCGCATCGAGCTGTCCGAACGCCGGATCCGCGAGTGGACCCAGTGGGAGCGCTACACGCTCTACCTGCGCTCGGTGCTCTTCCCGGTCGTCAACGTCACGCATGTGCTGATCCTGGCCTCGGTGCTGCTGCTCGGCGGCCTGTTCGTCCTGCGCGGCTGGCTCACGCCCGGCCAGCTGACGACCGGGGCGCTGCTCGCGCAGATGATGAGCGAACCCGTCTCGATGATCCTGCGCTGGTACGACGAGCTCCAGGTCGCCCAGGTCTCCATCGCGCGGCTGGTGGGCGTACGGGAGATCGAGCCGGCCGCGGCCGACGAGCGGGCGAAGCCGTCGGGACGAGACGTGCGGGCCGACGACGTACGGTTCGGCTACCGCGCCGGTGTCGACGTCCTGCACGAGGTCTCGCTGCGCGTCCGCCCGGGGACGCGGATGGCGCTGGTCGGGCCGTCCGGTGCGGGCAAGTCGACACTCGGGCGGCTGCTCGCCGGGATCTACGCCCCGCGCACCGGCGAGATCACGCTCGGCGGCGCCGAGCTGTCCCGGATGCCGGCGGAACGGGTACGCGAGCACGTCGCGCTGGTCAACCAGGAGCACCACGTCTTCGTGGGCTCGCTGCGCGACAACCTGCTGCTGGCCCGCACGGACGCCGAGGACGCCGAACTGTGGGCCGCGCTCGCAGCGGTCGACGCGGACGACTGGGCGCGGGCCCTGGAGGCGGGCCTGGACACCGAGGTCGGCTCGGGCGGCCACACCCTCACCCCGGCCCAGGCGCAGCAGATCGCCCTGGCCCGGCTGGTGCTGGCCGACCCCCACACCCTCGTCCTCGACGAGGCGACCTCCCTCCTCGACCCGCGCGCGGCCCGTCACCTGGAACGCTCACTGGGCCGCGTGCTGGAAGGCCGTACGGTCGTCGCCATCGCCCACCGGCTGCACACCGCCCACGACGCGGATGTGATCGCGGTGGTCGAAGAGGGCCGGATCAGCGAACTCGGCAGCCATCACGAGCTGGTCGCGGCGGACGGGGCTTACGCGGCGCTGTGGCGGTCCTGGCACGGGTAGGAGGGGCGGGGTGAGGAAGTTTTCGCGGATCCTCGCCCCGCCCGGCTCGGGCGGCGGCCACCGGAGCCGAGGGCTCCGGTGGCGGTGCGCACCAGGCCGACGGTGGCGTCACCGGTGAAGAGCTGCTCCCCTGGCCGTACCGGTGAGCGGGCGCTGTCAGGCATGTCCGGCTGCCCCCTTCACCTGCATGGCACCCATGCGTCCCGGGCCACCGGCGTGACGGCACCCCGAGCCACACGTCACCATCACGACCATCACGGCCCCGCACGCGGCACCACATATCCCCGCCAGGTCACCTCCCGGCCGGACGCCACCCGTCAGATGTATCCCAGTGCTCCGAGCCCCCCGATGCCGCCCAGCAGCATGAACGCGGGCATCAGTACCTTCAGCTCCACCCAGCTTCCGGCGCGGAACCGCATGCCCTTCGGGGGGCCGAGCGGGTACCAGCGCTTGCGGCCTATCGGGATGGGCCACAGGATCGGGCAGCCCGATACGGTCAGGGCGTCGCCGATGTCGTGGACCAGCGCGCCGAGCACGATCGGCAGGCCCAGCCACAGGTATTCCTGGCCGGGCTCGGTGAACAGCCAGCCCGCCCCGTTGCCCGGCTGGTCCAGGACGCCGGCGAGGATCCAGGCCGTCGCGGCGCCCAGCAGCCACACCAGGATGTCGCTGGAGACCCGGGCGGCCCGCCACAGCAGCCCTTCGATCGCCAGCACCATGTGGACGAAGAGGATGCCGAGCACCGCCCAGCGGCCGCCCTGGACCGCCAGGAGGGACATGCCGCCGCCTACCAGGACGGCCCAGACCCAGGTGTGGGTGAGGGTGCGGTGCCCGCCGGAGCGGTGCGCGTCGCCGCGCATCTTGGTGGCCTTGTAGACCGCGTGCGAGAGGGTGTCGACGATGCCGCAGAGCGTCCGCGACAGCGGGCCGAAGGCGCGCGAGATCGTGGCCGACTTGTGGTCCAGGTCGGGGGCGAGTGCGGCACCGGCGCAGATCAGCGCGCCGACGACGAGCACCGGCCAGGGCATCGGGTACCCCGCGGCCGCCGTCGCCGCGCCCACCCCCAGCCAGGCCGCGGCCCCGGACAGCGAGTGCGCCGGTCCCATCATGGTCGTTCCCCATCCCGGATCGATCTGGACACAATGCTCGGTCCCCCGGTCCTGACGCCGGGTCGGCGACACAGCGTAGCGTTAGATGATCTAGGTCTGACCCGCCGGTTGTCCGATCCGGACCACGGGAAGGCAGTATGGGGGCGTGACCCTCATCGATCATCTCCCGAACGACGCCGACCCCGATGCCCTCTTCGAAGCCTTTTCGAGCTGGGCCGAACAGCAGGGCATCGCGCTCTACCCTGCCCAGGAGGAGGCGCTGATCGAGGTGGTCTCCGGGGCGAACGTCGTCGTGTCCACCCCCACCGGATCGGGAAAGAGCCTGGTCGCGGCGGGGGCGCACTTCAGCGCGCTGGCCCGGGACGAGGTGACCTTCTACACGGCGCCGATCAAGGCGCTGGTGTCCGAGAAGTTCTTCGACCTGTGCAAGCTCTTCGGCACCGAGAACGTGGGGATGCTCACCGGCGACGCCTCCGTCAACGCGGACGCGCCGGTCATCTGCTGCACCGCCGAGGTGCTCGCCTCCATAGCGCTGCGGGACGGCAAGGACGCCGACATCGGCCAGGTCGTCATGGACGAGTTCCACTTCTACGCCGAGCCGGACCGCGGCTGGGCCTGGCAGATCCCGCTGCTGGAACTGCCGCAGGCGCAGTTCGTGCTGATGTCCGCGACGCTCGGTGACATGTCGCGGTTCGAGGAGGACCTGACCCGGCGCACCGGCAGGCCGACGGCGGTGGTGCGCTCCGCGACCCGGCCGGTGCCGCTGTCGTACGAATACCGGGCGACCCCGCTGACGGAGACCCTGACCGAGCTGCTGGAGACGCGGCAGGCCCCGGTCTACATCGTGCACTTCACCCAGGCCGCGGCCGTGGAGCGGGCGCAGGCGCTGATGAGCATCAACATGTGCACCCGCGCCGAGAAGGACGAGATCGCGGCGCTCATCGGCAACTTCCGCTTCACGACCAAATTTGGTCGCAATCTGTCCCGTTATGTCCGGCATGGTATCGGTGTTCACCACGCCGGCATGCTGCCCAAGTACCGCCGGCTGGTCGAGAAGCTCGCCCAGGCCGGCCTGCTCAAGGTCATCTGCGGTACGGACACACTCGGCGTCGGCGTCAACGTACCCATCCGGACCGTGCTGTTCACCGCGCTGACCAAGTACGACGGGACGCGCGTCCGCACGCTGCGGGCGCGGGAGTTCCACCAGATCGCGGGCCGCGCGGGGCGGGCCGGCTTCGACACCGCCGGCTTCGTCGTCGCGCAGGCGCCCGAGCACGTCGTGGAGAACGAGAAGGCGCTCGCCAAGGCCGGCGACGACCCCAAGAAACGCCGCAAGGTCGTCCGCAAGAAGGCGCCGGAGGGCTTCGTCAACTGGGGCCAGAACACCTTCGAGAAACTGATCGCCTCCGAGCCGGAGCCGCTGACCTCCCGCTTCCGGGTGACCCACGCGATGCTGCTGTCGGTGATCGCGCGGCCCGGCAACGCCTTCGAGGCCATGCGCAAGCTGCTGGAGGACAACCACGAGCCGCGCCGCAACCAGCTGCGGCACATCCGCCGCGCCATCGCCATCTACCGCTCGCTGCTGGACGGCGGGATCGTCGAGCGCCTCGACGAGCCGGACGCGGAGGGGCGGATCGTCCGCCTGACCGTCGACCTCCAGCAGGACTTCGCGCTCAACCAGCCGCTGTCCACCTTCGCGCTGGCGGCGTTCGACCTGCTGGACCCGGAGTCGCCCTCCTACGCGCTGGACATGGTCTCGGTGGTGGAGTCCACCCTCGACGACCCGCGCCAGATCCTCGCGGCCCAGCAGAACAAGGCCAAGGGCGAGGCGGTCTCCCAGATGAAGGCCGACGGCGTCGAGTACGAGGAGCGCATGGAGCGCCTCATGGACGTCGAGTACCCCAAGCCGCTGGAGGAGCTGCTCTCGCACGCGTACAACCTCTACCGCAAGAGCCACCCGTGGGTCGGCGACCACCCGCTGTCGCCGAAGTCGGTCATCCGCGACATGTACGAGCGCGCGATGACCTTCACCGAGTTCACCTCGTTCTACGAGCTGGCCCGCACCGAAGGCATCGTCCTGCGCTACCTGGCGAGCGCGTACAAGGCGCTGGACCACACCGTGCCGGACGACCTGAAGTCGGAGGACTTCGAGGACATCATCGCCTGGCTGGGCGAGATGGTCCGCCAGGTGGACTCCAGCCTGCTGGACGAGTGGGAGCAGCTGGCGAACCCGGAGGAGGAGACGGCCGAGGAGGCCGCCGAGCGGGCGGACCAGGTCAAGCCGGTCACCGCGAACGCGCGGGCCTTCCGGGTGCTGGTGCGCAACGCCCTGTTCCGGCGGGTCGAGCTGGCGGCGCTGGACAAGGTCGAGGAGCTCGGCGAGATGGACGCGGAGTCCGGCTGGGACGCGGACGCCTGGGGCGAGGCGATGGACGCGTACTGGGACGAGTACGACGAGCTGGGCACCGGTCCGGATGCGCGCGGTCCCAAGCTGTTGCAGATTCAGGAGGAACCCGAGCACGGGCTGTGGAAGGTGCGGCAGACTTTCGCCGACCCGAACGGCGATCACGACTGGGGCATCTCCGCCGAGGTGGACCTGACGGCCTCCGACGAGGAGGGGCGCGCGGTCGTGCGCGTCACCGCCGTGGGCCAGCTGTGACCGGGTGGTGCGCCCTCCACGGGGCGCACCACTGAGCAAGGGCGTCGAGACACCCGACGGAGGACGTACGGCCATGACCAATCCCGCCGAGCGCCTGGTGGATCTGCTGGACCTGGAGCAGATCGAGGTGAACATCTTCCGCGGCCGCAGCCCGCAGGAAAGCCTCCAGCGGGTCTTCGGCGGGCAGGTGGCCGGACAGGCGCTGGTCGCGGCCGGGCGCACCACGGAGGGCGACCGGCCCGTGCACTCGCTGCACGCGTACTTCCTGCGCCCGGGCCGGCCCGGGGTGCCGATCGTGTACCAGGTGGAGCGGGTACGGGACGGCCGCTCCTTCACGACGCGCCGCGTGGTCGCCGTCCAGCAGGGACGCACGATCTTCAATCTGACCGCCTCCTTCCACCAGCCCGAACCGGGCTTCGAACATCAGTTGCCGATGCGCCGCGTGGTTCCCGCGCCCGAGGAGCTGCCGACCGTCGCGGACGAGGTGCGCGAGCACCTGGGCGGGCTGCCCGAGGCGCTGGAGCGGATGGCCCGTCGCCAGCCCTTCGACATCCGCTACGTCGACCGGCTGCGCTGGAAGCCGGAGGAGATCGAGGGCGCGGAGCCGCGCAGCGCGGTCTGGATGCGCGCGGTCGGGCCGCTGGGCGAGGACCCGCTGATCCACACCTGCGCCCTGACCTACGCCAGCGACATGACGCTGCTGGACGCCGTCCGCATCCCGATCGAGCCGCTCTGGGGCCCGCGCGGCTTCGACATGGCCTCCCTCGACCACGCGATGTGGTTCCACCGCCCCTTCCGCGCGGACGAGTGGTTCCTCTACGACCAGGAGTCCCCCATCGCCACCGGCGGCCGCGGCCTCGCCCGCGGCCGCATCTACGACCGCGCGGGCAACCTCCTCGTCTCGGTCGTCCAGGAAGGCCTGCTACGCCCCCACACCAAGAGCCACAGCCTGGAGCGCCCGTATGGGGAAGCCCAGGGGGAAGGGGCACAGGGAGGGGCGGAGGCGTAGGCGGTCGCCGGGCCGTGCCCGGCGGTGCCGAGCCGGACGCCCCTCGACCGTGCGTGCGTCGCCCTCGCCGGGCATGGTCAGGACCGCCCCGTAGCGGCGCCCGGTCCGGACAGTGGAGCCGGCCGTGGCACGCAAGAGGCCGCCCGCGGGCCGTGCGCTGGGACGGGCGGACGGGGTGGTTCCGGGGTGGATGCTGTGGCGGTTGCGGGGATCCGGAAGGGGGCGCCCCCGTTGGGTGCCGGTGGGGCGGGATGGCGTAGGCGATGGGTGGCCGGCTGGGCGTGGCGGGCGCGGTCCAAGGAGCGGGAGAGGTTGACGCGGTACCAGAGCACCTCGTCGAACTCCTCCGCCGTCGTCGCCCGCTCGACCGCCTCCCTGGCCGCGGGGCCAGTGCCGGGCGGGGTCAGGGTGGGGCGCAGACGGCGTAGCACCGAGCGCTCCACCGGGTCTTCGACGACCGAGGCCAGTTCTTCCGGCGGCAGGACCGCGGCGATCACCGCCGCCGATTCCCAGCCGTCCGCCGCCTGGCCCATCAGCCGGGCGACCCGGCGGCTGCGCCACTTGCGGCCGCGCCAGTCCTGTCCGCCGTCGAGCATGACGCGGAGCACCGCGGGGAGGTTGCCGCGCAGCAGCTCCGGTTCACGGTCGGCGAAGTCGGCCAGCTCCGTCACGAGGTAGAGCCAGACCACGGCGCCGTAGCGGTTCACGTAGAAGCGGGCCGGGGCGAAGGAGCCCGCGCGGGCCAGCCGCAGGAAGCGGCTCGCGCCGATGCCGAGCAGTTCGGCGGCCTCGGCCGTGCCGGCCGTTCGCAGGCGGTCACGCAGCGTACCGGGGAAGCCCTCTTCCGCGCGCAGCCGCCGGATCTCCTCCGCCGGCACGCGGCGCCGCCCCCACGGGCCGGACGGGCCGGGCCGCGCTTCGGGGTCCGGCGGTAGCGTCAGGACTTCTCCGAGTTGCGCGGCAAGCTCGAACTCGCCGCCTCTCAGTCCCAGTTCGCGGGCCGCACGCCCTGGCGTGAGCGTCTCTCCCGCGGCCGGCGCTTGTTCCGTCATGAGCGTCCCGGGCGCCTGGCGCCCGTCGCACATCACCGTCATGTCGCACTCCCCCGTCACTGTTCCCGGCGGGGATCCGGTCCGGATTCCCGCCGGCTCGTTACCGACAGTGACGACGATAGCGGTGGGGTACGACAGCCGGTCAACCCCCGACCTCAGCCCTGTGGACAACTTTCCGGCAGCCGCGCCGCGACCCCCAGGTGTTCACCCACGCGGTTGACCAACAGCGCCATTTCGTAGGCGATTTGCCCCATGTCGGCCTCAGACCCCGCCAGTACGCACAGGCAGCTGCCGTCCCCCGCCGCCGTCACGAACAGCACGCCGTCGTCGAACTCGACCATCGTCTGCCGTACCCGACCGGCCTCGAAATGCCGTCCGGAGCCCTTGGCGAGGCTGTGCAGCCCCGACGCGACCGCCGCCAGGTGCTCGGCGTCCTCCCGCGCCAGCCGCTCGCTCGCACCCGTCACGAGCCCGTCGTTGGACAGCACCAGGGCGTGCCGCACCTGGTCGATCCGCTCGGTCAGGTCGTCCAGCAACCAGTCGAGTCCGCTGCTCAGTGCCATACCGCTTCCTCCCCGTGTCCCCGTGTCCCCGTGTCCCCGTGTCCCCGTGGGCAACTGCCGTGCAAGCCTGGACCACCCGTGCCGTCCGGGCAAGCAGCGCGGCCGGTCCGGCGCGGCCGGTGCGGTCGCGCGGCCCGTTCCCGCCGTATGGCGCAGGATGGCGGTATGGCACGCACCATGAGCAAGGACGAGTGGCAGAGCTTCCTGTCCGAGGGCACCCGCACCGGCAAGCTCTCGACCGTACGGGCCGACGGCAGCCCGCACATCGCGCCGGTCTGGTTCCTGCTGGACGGCGACGACCTGGTCTTCAACACCGGCGCCGACACGGTCAAAGGGCGCAACCTGGCCCGGGACGGCCGGGTCGCGCTCTGCGTGGACGACGACCGGCCGCCGTTCAGCTTCGCGATCGTGGAGGGCCGGGCCGAGACCAGCGACGAACTGACCGAGGTACGCGCCTGGGCCACCCGCATCGCGGCCCGCTACATGGGTGAGGAGCGCGCCGAGGAGTACGGGGCCCGCAACGGCGTCCCGGGAGAACTGCTCGTGCGGGTCCGGATCAGCAAGGTCGTCGCGGTCGCCGACCTCGCCGGCTGATGCCGTCGTACCGCGCTGCGGCGGTGGGGCCCGCAGGAGGGTGACGGCTGTGGGCGCGCGCTCACCCCACCGAGTCGAGCAGCCGGGCGGCGTGCACCCGCCCGGCGTGCTCGACCAGCCGTATCAGCACTTCCTTGCCCGAGTCGCGGTCCCGCGCGTCGCACAGCACCACCGGGGTGCCCCGGTCCAGGTCGAGTGCCCGCGCCACCTCGCCGGCCCCGTAAGCGCGTGCCTCGGCGAAGCAGTTGACGGCCACCAGGAAGGGGATCGCGCGGCTCTCGAAGTAGTCCACGGCGGGGAAGCAGTCCTCCAGCCGGCGGGTGTCGGCCAGGACGACGGCGCCCAGCGCACCCTGCGCCAGGTCGTCCCACAGGAACCAGAACCGGTCCTGCCCGGGCGTCCCGAAGAGGTACAGCGACAGGCCGGCCCTGATGGTGATGCGGCCGAAGTCCATCGCCACGGTGGTCGTCGGCTTGCGCACCACGTCCCGGGCGTCGTCCAGCGCCGCGCCCGCCTCGCTGAGCAGTTCCTCCGTACGCAGCGGCCGGATCTCGCTGACGGCACCGACCAGTGTCGTCTTGCCGACCCCGAACCCGCCCGCCACCAGGATCTTCAGAGCCAGCGCACTGTCGTCCGAGGTGTTTGCGGACCCGGCGGCATCCGCTACAGGTACGTCGTGAGGTTCGTCGTGCGACTCGAAACCCATGGCGAGGACCGTACTCCTTTCGCTACACAGCGTGGCACGGAGTTGACAAGTTCGTACGCTGCGGGAGAAAGCCCCGGCCACGGTCCGGCCGGGCGCCACCAGCGGGAAGCCCGCGCCGCGAGCCGGTCCACGTACCGGCGGGGCGCGAGAAAGAAGGCTGCTGATGTCCACCACCACCGGTACCGGCGCGGACATCGCGGCCGTTCCCGCCGCGGGCGACAACGAGGCCGGTCCCTGGCACAACGTCTGCCGCATCTGCCATCCGCGGGAGTCGCCCGTACGGCCGCTCGTCGCCATCTGCGGTGAGCCGCTGCTCGGCATCCGGGCCGCCCGCGACGCGCCGCGGTGCGAACTGTGCGACCACCTCACGCCGCTGCACGAACGGGGCCACCGGACCTGAACGGACGGAACCGCGGACCGCACGACTTTTTGCCCGCAGCACACCGACGGGCGTACCCGCCCCTGCTACTTTGATTAGCAAACCTAACTAGGCAAGCGAAGGGACCAGATGTCTCAGCAGCGGTGGAACACGGTCGACGAGTACTTCAACTCCCTGCTCGCCCCGGACGACGAAGCGCTGCACGCCGCGTTGCGTGACAGTGAGGCGGCCGGACTCCCGCACATCAGCGTCACCCCCACCCAGGGCAAGCTGCTCCACCTCCTGGCCCGGATACAAGGCGCCCGGCGCATCCTGGAGATCGGGACGCTGGGCGGCTACAGCACCATCTGGCTCGCCCGCGCCCTGCCCGCCGACGGCCACCTGGTCTCCCTGGAGTACAACGCCACGCACGCCGCCGTCGCCCGCGCCAACCTGGAGCGCGCCGGGCTCGCGGAGCGCACCGAGATCCGCGTCGCCCCGGCGCTCGACAGCCTCGCGAAGCTGGTTGCCGAGCGGGCCGAACCGTTCGACCTGGTCTTCGTCGACGCGGACAAGCCCAACAATCCGCACTACCTGGAGCGGGCCCTGGAACTGACCCGCCCCGGCAGCCTGATCATCGGTGACAACGTCGTACGGGGCGGTGACGTCGCCGACGCGGACAGCACGGATCCCACGGTCCGCGGCATCCGCCGGTTCCTGGAACTCATCGCTGAGAACCCGAGGTTGTCCGCCACCGCGGTGCAGACCGTGGGGAGCAAGGGCTACGACGGCTTCGCACTGGCCCGGGTGACCGGCTGAGCGGGTGACGGACTGACAGCACGCACCGCGTCGGCGTATCAGCCGTATCAGCCGTATCAGCCGTATCAGCCGTATCGGCTGTATCGGCTGTATCCGCCACGCCGACCGTACCGGCCTCTCCGGCCGTATCCGCCACGCCGACCGCATGCACCACGCTCACCGAAGACTGATCCTGTTCCCGGCGGAGACCTCGGCGCCGACGATGCCCGAACCGGCGTAACGGACATTGTTTCCGGTGGCCGTTCCGCCGGAGCAGGAGGTGAACAGTATCGCGGTGCCGTCGCCGCCCTGACTGTATTTCACGACGTTTCCGGTGACCACGCCCTCGTGGACGTATTGCAGGGCGATACCGTTCGAACTGGCCCAGTCGCGAATGATGTTGCCCGTCACGATGACGTTCTCCATCGGCGTGTCCGACATTCCGTACACGCCGATGGTGGCGAAACGGGGGCCCTGGCCCGGCTGTTTCTCCAGCCCCATGTGGGTGAGGACGTTGTGCGAGATGATGATGTCCTCGGTCTGCGACCAGAACCACGACTGGTACTGCGCGGACGGATCCATCTGGACCTGGATTCCGCTGTTGCAGTCCTCCATGATGTTGTTCGCGATCACCGCGTGGCGCCAGTTGTGGGCCCGTACGGCGTAGTTCCGGGCGTTGGTGATCCTGTTGTTCACCACCCGCAGCCCGCTGTGGAAACGGCCGGGGAAAGTGGCCGTGTGCGTGCCCACCAGGGCTCCGTATCCGTCGGCCGAGCAGCCGTCGACGACGATGTTCGTGCTGTGCGTGCCGTCCGGCGCCTCCTGGACCTCGATCGCCTCGGAGAAGAACCGGGTCGGGGTGGTGGCCTTGAAGCGCCGGAAGACGCAGTTGCGCGCCGTGCCGTTGCGGATGCCGTGGAACTCGATCGCGTGCCAGTCCGGAATGTTCTCCACGACCAGGTCTTCGTAGAGGATGTTCTCGGCGGAGCAGAAGGCGAACATGTCCAGCGGCAGCGGATTGTTCGCGCCGCCGTCCCACAGGCCGCCGCGGATGCTGATGTCGGAGGCGCCGTGGTAGCCGTCGTGGGAGAAGCCGCCGCCCCACAGCGTGTCGATGGTGGAGGTGTCGCTGCGGAAAATGTGGGCGCCGTACGCGATCACGGTCAGGTTCCCGGAATCCGGTACCACCGTTCCGGTGCTGTGCATGCGGTACCGCCCGGGGGGAATCACGAGTGTTCCGCCGCCGGCGCCACAGATGGTGGTCACCGCGTGCTGCAGGAGGGCCGCCGCGTCGGCGAGACCCTGCGGGTCGGCACCGAAATGGTCGACGAAATTCCACTTCCCCGTGTCCGTCATGCCTGCATGATTACGCCGGGCGGCCGGAAAGGTAAGACGTCGAAAGGAAGAACGGTTGAAACCCGTGCGGTGTCCCGGACGACCGCGCATCCGGCCACCGCGGCCACCGGGCGGCCGCCCACCGTCCGGACAGCCGGCTCCCGGGCGATCACCGGCCTCTAGAGTTGCCGTATGGACGACGAGACCGCCAACGCGCCCGAGGACGCCGGTCAGGCGCATGACGTGCGGAAGTTCTTCGGCTCCCGGGCGCACGACTGGGACGCGCGGTTTCCCGACGACGGTCCTGCCTACGAGGCGGGTGTCGCGGCGATGGGGCTGCGGGCGGGAGACCGGGTGCTGGACGCGGGCTGCGGCACGGGAAGGGCGTTGCCCGCGCTGCGGGCCGCCGTCGGGGCGGGCGGTACGGTGCTGGGCGCCGACCTGACGCCGGAGATGCTCGCGGCGGCCGTACGGGCCGGACGTGCGCGGCTGGCGCCCCTGGTACTCGCCGACGTACAGCGGCTCCCACTGTCGGACGGCGCACTCGACGCGGTCTTCGCCGCCGGACTGCTGTCCCACCTGGCCGACCCGGAGGCGACCCTCACGGAATGCGCCAGGGTCGTACGCCCCGGAGGGCGGCTGGCGCTGTTCCACCCGGTCGGGCGCGCCGCGCTGGCAGCGCGGAAAGGGCGCCGGCTCACCCCTGACGACGTTCGGGCCGAACCCCACTTGCGACCGCTTCTGACGCGTTGCGGATGGAATCTGGTGGATTACGTGGACGAGGACGCCCGTTACCTGGCGATGGCCGTGCGTCAGGGCGCCTGAGTCGCCCGGGGAGCTGCCGGACAGCGCGTTACCCGGCCGTGACCGGCCACTGTCGGGTCATGGTCTGTCGTCCCTTGTCGCCGCGCCGGTGCGGGAATGGCCTGTCGCCCCCTGTCGCCGCGCCGGCGTGGGGCCGGGACGAGCAGGTCAGTGCGGTACGGGGCAGCTGCCTGTGGGGCGGCCCTGGGGGAAGGTACCGAGGTCGGCGATGGTGTAGCCGTTCGGGTAGCTCTTGATCTCCGGGTTCTGGCGGGCGTAATGGGGTCGCCGGCGGGGCGGGAGCAGGCGGACGGACCTGGCACGCAGCCGCAGCGCGCCGCGCACCGCCGCACGGACGGCCGGCCTGGGGCGCTCGTAGCGGAAGGCGTCCAGCAGGGCGTCGTCCAGCAGGGCCATGCTCGCGCCGCGCACCACCGGGGCCAGCGGGCCGTACCAGCCCGCCATCAGGCCGAGCGTGGCGTCGGAGACCCGCCGCCCGCCCTCGTCCCAGCCGAAGTGCGCGTGCTCGTAGTCGTCCAGGCAGCGCTCGAACTCCTGGAAATTCTGGGGGATGTCGGTGATGCCCATGTGGCGTCCGAGGGTGCGGTAATAGACGGCTGAGGCGTGCTGCTCGTTCTCGCTCAGCCGTCGCCACCCGTACTGGTCGAGCCAGCGCTTGGGAATCACCACGAAGGTGCACAGGACATACCGCATGTCTTCGTTGGAGATGTCGTAGCTGCGGTGCATCTGGTTGATGCGGCGGATCGCGGTGCGGCCGTCCTCGGTGTCGAAACCGTGCTCCACCACCGAGTCCAGGAGGAGCGCGGTGTCGTCGTAGCGCTTTTGCGTACGGTCCGTCAGCTCGGCGGTCCGGGCCAGCAGCCGGCCGATGCTGGGAACGGCGTAGGTCCGGTAGAGCGCCAGCTCCAAGGCTCGCGCGACGTCCCAGGGGAACTCGTACGTCGTGATGATGCGGTGGATACGCAAGAAGTCCCGCTCCGGGTCGAGCCGCTGGGTCTCCTTGAGCCAGTCATATCGCCGCACCGCGTACCCGCCCTTTCGTCGCCGAAGTTCCCATCGTAAGCGCCCCGGGCACACTGGTACGACCGGAACGGGAACCGGGAATGGGGGACACGATGACCGGATTCTTACGTGGTATCTCCGGATTGTTCCGCGGCCTTCGGAACTTTTTCACTCGCGTCCGCACCGCGGTGCGAATGCCCGGCAGCGAGGAGCCCCGGGCACCCGGGGCGAAGCGGCCGCACAACATCTTCGAGGCCGCGGCGGCCCATGTGGCGGCGTGCGCCGAGGAGGACGACGAACGCAGTGCGGAGGCGGCGGAATGGGTCTCCCCCGAGGCACTCGCCTTCGGCATCAACGAGCTGGCCTGCCGGGCGGTGATCGCGCTCGCCCGGGAGCGCGGGGAGTCGCCGCAGACCGTGGCGCGTGACCTGCTGAATCTGCCGGTGGCCTGAGGGCTGCTGGGCGGACCGGCGGAGGGAGGCTGGCGTCGCCCGCACGCCTGACCCGGGCTCCGGACCCCGACCTCCGGATCCCCGGCTCCCGGGCGCTGGGTGACCGGGTGACCCGGTGACCGGGTGACCGGGTGACCGAGTGACCGAGTGACCGAGTGACCGAGTGACCGGGTGACCGGCAAGACGGCGGAAACAGCCGGGGCTGTGGCGTACGGCTGGTGACAACCTGCTGCCCGGCCAACTAGGGTGCGCCGACGACTGATCGGAACGATCGGGCCGGTTCGGTCCGGCGCGGGCGGCCCCGGGACCGGGGCGGTGGCGGCGGGCCGGGACCGGGCGGATCAGAGCGCATCGGAGGGGGAGGCCCAGGTGTCGACCGAGAGCGCCGGTACGTCCACGGCCGGGAACGCCGACGGGACCGTGCCCGCGAGCGCCGACGGAGCCGTGCCCGCGAGCGCCGACGACGACCAGTTGCTCGTGCTGACGGCGGTGCTGCTGACGCCCGCGCAGTTCCCGAGCGTACTGGGCGACGATTATCCGCAGGTGTGCGCCGGGCTGGGGCTGGAACCGTACGAGCAGGGGTACGGCCTGGTCCTCGGCCAGGACGGGCTGGGCGCGCGCTGGACGGTGGTGACGGACGACGTCTCGCTCGTCGCGTGCGCCGTCGCGGCCTGGGACTGCGGGATGGAGTATGACCTCTCGCCGGCCGAGGGCAGCGTGGTCGAAGCGCTGCCCGGCTGGCCGCTCGCACTCGCCGTTGCCGCGCCGGGGGTGCCGGCGCCGCACGACCCGGAACCGGAGGAGGGCGGTCCGGCCGTACTCAGGCCACCGGACGCCACGCAGTGGGGACCGGCTCAGCGCCGGCTCGGCGCGGACGAGATCGCGCTGCAGTGGGCGGCCTGGCGCGAACAGGTCGACGACGCGGTCACGTTCGTCGCTCCGGGAGCCCAGCCGCACGCCGGAGTGCAGCGGGCACTGGCCGGGGCACGCGGTTACGTGGCGGAGCCTCCTCCGCCGGGACGGGTCCGCTCGTCCTTCGCCGCCGGTGAGGCCCGTACGCTCCGCGTGGACGGGCCCGGGTGGAGCATGGTGGCCCGTACCGACGACATCGCGTTCGTCCTCCTGGACGAGCAGCCGGGAGAGGTGCTGCCGGTGGGACGCGGGCCCGAACTGCCGGGCCTGCTGCGGGCCCTGGAAGCGCTGGCGGTCCGGCCGGCGTGACCGTGCGGCCGGCCGCTGCGGTCCGGCCCCGAGCCGTGGCGGCGTCCCACCCGTGGGGTGTGCGCCCACGGGCCCGCTGACGGGGACGTCGCCGCAGCCCGGCCGCCCGGCTCACACCGCCGGACGCCCGGACACCGGCCACCTGGTCAGCGCCCTATCTCCTTGCGGGTCACACGGCGCAGCCTGCGCCGCTGCGAGGGGTCCAGCGTCAGATACGCCACGGCCGGCACACCGACCATGACCAGCACGGCCGCCCAGAACGGCAGCAGCCACAGCAGGATCACTCCCGCCGCCACGCCACCGATGGCGACTTTTGCGTTCGTGGACATCCTTCACGTCCCTTCCGCGGCGGTTGCCGCGCTCTCTGTACCCCATTGAACGCCTTTTCGGTCCCACAGGTTCCATCCGTGACGACCGGCTGCCGGCCGCCACCGGAGGCCGGGTCGGCATCCGCTCGGCTTGTGCTGTACCCTCGGGCGCTCCGGTCGCCAGTAGTCAAACTTGAGGAGTTCGCTGCACGTGGCATGTCTTCCCGCGGCACCATCCGT
Organism: Streptomyces sp. NPDC052496; assembly: GCF_040679095.1. Lineage (NCBI taxonomy): Bacteria > Bacillati > Actinomycetota > Actinomycetes > Kitasatosporales > Streptomycetaceae > Streptomyces > Streptomyces sp. NPDC052496. The sequence goes on from NZ_JBFAUH010000016.1 coordinate 76,548, forward strand.
CCCGCCGTCCGCGCTCGCGCGCCGGGCAGCGGTCTTCCTGCCGGCCGATCCGCCCCGTACGGGACGGATCGCGTTCTGGTGTCCGGACGGCGCGGCGAGCGACGAGGAGGCCGGCCCCCCGTGGCCGACGCAGCCGCTGTCCGTCGCCGTCCCGTCCCATGAAGCCGAACACCACGGCGGAGACGAACACCGCGACGGGGGCGAAGGCGAGGGACACGGCGCGGGCGGCGAAGGCGACACGGACGGCATCGCGCTCGTCGACGTGCCGGCCGTCGTCCTCCCGGTCGCCGACGCCCTCCCCCTCCTCACCCGTGCCCGTACGTCCGGTACCGCCGACCCGGCCACGGCCTTCTGGGGCGCCGCCGCCGTGCTGGCGCTGCAACTCGTCGCCCGTGGGCGGCTGCTGCCCGGAGTGAGCCGTTCCGGACATGACGCGTGGCGGGTGGGACCGCTGGATCCCGCCGATGCCGAGCGCCTGCGCGAACTGGCCGCGGCGCTGCCGCCGCAGGCGCACGCCGCCCCGCTCGCCGGCGCCACCGGCCCAGGCCCCGTACTGCTGCCGGAACCGGAGCGCCTGGTACGGGACTTCCTGGACGCGGTGGCGGACGGGCTGCCCCGCTCCCCCGCCGCCGCCCTGGTCACCGGCGGCCCGGCGTTCGCCGCGGCCGAGCCGCAGCACATCCCCGAACAGCGCGACTGGGCCGCCGATGTGGCGGCCGGACACGACGCAGGCGTACGGCTCTCCCTGCGCGTCGAGGTCGCCGGGCTGCCCGGACCCGACACCGAAGGGAGCAGCGGGCCGGCCGCCCTGCCGGAGACCGGCCCGGCCGGGGCCGCCGTCGCAGGCCGCGCCCGGTTCACCGCCGTTCTCCAGCTGCACGACCTCACCGACCCCGCCCTGGTCGCCGACGCGTCCGAGGTGTGGGCGGGCACCTCCCCCACCGGGCAGGCGTTCGGCCCGCGCGCCCGGATGGACACCCTGCTGACGTTGCGCCGCGCCGCCGCGGCCTGGGCCCCCCTCAGGCCCTTGCTGTCCGCCGCCGTACCGGACGCGGTGGACCTCGCGGACGAGGAGATCGCCGAACTGCTCGGCCCGGCTTCCCGGGCGCTGGCCGCCGCCGGCGTCCAGGTGCACTGGCCCCGGGACCTGGTACGCGGGCTCAGCACCCACGCCGTGGTCGGGCCGCCCGGCCAGGACGGCGCGCCGCAACATGCCCACGAGGACGACGGCGCTGCCCGTCAGGACCGCCCGGTGTCCGGGCTGCCGTCCTTCCTCGCGGCCGACGCGCTGCTCTCGTTCAGCTGGCGGTTCGCCGTCGGCGGCCAGGAGGTCAGCAGGGCGGAGCTGGACCGGCTGGCCGAGGCGGGACGTCCGCTCGTACGGCTGCGGGACCAGTGGGTGCTCGTCGATCCGGAGGCCCTACGGGAGGCCCGGGACCGCCAGGACCGCAAGGTGACGCCCATCGACGCGCTCGGCGCGGCGCTCACCGGAACCGCGGAGTCCGAGGACGGCGAGCGGGTGGAGGTGCAGGCGTCCGGCTGGCTGGCCCGCCTCCGCGACCGGCTCACCGCACCGGACACCGCCGTACCGGGCGCGAACCCGGAAGCGGCCGTGGCCCCGGAACCGGGCGCGAACCCCGAACCGCCCCTCGCCCAGCCGCCGGCCCTCGCCGCCACCCTCCGCGACTACCAGCTGCGCGGTCTCGGCTGGCTGCACCGCATGACCTCGCTCGGCCTCGGCGGCTGTCTCGCCGACGACATGGGCCTGGGCAAGACCATCACCCTGATCGCCCTGCACCTGCACCGGCAGGCCGACCCCGCCTCGGCCGGGCCCACGCTCGTCGTCTGCCCGGCCTCCCTCATGGGCAACTGGCAGCGCGAGATCGAGAAGTTCGCGCCCGGCACTCCGGTACGCCGCTTCCACGCGGACCGGCGCAGCCTCACCGGCCTGGGGGACGGCGCGTTCGTGCTGACCACGTACGGCACGATGCGGCGGGACGCGGCGAAGCTCGCGGCGACCCGCTGGGGGCTGGTCGTCGCGGACGAGGCGCAGCACGTGAAGAACCCGTTCTCGGCGACGGCCAAGGCGCTGCGCACCCTCCCGGCGGGCGCCCGGGTGGCGCTCACCGGCACGCCGGTCGAGAACAACCTGTCCGAGCTGTGGGCCGTTCTCGACTGGACCACCCCGGGCCTGCTCGGCTCCCTGAGCCGCTTCCGCGAGCGCTACGCCACGGCCGTCGAGGGCGGCACGGACCCGGCCGCCGCCGACCGGCTGGCCCGCTTGGTGCGCCCCTTCTTGCTGCGCCGCCGCAAGTCCGACCCGGGCATCGCGCCCGAGCTGCCGCCGAAGACGGAGACCGACCGGGCGGTGGCGCTGACCAAGGAGCAGGCCGGGCTCTACGAGGCGGTGGTGCGCGAGGGGCTGCGCGAGATCGCGGCGGCGGACGGTCTCGCGCGCCGCGGCCTGGTCGTCAAGCTGCTGACCTCGCTCAAGCAGATCTGCAACCACCCGGCGCAGTTCCTCAAGGAGGAGCGGCCGTTGATCGCGGGCCGTTCGGGGAAGCTGGAGCTGCTGGACGAGCTGCTGGAGACGATTCTCGCCGAGGACGCGGGTGTGCTGGTGTTCACGCAGTACGTCCGGATGGCGCGGCTGCTCGAAACGCACCTGGCGGGGCGCGGGGTGCCGACGCAGCTGCTGCACGGCGGCACGCCGGTCGCGCGCCGCGAGGAGATGGTGCGCCGCTTCCAGGAGGGCGAGGTGCCGGTGTTCCTGCTGTCGCTGAAGGCGGCGGGTACGGGGCTCAACCTGACCAGGGCCGCCCATGTCGTGCACTTCGACCGCTGGTGGAACCCGGCGGTCGAGGCGCAGGCCACCGACCGTGCGTACCGCATCGGCCAGACCCGGCCGGTGCAGGTCCACCGGATGATCACCGAAGGCACGGTCGAGGACCGGATCGCCGCCATGCTCGCGCGCAAACAGCGGCTGGCGGACGCGGTGCTCGGCTCCGGCGAGGCCGCCCTGACCGAACTGAGCGACGCCGAACTGGCCGACCTGGTGGCGCTGCGAGGGAGCGAGCGATGATCCACAGCCACGGACCCGACCCGTACGCAACCGACCCGTACGCAACCGCCCCGTACGCAACCGACTCGTACGCAACGGCCCCTCACGCAACCGATCTATACCCGGCCGATCTTCAGGCGACCGACACCCACGAGACCGACACCCAGGCAAACGACACCCAGGGAAACGACGCCCCGCAAAACGACGCCCGTGAGCGCTCCCGGCAGGCCCTGCCGGAGCCGGCCCGGGAGCGTACCTTCGCCGCGCTCCCGCCGGCGCGCGGACAGGGTTTCGCGCGGTCCTGGTGGGGCCTGGCCTGGCTGAAGGCGCTGGCGGACAGCGCGCTGGACGGTCAGCAGGTCAAGCAGGGCCGCCGGCACGCACGGGCGGGCGCCGTGGGTGCGGTCTCCGTACGGCCGGGGCGGATCACCGCGGTCGTCCAGGACCGCGACGGTACGCCGTACCGCTGCGACGTGCTGCTCCAGGAGCTGAGCGCGGCGGACTGGGACCGCTTCCTGGACCTGGTCGCGGACCGGGCCGGGCACATCGCGGCGCTGCTGGACCACGACATGCCGCCGCACCTGGTGGAGGACGCGGCCGCCGCCGGCCTCGAACTGCTCCCCGGGATCGGTGATCTGGAGGCGGAGTGCGCTTGCGGGGCGTGGGACCACTGCTCTCACACTGCCGCGCTCTGCCACCAGACGGCGCGTCTGCTGGACGAGGACCCGTTCGTGCTGCTGCTGATGCGGGGGCGGGGCGAACAGGAGCTGCTGGACGACCTCCAGGCCCGCACCGCCACGCGCGCGCGGGAAGCCGCTGAGCACCCCACGTCCAGTGCGTACGCGGCGGAACCGGCGGCTGGGGGCATACCTGCGGCAGAGGCGTACGCGGCGCGGGACATCCTGCCGCCGCTGCCCGCGCCCCCGCCGGCCGTGGACGTGCCGGGCGCCGTACCGGTCCTCGGAGGGGGGACGGCCCCGGCGCCCGGAGTGGACGTGCCGGCGCTGGAGTTCCTGGTGGGCGACACGGCAGCGCGCGCCCAGCGGCTGCTGGCCGACGCGCTGGCCCCCGGCCATGCCGACGCGCCCCCACAGGCAGCGCTGACCTGCGCGCAGGACGCCGTACGGCTGGCAGCGGCCGGGCCGGACCCGCGGATCGCGGCGCGACTGGCCGCCGGTTCCGGACGTACGGCCAAGACGCTGGCCCTGGCCGTACGAGCGTGGGAGTACGGCGGCGCGCCGGCCCTCGCGGCCCTGGAGGAGGAGTGGACACCGGAACCGGCGGCCCTGGCGCGCGCCACCGCCCAGCTCGCCGCCGCCTGGGAGGACGACGAGCCGCGACCACGGCTGCGCCACGACCGCAACCGCTGGACCGTGGTCGGCGGCGGCGTTCAGCTCAGGTACGGGCGTGACGGGCGGTGGTGGCCGTACGTGAAGGAGCGCGGGCAGTGGGCACCCGCGGGCCCGGCGGCCGAGGACCCGGCATCGGCCCTCGCGGCGGTGCGTGAGGGCGGGGACGGGGGTGGGGACGGATACGACGGCGAGGAGGCAGCCGGGTCACCGGACAGCCGGTAGGCAGCCGGAGCCGGATGAGGCGGTGGCGGGTGACGGCCGGTGGGCCGTCACCCGTGCCGCGCGTGCTGACTGCCCGTACGGCGCGGCGCTACCCTGCTCGGCGTCAGAGACCGGCGTGCGGACCGCCGGCCCGCCGTGCCGCCGATCGGGAGGGACCGTGCCTGCTATGAGCCCCCTGGACGTCCTCGAACGGCGGTGCGCCGCGGTGACGGGGCAGGACCCGGACGCCTTCGCGGACCTGTTCGCGCCGGACGGTGTGATCGAGCTGCCCTTCGCGGGTCCGGACGTGCCCGACCGTATCGAGGGCCGCGAGACGATACGGACGTTCGCGCGGGCTGCGATGTCCGCCCTGCGCGTCGACACGCTCGACACGCTCGCGGTGCACCGCACCGGGGATCCGGAGGTCGTCGTCGCGGAGGTGCTCACCAAGGGCGTGGGGCGCGGGGACGCGTTCGAAGGCCGCTCGGTGCAGCTGTTCCGCATCCGGGACGGCCAGATCGTGCTGTTCCGCGACTACACGGGACCGTTGCGCAAGCCTTCCTGATCGCTGCCGTTCGCCGCCCGCCTCCTCGTCAGCGAGCTACACACCCCAGATGCGGGCGATGAAGAAGGCTGCGACGAGGACGACCACGACGGCGAGCACCAGCACCGGGCCCTTGGACCAGCCGCGGGTGGGGTTGTGGGTCTCCAGGGGCCCGGCGTCCGGGGTGCTGCCTTCGGCGGGCGGTGTCTCGCCCGGTGGCACGCCGCCGCCGGGCTCCAGGCCGGCGGTGTGCTCCGGAGCCGGGTCCGGGTTCTTCGGTGAATCGTTCATGCTGCCTGAGTGCCCGGGGACGGCCGATTCTCACCGGCGGATCCGAAACACGCCGCCGAGGCGTACGGGGCCGGGCGACTCCGGAGCCCGCCCCCGTGACCTCCCCGCCCCAAGGGAACCCGGCACCTCCCCCGAAGCCGCCACGCCCCGGCGCCCCGCACGAATCCGGGCGCTCACGGACATGTACGACGCGGAGCGGATGCTTCAGCGGTCAATCATTCGTATCCGGTCGCGGCGCGCCGCCCCGCGTGGTTCGCTGACGTGATCCCCCACGCCCCAGCCGTGTTCCCGCAGCGAGGAGGACCCTTGCCCCTGCCCGACGCCGAGCACGCCGGCCCCCGTACCGCACCCGACGCCGAGCACACCGCGGACGGGAGGCCCGCCCGCGAAGGCCACGCCCCCGAGAAGCGCACCACCCCCGCACCGTCCGCCGCCCCGCCACCGCCCCGCGGCGCCGCCCTGCCCGTCCCCCGCCCCCCGCAGCACCTCCCGTACTACGAGGACGTGTCGCCCGGCCGGGGATGCCGCCCGCCGCGTGCCTGGTTCGCCCGTTCGGACGCGCGCCGGTTGTCGCTGCACGGGATGTGGCGTTTCCGGCTGCTGCCGACCGCCCGGTCCGCCGACACCTCGTTCGCCCGGCCGGACTTCGACGACACGGACTGGACCGGCCTGCGCATACCGGGCCACTGGGTGCTCATGGGCCACGGCGCGCCCGCGTACACCAACGCCCGCTACCCGTTCCCCGTCGATCCGCCGCGGCTGCCCGACGAGAACCCGACGGGCGACCACCGGCACACCTTCGACCTCCCGGCACAGTGGGAACCGGGGCCCGCCCTGCTGCGTTTCGAGGGTGTGGAGTCCTGTGCGCGGGTGTGGCTCAACGGGAGGGAGCTGGGGCATTTCAAGGGCAGTCGGCTGCCGCACGAGTTCGAGGTGGGTCATCTGCTGCGGGCGCGCCGTAACGTGCTCGCGGTCCGCGTGCACCAGTGGTCCGCCGGCAGCTATCTGGAGGACCAGGACCAGTGGTGGCTGCCCGGCGTCTTCCGCGACGTCACGCTGCACCACCGGCCGGCGGGCGCCGTCCTGGACCACTTCGTGCACGCTTCGTACGACCACCGCACCGGCCACGGCACCCTCCGGGTGGACTGCGCGCCGGCGGGCCGGGTCACCGTGCCCGCGCTCGGGCTGGACCTGGCGACGGGCGAGAGCGCGTCCGTGCCGGTCACGCCGTGGACGGCCGAGACCCCGCAGCTGTACGACGCCGAACTGCGCACGCCCGGCGAGCGCGTTCCCCTGCGCGTCGGCTTCCGCACCGTACGCGTCGAGGACGGCCTGCTGAAGGTCAACGGGCGCCGGGTGCTGTTCCGCGGCGTCAACCGGCACGAGTTCGACCCGCGGCACGGCCGTGCGCTGGGCCCCGAGGCGATGCGCCGCGACCTGCTGCTGATGAAGCAGCACAACGTCAACGCGGTCCGTACGAGCCACTATCCGCCGCACCCCGCCTTCCTCGACCTCTGCGACGAGCTGGGCCTGTGGGTCGTCGAGGAGTGCGACCTGGAGACGCACGGTTTCGAGCAGCAGGGCTGGCGGGGCAATCCGGTGGACGACGACGCGTGGACGCCGGCGCTGCTGGACCGGATGCGCCGGACGGTCGAGCGGGACAAGAACCACCCCAGCGTGATCATGTGGTCGCTGGGCAACGAGTGCGGCACCGGCCGCGGCCTGTCCGCCATGGCCGCCTGGACCCGCGACCGCGACCCGTCCCGCCCGCTGCACTACGAGGGCGATCCGTCCTGCGCCGACACCGACGTGTACTCCCGGATGTACGCGGACCACGCCGAGGTCGAACGGATCGGCCGGCGGGCGGAGGAACCGCTCGCCGACCCGGTGGCGGACGCACGGCGCCGCGCCCTGCCCTTCCTGCTGTGCGAGTACGCGCACGCGATGGGCAACGGACCGGGCGGGCTGAGCGAGTACCAGCGGCTCTTCGAGACGTACGAGCGCTGCCAGGGCGGCTTCGTGTGGGAGTGGATCGACCACGGGCTGCGGCAGCGCACCCCGGACGGCGAGGTGTTCCACGCGTACGGCGGCGACTTCGGCGAGGAGCTGCACGACGGCAACTTCGTCTGCGACGGGCTGGTCCTCCCCGACCGGGTGCCGTCGCCAGGGCTGGTGGAGTTCAAGAAGGTCGTCGAACCGGTGCGGATCGGCGGTACGGACACGGCGGACCGCGCGCCGGGCGAGGGCCCGCGCACGGTGCGGATCAGCAATCTGCACGACTTCGCCGACCTGGCCCACCTGGTGTTCCGCTGGTCCTACGAGGCCGAGGGCGAGGTGCTCGCCGAGGGGCCGCTGGCCGTACCGCCGCTCGCCCCCGGTGAGTCCGCCGAGGTGGCGCTGCCCCCGGGGCCCGCCGGGCGGCGCGGCCGCGAAGCCCTGTGGACGGTACGGGCGTTACTCGGCGAGGACACCTCCTGGGCCGCGGCGGGCCACGAGGTCGCCTGGGGGCAGCTGCCCGCCGCACCGCCGCGCCCCGAGCCCCGCCCGGCCGCCCCGAAGGCGGCTCCCCGGCGCGGTGAGGGCAACCTCATCCTCCTCGGTCCGGGTGCCTTCGACGCCACCACCGGGGTGCTCCGGTATTTCGACGGCTGCCATCTGTCGGGCCCCCGGCTGGACGTGTGGCGGGCGCCGACCGACAACGACGAGGGCGCGCCCTGGCAGCGGGGGCCGCGCCGCGCCGAGCAGTGGCGCCGCATCGGTCTGCACCGCATGCGGCACCGGGTGGCGTCCGTGGAGTACGACCGCGAGGCGTTACTGGTGCGCACCCGGGTCGCACCGGCCGGCACGGACCTCGCCCTGGACACGGACTACCGCTGGACCGCGGCCGGTGGGCGGCTGCGGCTGGAGGTGTCGGTGCGGCCGTACGGGGACTGGCCCTGCCCGCTGCCCCGGCTCGGCGTGCGGCTGGGTGTGTGCGGCAGCCTCTCGACGGCACGGTGGTACGGCGGCGGGCCCGGCGAGGCGTATCCCGACACCAAGGCGGCGGCGCGGACGGGGCTGTGGCGCATGCCCGTGGACGCGCTGCAGACGCCGTACGTGCGCCCGCAGGAGAACGGGGCGCGGGCGGACGTGCGCTGGGTGGAGCTGTCCCGCGGCGACGGCTCGGGCCTGCGTGCCGAGGGTGCGCCGTCCTTCTGGTTCAGCGCGCGCCGCTGGACGAGCGAGCAGCTGGACGCCGCCCGGCACACCACGGACCTCACTCCGAGCGACTGGACCTGGCTCCACCTGGACCACGCCCAGCACGGCATCGGCAGCGCTTCCTGCGGCCCCGGGGTGCTGCCGGAGCACGAGCTGACGGTGGCTCCTGCCCGGTTCGCCATCACCTTGTGCCCGGTGCGATGAATTTCACGTTTCGGCGGGTATTGACAGCTGTCGTCCTCAGCGGTCTAAACCAATGACAGGATGGAGATGCACCTTTTTCGACACAACTGACCGAGAGGCCCCGTCCTGCCATGGCGCTCGCCATCCTCACCCGCCTTCGTGACCGCTCCGCCCGCAGTGCCCCCGCTCCGGCTCCGATCCCGCGTGGTGCCGGGGCACTGGACCTCAGCGTCCAGGACCCCGTCGGGCTGCCGATGGCGCGGGCCGGGATATCGGTGCGCAACGCCGAGGGCACCGAGGTCACGTGCGGCCAGACGGACCCCAACGGCATGTTCACCGCGACGCTGGCGCCCGCCGCGTATCACGTGGTGGTCACCTGCGACGGCTTCCGCCCGGAGCGGTTCGACAGCCTGGTGACCGAGGGGCAGCGGACCGCGCCGCGGACGCTGGAGCTGGAGCCGGCCCCGGCGCCGCAGCTGCCCACGCCGGGACAGTGGCGGCTGGACCCCGACCACTCCTCCATCCGCTTCACCGCCCGGCACATCGGGCTGGCCGAGATCCACGGCCGGTTCAACCACTTCGAGGGCAGCCTGTGGATCGCGCCGGACATGCGCGACTCGCGGGTGGAGGTGACGATCGACGCGGCGAGCATCGACTCGGGGGTGAAGATGCGTGACGACCATCTGCGCTCGGCGGAGTTCCTGGACGTGGCGCGTTACCCGTACCTGCAGTTCGCCGGCGAGCGGTTCGTGCACAAGGGCGGGGCACGCTGGGCCGTCCAGGGGGTGCTGCACCTGCACGGCGTCAGCCGGTCGGTGCAGCTGGACACCCGCTACCTGGGCATCGGTACGGGCATGGGCGGGGAGACCCGTACGGCGTGCGCCGCGGTGACCGAGCTGCACCGGGAGGACTTCACCCTGGACTGGCGCAAGATGCTGGCGCGGGGCATCGCGGCCATCGGTGCGACCATCCGTATCGAGCTGGACATCCAGGCCGTCCAGGCGCAGTGACGGGCGGCCGGGCGTGGGGCGGGCCTGGTGAGAGAACGGGCGCGAGGCGGGCCGTCGAGAGACCGGGCGCGGGGGCGGGCGAGCCGCCGGGACCGGGTGAGAGGCTGGTGGCCATGAACACCGTTGCCGTCCCCTCGTTCGCCGCCGCCCTCGCCGCGGGCCCGCTCGTCCTGGACGGCGGACTGTCCAACCAGCTGGAGTCCGCCGGGCACGACCTCGGCGACGCGCTGTGGTCGGCGCGGCTGCTCGCCGAGGACCCGGAGGCCGTGGTCGCGGCGCACCGCGCGTACTACGAGGCGGGCGCGCGGGTGGCGATCACGTCCAGCTATCAGGCGACCTTCGAGGGGTTCGCCGAGCGGGGCATCGGCGCGGCGGAGACCGCCGGGCTGCTGCGGCGCAGTGTGGAGCTGGCGCGCGAGGCGGCGCGGCAGGCGACGGCGGCCGGTGCGGCGGGGCCGCTGTACGTGGCCGCTTCGGCCGGCCCGTACGGCGCGATGCTGGCGGACGGCTCCGAATACCGGGGCGCCTACGGGCTGTCGGTGGCCGAGCTGGCGCGGTTCCACCGGCCGCGGCTGGAGGTGCTGGCCGCGGCCGGGCCCGACGTACTGGCGCTGGAGACCGTGCCGGACGCGGACGAGGCACGGGCCCTGCTACTGGCGGTACGCGGCCTCGGCGTGCCGGCCTGGCTGTCCTTCAGCGCGGCCGGTGACCGTACCCGGGCCGGGCAGCCGCTGGCGGACGCCTTCGCGCTCGCCGCCGACGTTCCGGAGGTGGTCGCGGTGGGTGTGAACTGCTGCACCCCCGAGGACGCGGACCGGGCGGTGGCCGTGGCGGCCCGCGCGGCCGGCAAGCCGGTGGTCGTCTACCCGAACAGTGGCGAGAGCTGGGACGCGCAGGCGCGCGCCTGGTGCGGTACGCCCGCCTTCAACGCCGACCGGGTGGCGGCCTGGACCGCGGCGGGGGCCCGGCTGGTCGGCGGCTGCTGCCGGGTGGGGCCGGACGCGGTAGCGGCGCTGGCGCGGCAGCTGGCGGGCTGACGCGGGCCCGTACGGCGTCGTGACGGCCCGGAACGGCGGCGGGTCGTTATCCGGTCGCAACATCGACGGCGGCGACATCGGCCCTGGTCGGTGGCAGGATGCAGCCAACTCACCTCCGACCGGTGGGGGTTGGGCCGCATCCTGATCCGGAGGACCCGTGTCCGTTCGTTCCTCGATGTCCGCCACGGCCGCGCTCGTCGCGGCCGCCGCCGTCCTCGTGTCCGGGTGCACCAGCACCAAGTCCGGCCAGGCCGCCGGCGGGAAGTCGGCCGCGGGCGTCCAGCTCGTCTCCCCCGGCACGCTCAAGACCTGCACGCATCTGCCGTACGCGCCGTTCCAGGTGAAGAAGGAAGGCAAGATCGTCGGGTTCGACGTGGACCTGGTCGACCTGGTCGCCAAGGAACTGAAGGTGCCGCAGGAGATCGTCAACACGCCCTTCGAAGGCATCGAGACCGGCCAGGACTTCGCCATCCGCAAGTGCGACCTGGCCGCGGCGGGCATGACGATCACCGACCAGCGCAAGAAGGTGATGGACTTCTCCGACCCGTACTTCGAGGCCACCCAGGCGCTGATCACCAAGAAGGGCAAGCCCTACAAGAAGGTCGAGGACCTCAAGGGGAAGAAGCTGGGCTACCAGAAGGCCACCACCGGCGGCGTGTACGCCAAGCAGCACGGCCAGGGCGTCGAGCTGGTCGAGTTCGAGGACCTGGGGCTGCTGCTGACGGCCGTGAAGGCCGGGCAGGTGGACGCGGGCATCAACGACAACGGGGTGCTGTTCGACTACGTCAAGCAGAACCCGGACACCGCGGTGACGGCCGAGTTCCGCACCGGCGAGCACTACGGGATCGGGGTGCGCAAGGGCGACGACGCGCTGCGCAAGAAGATCAACGAAGTGCTCAGGAAAGCACGTGCGGACGGCAGTTACGACCGGATCTACAAGAAGTGGTTCGGCACCGCACCCCAGCAGGGCTGACCCCGCAGTCAGCATGAGGAGCCGACACTGATGCCCCTGTCCCGGCGCCGGCGGGCCCGCCTCTTCCGCGGTGTCCAGTACGCCGTGCTGGCCGCCGCCGTACTCGTCCTCGCCCTGGTCGCCGACTGGGGGACGCTGCGCCACGCGTTCTTCGACGTGGCGGTGGCCAAGGCGCTGTTCCCCGAGATCATCACCACCGCGCTGGTCAACACGGTCCAGTACACCCTGCTCGGTTTCGGGTTCGGGCTGGGGCTCGGACTGGTGCTGGCGCTGATGCGGCTGTCGCAGGTACCGCCGTACCGCTGGCTCGCCGTGGTCTACATCGAGTTCTTCCGCGGGGTGCCCGCGCTGCTGGTGTTCATCGCGCTGGGCTTCGGCGTGCCGCTCGCCTTCGAGGTCGCGCTCGACATGAACATCACCGTGATGCTCTCGCTCGGCCTGGTCGGCGCCGCCTACATGGCGGAGACCATCCGGGCCGGCATCCAGGCCGTACCGAAGGGGCAGACGGAGGCGGCGCGTTCGCTGGGGATGTCGCCGGGCCGCGCGATGCGTTCGATCGTCATCCCGCAGGCGTTCCGGATCGTCCTGCCGCCGCTGACCAACGAGCTGATCCTGCTCACCAAGGACTCCTCACTGGTCTATCTGCTCGGTCTGTCACTCGGCCAGTTCGAACTGGCGAACTTCGGCCGGGACGCCCTCAACGAGCACAAGAGCCTGACGCCGATCCTCATCGCCGGCCTGCTCTACCTCGTCATCACCCTCCCCCTGGGCCAGCTGGTCCGGCGGCTGGAGGCCCGTACCGCGAAGGCGAGGTGACCACCGTGCCCACCGGGAAGCCGGCGACGGCAGGACGGGCGATCGAGGTCGAGAGGCTGCACAAGTCCTTCGGCACGCTGGAGGTGCTCAAGGGCATCGACTTCTCCGTCGAACGGGGCGAGGTGGTGTGCGTCATCGGCCCTTCGGGGTCGGGCAAGTCGACGCTGCTGCGCTGTGTGAACCTCCTGGAGGAGCCGACCGCCGGCCGGGTCACCGTGGCGGGCACCGAGGTCACCGATCCGGACGTGGACATCGACCGTGTCCGGCGCCGTATCGGGATGGTCTTCCAGTCCTTCAACCTCTTCCCGCACCTGACCGTCCTGGAGAACCTGACGATCGCCCAGCGGCGGGTGCTGCGCCGCGACCGGGCGGCGGCCCGGCGCGTCGCCCGCGCCAACCTGGCGCGGGTCGGTCTGAGCGACAAGGAGCCCGCCTATCCGGCGCAGTTGTCCGGCGGCCAGCAGCAGCGGGTGGCCATCGCCCGCGCGCTGTCCATGGAGCCGGAGCTGATGCTCTTCGACGAGCCGACCTCGGCGCTCGACCCGGAGCTGGTGGGCGACGTGCTGGCGGTGATGCGCTCACTCGCCCAGGACGGCATGACGATGCTCGTCGTCACCCACGAGATGAGCTTCGCGCGCGAGGTCGCCGACCGGGTGGTGTTCATGGACGGCGGGGTCATCGTCGAAGAAGGGCCGCCGGAACGGGTGGTGGCTGATCCGCAGCACGAGCGGACGCGGACGTTCCTGGCCCGGGTGCTCGATCCGGCGGCCGCCGGGATCAGTGAGGTGGCGGAGGCCGGGACGCCGGGGCCCGAGGAGGAGCGGCCCGAGCCGTGAGCGACCGGTCGCCGAGCGCCGCCTGGTAGGTTGCGCGGCCGGTACGCGACGGAGGGTTCCGCCGCCCGTTCCCGACCTGGAGGCACCGCGTGTTCGTGGACCTGCCCCTCGACCAGCTGCGCAGCTACCGTCCGCCGCTGCCCGAACCCGACGGCTTCGACGCGTTCTGGCGGCGCACACTGGACGAGGCCCGTACCTACGACCTCGACGCGCGCTTCACGGAGACCGACGCGGGCCTGTCGCTGCTGCACACCTACGACGTGGAGTTCTCCGGCTTCGGCGGGCACCGCATCCGGGGCTGGTTCCTGCTGCCCCGTGAGGCGAGCGGCCCGCTGCCCTGCGTCGTGCAGTACCTCGGGTACGGCGGCGGCCGGCTGCACCCGCAGGACTGGCTGCTGTGGCCGGTGTCGGGTTACGCCACGCTGGTCATGGACACCCGGGGGCAGAGCGGTCCCGACCGGCCCGGTGACACCCCCGACCCGGTCGGCTCCCCCCACCCCGGCGTCCCCGGCAAGATGACGCAGGGGCTGCGCGATCCGGACGCGTACTACTACCGCCGGGTCTACACCGACGGCGTACGGGCCGTCGAGGCAGCGCGCGGCCACGCGGCGGTGGACGCCGGGCGCGTCGTCGTGGCGGGCGGCAGCCAGGGCGGCGCCATCGCGCTGGCCGTCGCCGGGCTGGTGCCCGGGCTCGCGGGCGCGCTGATCGACGTACCGTTCCTGACGCACGTCCGGCGCGCCGTCGAGATCACCGACGAGGGCCCGTACGGCGAACTCTCCCGCTACTTCGCGGGCGCCCGGACCGAGGTGGAGACCGCCCTGCACACCCTGGACCACTTCGACGGCCTGAACTTCGCGGCCCGCGCGAGCGCCCCCGCGCTCTTCGGGACCGCGCTGCGCGACCCGATCACGCCCGCCTCCACCGGCTTCGCCGCGTACCACCACTACGCGGGCGCCAAGCAGCTGCGGCTGTGGCGGTTCAATGGGCACGAGGGCGGCGGCGGGCACCAGCGGACGGAGGAGATCCGCTTCCTGCGCAAGCTGTTCGGCTGAGCGGGCCGCCGCCCGGGGCGGTCAGCGCGCCCGCAGCAGGTGGTCCATGGCGAGCTGGTCGAGCTGTTCGAACGCCATGCCGCGGGCGGCGGCCGCCTCGGTGTCGAAGGACTCGTACGCCGTACGGTCCGCGAGCAGGCCGGCGAGCCCGTCCTCGGCGGTGGGGCGGGCCAGCTCGTCCAGCCGGGACGCGCGCAGCGCCTCCTGGACGGCCGGGTCCGCGCGGAAGGCCGCGGCGCGCTCCTTGAGGATCAGGTAGGTGCGCATGCAGCCGGCCGCCGAGGCCCACACCCCGTCCAGGTCCTCGGTGCGCGGCGGTTTGAAGTCGAAGTGCCGGGGCCCTTCGTAGCCCGCCGTCTCCAGCAGGTCCACCAGCCAGAACGCGGCCCGCAGGTCCCCGGCGCCGAAGCGCAGGTCCTGGTCGTACTTGACGCCGGACTGCCCGTTCAGGTCGATGTGGAAGAGCTTGCCCGCCCACAGGGCCTGGGCGATGCCGTGCGGCACGTTCAGTCCGGCCATCTGTTCGTGCCCGACCTCCGGGTTGACGCCGTACAGCTCCGGCCGCTCCAGCCGTTCGATGAACGCGAGGGCGTGGCCGACGGTGGGCAGCAGGATGTCGCCGCGCGGCTCGTTGGGCTTCGGCTCGATGGCGAACCGCAGGTCGTAGCCCTGCTCGACGACGTACTGGCCGAGCAGGTCGAACGCCTCCCGCATCCGGTCCAGTGCGGCGCGCACGTCCTTGGCCGCGCCGGACTCCGCGCCCTCGCGCCCGCCCCAGGCCACGTACGTACGGGCGCCCAGATCGGCCGCGAGGTCGATGGTGCGCAGCGTCTTGCGCAGGGCGTAGCGCCGGACGTCCCGGTCGTTGGCGGTGAACGCGCCGTCCTTGAAGACGGGGTGGGTGAAGAGGTTGGTCGTGACCATGGGGACGGTCAGGCCGGTGGCGTCCAGCGCTTGGCGGAAACGTTTGACCGCGGCTTCGCGTGCCAGGTGGCCGGAGCCGAAGGGGATCAGGTCGTCGTCGTGGAAGGTCACGCCGTACGCGCCGAGTTCCGCCAGCCGGTGGACGGACTCGACCGGGTCGAGGGGGCGGCGGACGGCGTCCCCGAAGGGGTCGCGGCCCTGCCAGCCGACCGTCCACAGGCCGAAACTGAATCTGTCCTCGGGCACGGGCTGGTAGCTCATCAGAGGGCTCCCTCGGCCGACTCACCAGTTCGTCAGGGCGCTTTACAAACCGCGGCGGGCCCAAACTAATATGCGGCAGCACGCCGGGGAAGCCCCGGGACGGGCGTGGCGCACGGCATCCGGCATCCGGCATCCGGCATCCGGCATCCGGCATCCGGCATCCGGCGGGACCGTTCCCCGCGGCGCGGAGAAGGAGAACGCGATGGCTACACAGGCAGCGGGACCGCTCGTCGTCGGCGTGGACAGCTCCACCCAGTCCACCAAGGCGCTCGTGGTGGACGCCGCGACCGGCGAGGTCGTCGCCCGCGGCCAGGCTCCGCACGTGGTCAGCGGCGGTACGGCGGCCGACGGTACGGATCCGGGCGGCGCGGGCAAGGAGAGCGACCCCGAGCAGTGGTGGCGGGCGCTCGGCGAGGCGCTGGGCCAGTGCGGTGACGCCGCGCGGCAGGCGGCGGCCGTCTCCGTCGGGGGCCAGCAGCACGGCCTGGTCACGCTCGACGCGGCGGGACGGCCGGTGCGTCCGGCGCTGCTGTGGAACGACGTACGGTCGGCGCCCCAGCACCGGCGCCTGCTGGCGGAGTACGGCGGGCCGCAGGCGTGGGCGCGGCGGGTGGGAAGCGTGCCGCTGCCCGCGTTCACGGTGACGAAGTGGGCGTGGCTGCGGGAGAACGAGCCGGCGGCGGCCGACGCGACGGCCGCGGTGCGGCTGCCGCACGACTACCTCACCGAGCGCCTGAGCGGCGCAGCCGTCACCGACCGCGGCGACGCCTCCGGGACCGGCTGGTGGTCACCGGCCGAGGAGGCGTACGACGAGGAGATCCTCGGGCACATCGGCCTGGACCCGAAGGCGCTGCCGCGCCTCGCCCGGCCGGGTGAGGCGGCGGGCACCGTACAGGCCGGTGACCTACCGCTGCCGCACGGCGCGCTGGTCGCCGCGGGCACCGGCGACAACATGGCGGCGGCGCTGGGACTCGGGCTGCGCCCCGGGCAGCCCGTACTGAGCCTCGGTACGTCGGGCACGGTCTACGCGGTGTCCGCCCGGCGCCCGTCCGGCGACCCGACGGGTACGGTCGCCGGGTTCGCCGACGCGCGCGGCGACTGGCTGCCGCTGGCCTGCACCCTGAACTGCACGCTGGCCGTGGACCGGGTCGCCGCCCTGCTCGGCCTGGACCGGGAGGACGTCGAGCCCGGCGGGTCGGCGGTGCTGCTGCCCTTCCTCGACGGTGAGCGCACGCCCGACCTGCCGCACGCGTCCGGACTGCTGCACGGCCTGCGGCACGACACGACACGCGGCCAGCTGCTCCAAGCGGCCTACGACGGCGCGGTGTTCGCGCTGCTCCAGGCGCTGGACCGGATCGTGGACGAGGACGTACCGGCCGACGCGCCGCTGCTGCTGATCGGCGGCGGCGCGCGCGGGGCCGCCTGGCGGGACACCGTGCGGCGCCTCTCGGGGCGGCCGGTGGTGGTGCCGGAGGCCCGCGAACTGGTCGCGCTGGGCGCGGCGGCGCAGGCGGCGGGGCTGCTGCTGGGCGAGGACCCGGCGGCGGTGGCGCGGCGGTGGGGGACGGCGCGGGGCGCCGAGTACGCGGCGGTGCCGTGCGACACGGCGGCACGGGAGCGGCTGGCGGAGACGCTCGCGGCGGGCGGGCCACTGTTGGGGGCCTGACGACGGCTGGGGCCCCGACCACGGCTGAGGCCACGGCCGGGGGCCCGGCCGCGGCTGCGGGCCCGGCCGTGACCGCGGGCTTGTCCGTGACCGCGGACCTGACCGTGACCGCGGGCCTGACCGTGACCGCGGACCTGACCGTGACCACGGGCCTGACCGTGACCGGGGTCCTGACCACGGCATATGCCTGGCTCCGACGGGTGGTTGCCGAAAAGCCGCATCCGGAGAACGGATTCGGACGCCGCCGTACCGCGAGCGCGGATCTTGTGATGGGGTGCCGGGCATGAGCATCTTTGTTCGTGCCCGGTTCGACGTCCGCGACCGCCGGCAGGACGGCACCGAGCGGAGTGCCACCGCTCTGCACGAGGCAGCGGGCCCCGAGCCGGCCGCCCCGACCTACCGCTGGTTCACCCTTCCCGAGCCCGGCGCCTATCTGGTGCTGGAGGAGTACGCCGGCCCGGAGGCGCCCGGTGCGGCCCAGGAGAACGCCGCCGGGCTGCTGACGAGCCTGGGCCGGTGTGCCGACATGGCGTTCGCCGAGATGTACGGGCCGCTCGGGCCCGGCCGGCCGGACGCCGCCGGCTGAGCGCCCGCCGACGGCACCGCCCGGCCGGGGGCGCCGCCCCCGTACCCGTACGCACGTCCGTACGCGCCTCCGTACGCCGTACGGATCACCGACGAGACCTGGAGACCTGCGACCCGTATGGCCACTCCGCCCGCCACGACCGCCGCACCTGCCGCATCCGCCGCGCCCGTCACGAGGGCCCTGTGACCTCGGCCGGTGCCACCGGTTCCGCCCGCGCCGACACCCAGCACGGCATCCGCCGCCGCAACCTGGCGCGGGTCCTCGACGCCGTCGCCGCCGACGGGCCCGTCTCGCGGGCCGGGGTCGCCGCGCGGGTCGGGCTGACCCGGGCGGCCGTCTCCACCCTCGTCGACGCGCTGCTGCGGGCGGGCCTGGTGGTCGAGACGGGGACCGCCGTGCCCAGCGGCCGCGGGCGGCCGGGCAGCGGGCTGGCCGTCAGCGGTACCGGGCCCGTGGGGATCGGCGCCGAGATCGGTGTCGGCCACCTCGCGGTGTGCGCCGTCGACCTGCGCGGCCGGGTCCGGGCACGGGTGGCGGCCGACGCCGACGGCCGGGGCGGCGGACCCGGGCCCGTACTGCGCCGGCTGGCCGGCATGATCACGGAGGTCACCGGGCGGATCGCGCCGCTGGACCTGTGGCCCGCCGGACTGACGGTCGCGGTCCCGGGGCTGGTCGCGCGCGGCGGGACGACCGTGGCGCACGCCCCCAACCTCGGCTGGCGCGACGTCGATCCGGTCCCGGTGCTCCGCGCCCTGACCGGCGTCTCCTGCCCGCTGACCGTGGAGAACGAGGCGAACCTCGGCGCGCTGGCCGAGATGCGGCTCGGCGGCGGGCCGGACGGCAGCGGGGCGCCGCCGCCCGACTTCCTCCATGTGTCGGCCGAGGCGGGGATCGGCGCCGCGGTCGTCGTGGGCGGGCAACTGCTGCGGGGGGTACGGGGGTTCGCGGGCGAGCTGGGGCACGTACCGGTGCATCCGGGCGGACGTCCGTGCGGCTGCGGCGGGCGGGGCTGCCTGGAGCAGTACGCGGGGGAAGCGGCCGTGCTCCGGGCCGCGGGCCTGGTTCCGGGAGCGGCGGCGACCGGCCGGAGCGCGCCGCGGGCCCGCGTCGAACTGCTCGCCCGCCGCGCCGCGGCCGGGGACCGCGCCACCGTGGCCGCGCTGCGGGACGCGGGAACGGCGCTCGGTATCGCACTGACCGGGGCCGTTCACCTCCTCGATCCCGAGGCGGTGCTGCTCGGCGGCGCGCTGGCCCGGCTGGCGCCGTGGCTCCTGCCGTCGGTGGAGCGGGAGTTGGCGGCCCGTTGCGTCGCCGGGCCGGGCGGGGTGTCCGCGCCGCGTGTACGGGTGGCCGCCTCGCGGGTCGGCGCGGACGGGCCGCTGCTCGGAGCGGCGTACGCCGCGCTGCGCGCCGTGCTCGACGACCCGCTGGGCCGGTCCCGCGCACCCGCCGCTTCCCGGCCGCCGTCCGGAGCGTGACCCGTTCCGCCACCGCGTCGGCTTTCCGTGGTCACCGAACCGTCCGCCGCCGGTCCGGCGGAATCACCACGGCACACTTTCCAACAACGGATTCCACTAAACCTGTCCATCTCCCTTATTTTTTATGCCACTCTTTTGAGTGATTGCCCGGATTAAAACAACACGTCTATGTTCAGTGCGGCGAGCGGCACGGATCTCGCCTTACGGAACGGCCGCGACTCCGGCCGCCGTCCGCTTTTCAACTTCCCTAGATTGGTGGCGAAGCCGTGACGGTTACCGACGGGACAATTTCCGGCCCCGGGGGCGAAACGCCGAATTCCAGCCTGACGACGGCCGCGGCACGCCGGCTGGCCACGACCACCAAGACCGTGCCGCAGATGCAGGGCGTCACCTCGCGCTGGCTGCTGCGGCTGCTGCCCTGGGTGCAGGTCTCGGGCGGCACGTACCGCGTCAACCGGCGGCTGACGTACACGGTCGGCGACGGTCGCGTCGACTTCGCCGTCTCCGGCACCGAAGTAACGATCATCCCCGACGAACTGCGCGAACTGCCCGCCCTGCGCGACTTCACCGACAGCGGGGTGCTCGGGGCGCTCGGCGAACGGTTTGTGCAGCACGAGTACGCGCCCGGTGACGTGATCGCCGCGGCGGGCACGCCGGCCGACCGCCTGGTGCTGATCGCACACGGCCGGGTCGACCGGATCGGCGCCGGGAAGTACGGCGACGAAACGGTCCTGGGGGCCCTGGCCGGGGGTGATCATCTCGGCGACGCCCTGCTCACCGACGCCGCCGCGTCCTGGGAGTACACCTACCGCGCGGTCACGCGGGTGACCGTCATGGCGCTGCCCCGGGAGGCCGCGCGGGAGATCACCGACCGTTCACCGGAGCTGCGCGACCACCTCGCCGCGGGCAGCGCGGGCACCGCGCCGGCCCGCAACGCCAGCGGCGAGTCCGCCATCGAGGTCGCCTCCGGCCACCACGGCGAACCCCGCGTGCCCGGCACCTTCGTCGACTACGAGCTGACACCGCGGGAGTACGAGCTGAGCGTCGCGCAGACGGTGCTGCGGACCCACACCCGGGTCGGTGACCTGTACAGCGACCCGATGAACCAGGTCGAGGAGCAGTTGCGGCTGACCATCCAGGCGCTGCGCGAGCGCCAGGAGCACGAGATGGTCAACAACCGTGAGTTCGGCCTGCTGCACAACGCCGACCTCACCCAGCGCATCCGTACCCGCAACGGCCCGCCCACCCCCGACGACCTGGACGAACTACTCGCGACGGTGTGGAAGGACCCGACCTTCCTGCTCGCCCACCCGAAGGCGATCGCCGCGTTCGGGCGTCAGTGCAGCGCCCGCGGCCTGTACCCGACGGCGGTCGACTGCATGGGGCATTCCCTGCCCTCCTGGCGCGGCGTACCCATCTTCCCGTGCAACAAGATCCCGCTCGCCGCCGACGGCACCAGCTCCTTCCTGGTGCTGCGCACCGGCGAGGAGAAGCAGGGCGTCGTCGGTCTGCACCAGACGGGAATTCCCGATGAATACGAGCCGGGTCTCTCGGTCCGGTTCATGGGGGTCAACGACCAGGCCATCGCCCAGTATCTCGTCAGCGCCTATTACTCCGCGGCGATCCTCGTGCCGGACGCCCTGGGAGTTCTGGAAGACGTACAGACCGGTCAGTGAAACCTTCCCTTCCAGCCGTGGCAGACGATTGACGAACCGTTTGCCGAGAAATGACGCACGACGCCGAACGACCGACAGGAACAGGTGAACCCCCCATGACCACACCGGCGGACCCGACGTCCGACCACGGCAGCACCCCGGACACCGACCAGGTGCGCACCAGCCTGGCGACAGCCGCGGCACGCAATCTGGCCACCACGACCAAGACCGTGCCGCAGATGCAGGGGATCTCCTCCCGCTGGCTGCTGCGCGTGCTGCCCTGGACCCAGGTCTCCGGCGGTACGTACCGCGTCAACCGGCGGCTGACCCACACCCTCGGGGACGGCCGGGTCGAGTTCACCAGCACCGGTTCCGAGGTCCGGGTCATCCCCGCGGAGCTGCGCGAACTGCCGCCGCTGCGCGACTTCGACGACCCGTCGGCGCTGGAGGCACTGGCCGGCCGGTTCGTGCAGGAGGAGCACGCGCCCGGGGACGTCCTGGCCGAACAGGGCACTCCGACGGACCGGGTCATCCTGATCGCGCACGGCAAGCTGAACCGTATCGGCACCGGCAAGTACGGCGACGAAACGGTTCTCGGCGTCCTCGCGGACGGCGACCACCTGGGTGAGGCGGCGCTGCTGTCGCCGGACGCGACCTGGAAGCACACGGTACGGGCCGTGACGCGGGTGACCGTGCTGTCGCTGCCCCGTGCCGAGTACGAACAGCTCGCGGACCGCTCCCCCGCCCTGCGCACGCACCTGGAGCACTACCGCACGGCCCAGGTGCCGCCGCAGAACAAGCACGGCGAGGCGGCCATCGACGTCACCTCGGGCCATGTCGGCGAGCCCGCGCTGCCGGGCACCTTCGTCGATTACGAGCTGGCGCCGCGGGAGTACGAACTGAGCGTCGCGCAGACCGTGCTGAAGATCCACACGCGGGTCGCCGACCTGTACAACGACCCGATGAACCAGCTGGACCAGCAGCTGCGGCTGACCATCGAGGCGCTGCGCGAGCGCCAGGAGCACGAGCTGGTCAACAACCGCGAGTTCGGCCTGCTGCACAACGCCGACCTCAAGCAGCGCATCCACACCCGCAGCGGCCCGCCCACCCCCGACGACCTGGACGAACTGATCTCGCGGCGCCGCAAGACCCAGTACCTGCTGGCGCACCCGCGCACCATCGCGGCGATCGGCCGGGAGTGGAACGCCCGCGGCATCTACCCGACCGGCGCGGAGATCGGCGGCACAGCCGTACGGGCCTGGCGCGGCATCCCGCTGCTGCCCTGCAACAAGATCCCCGTCAACCCCGACCAGACCAGCTCGATCCTCGCGCTGCGCGTCGGCGAGGAGAACCAGGGCGTGGTCGGGCTGCACCAGACGGGCATCCCCGACGAGTACCAGCCGGGCCTGTCGGTCCGCTTCATGGGCATCAACGAGCAGGCGGTCATCAACTACCTGGTCAGCGCCTACTATTCGGCGGCCGTACTGGTGCCGGACGCGCTGGGCGTCCTGGAGGACGTGGAGATCGGGCACTAGGCGGACCGGTCGCGGGACGTCGGCATGATCGGCCAGGTGGGCGAGGAGGAGACCGGTTCCCCCGTGCGGGGGAACGGCTCGATGCCGTGGCCACCTCGGGGAATGACGGGACGTCAGCCCCGGGCTCGATGCCCTGGGACACCGGGCCGTGGAACCGTGCCTCTTGATCATCCTTTGCCGTCGCACCAGGAGGCCGGACCATGTCCCCACACGCCGCTCCCCGTTCAGGATTCACCGCTGCCGAGGTCCCGCCTCCGCCCCGCTGGGCCGTCCGGGCCGCTTACGCCTCGGCGCTCTCCGCGACCGTCGGGTTCATCCCGATCCATGCGATCTGGGCGCTGGGGATTGCCCTCTGGGCGGACGAGCGGAAGTTCCGGGAGTGGTACGCGGCCGGCGGCGGCCCCTACCTCCTCGTACTCAGCGGCCTGGCCCTGCTGGCAGGCATCCTGGCGGTGAGCCTGATCCGGCCGTGGGGCCTGGTGTTCCCGAGCTGGACCCCGTTCCTGGCCGGGCGCGGAGTTCCGCGCCGGACCCTGGCCGCCACGGCCTTCGCCGTCGCGGTCTTCCTGCTCCTGTACACCCTCTGGGCCGCCGTGCAGACGGTCGGCGAATCCGAGGACGACAGCATTTTCAGTCCCTGGACCGTCGTCTACGGAATTCCGCAGTTCCTGGTGTGGGGCATCGGCCTGTTGATCGCCGCGCACTCCTACCGGCGCCGCACCTCGCCCGGACACTGAGTCCCGGTCGCTCGCTTCCCGCCAGGCCGGGCGGTGCCGGATGCGTACCGGTACGCGGACACGGCTCGGCCGGAAGCGGCACGCGGTAGCCGTTCGGCACCACCTCACGGGCCCCCGGGCCGCTCATCACGGCACGGCAGCCGTGCGGCGCCCGGAGGCCGGATCCGGCCGCTTCGCGCAATTCCGGCCGTACGCCTGGCATTTGGGGGTGGCGAGACCCTTTCGGTGGAAGAACCAGGTTCTCCCGGAACGGCCCCGAAGAGCGGATCACGCCTTACGCTCCCTGGTCATGCGCAGAACAATGAGCAGATCCAGCAGGGCCGGTCTCGCCGCCCTTCTCGCCCTCTTCGTCTCTGTCCTCGGCCTGGCCGGCGCCTCCCCGGCGTCCGCGGCCGACACCCCGACGCTCGCCTTCACCGTGGACAAGGCGCAGGCGACCCCGGGCTCGGACGTCACCCTGACCATGACGTTCACCAACACCGGCACCGCCGATGTGCGGTTCGTGTGGCAGTCGTTCCAGCCCACCTGGGAGACCTCTTCCGCGAGCGGCCTGAAGTACACCTGGAAGACCTGTACGGCCGACACCGGCGTGACCTGCACCCCGGGCGCGGGCGCCACGTACTCCGTGCCGATCGCCCCCGGCGCCACCCGTAAGGTCACCATGACCTACACCATCGGCGCCGACTCCTCCTGCGGCTATCCCGACGTCGCCTTCTACTCGTACATCTACACCGAGTTCGCCGGCGGCCTGCCCGCCAAGGACGGCACCTTCTTCACCCCCGCCACCCGCGTGATCTGCCCGGCCACTCCCCCGGCGGGCGCGCAGGTCTGACCGGGCCGCGCCTCGCGCGCGTTCCGTCCCCTGTCAGCTTCCCGCCGCTCCGGTCCAGGGGCGTGGCCGCGCCCCCTGGGCCGGTGGGGCGGAAGCGACACGACGGCCGTACGGCGGTTGTACGGTTTTCCGACACCTCCGGGCCATAGTGGGCTCCTCGTACCCATGGGACCGTTACCGCGATGTCTGGGGGGATCGTGAAGATTCGATTCGTTCGTGCACGGGCGGTGCTGACGGCACTGACGGCGTGGGGCGTACTGGCCGGCAGCGGGGTGGCCTCCGGAGCCGCTTCGGACGGCGGCACCCTGCGGCTGGGGCAGCCGGCCCGCGTCGCGCCCGGGGTGACGTACAGCGCCTTCGACGTCGTCGTGGGGCGTGGCACCGCGCACGGCCACCTGCTGACGGTGGATCTGACCGACCGGCGCGTCATGGTGGACCTGCTGTACCCCGGCGTGGTCGGCGCGCGCTCCCCGGTCTCCCGGCTGGCCGACGCGCGGGCCGCGGTGGCCGCCGTCAACGCGGACTTCTTCAACATCACCGAGACCCAGCACCCCGGTGTCGAGGCGACCGGCGCGCCCGTGGGCCCGGCCATCGCCTCCGGGCGGCACCTGAAGGCGGCCGTGCCGGACGGACAGCGCTTCGGCCCCGCCCTGCCGCCCGGTACGAACACCAAGGACGTCATCGGAGTCGGCTTCGACCGCCGCGCGCGGCTGGACCGGCTGACCCTGCGCGGCGCCGTGGTGACCCCCGAGGGCGCGCTCCCCCTGAAGGGCCTGAACCAGTACGCGCTGCCGGTGAACGGCATCGGCGCGTTCACCTCCCGGTGGGGGCCGGCCTCACGCGTCCGGGCGACGTGCGGCACGGACACCGACCGGGCCGCGCCGTGCAGCACGGAGACGTACGAGGTCACGGTCCGGCAGGGCCGGGTGACGCAGGCCACGCAGGTGCCGGGCCGGGGCGGCATCCCCCGCGGGACGACGACGCTGGTCGGCCGGGAGGAAGGCGCCCGGCAGCTGCGCAAGCTGCACGTCGGCGATCGCGTCCGGGTCGGCCACGCCCTGACCGGCAGACGGCCCGCACCGCTGCGCTTCGCCGTCGGCGGCTTCCCCATCGTCCGCGACGACGAGCCGCTGGCCGGTCTGGACCCCGTCACCCCGGCCGTACGGACCTCCGCCGGCGTCGCCGCCGGCGGGCGCCGGCTGTTGCTGCTGGCGCTGGACGGCGCGCCGGGGCGAGCGGGGATGACGGTACGTGAACTGGCCGGCCTGATGGGCCGTCTGGGGGCCCGGGACGCGGTGAACCTGGACGGCGGCGGCTCCTCCACCCTCGTCACGCGCGAACCGGGCAGCCCCGGGTCGACCGTACGCAACCACCCCTCGGCCGGCGCGGAACGGCCGGTCCCGAACGCCATCGGCGTGTTCGCGCGAGGGTGAGAACCCGGAGCACGGGGGAATTCAGGGCCGGACGCTGCTGACCACGTCGGCGGCGCCGGACAGGCCGTTCTGGATGTCCGGTGCGAGGCTGCTGCCCGCCAGGTAGAAACCGAGCAGCATACAGACGAGGGCGTGCGTGAATTTCAGCCGTCCGCTGCGCAGGAATACGACGGTCAGCACGACGAGCAGCACGACGACCGAGATCGAAATGGCCACGACATAACCTCCTCACCCCGCCGCCCGAACGGACGACAACGGGCGCCAGTGTCGCTTATCGCGTCCCCTTCCCCGGGTCTTCGCGGGTGCGCCATACAGGTGATCACTACGGGTCACCGGTGGGCGCGGCGGTCGCCGGGCCGCCGGCGTTCCTCGCCGGACGGGAAAGGCCGCCGGTGGCGCGTGTCCGCAGCGGACGGCCGCGGGACCTCGGTCCGGGCCCTTCGGCTGCCCGAACCCTCGTGCGCGGCGCCTATATTCGTCGAATGAGCACATCGCGGGGGCGGCGCGCACTGCGCCGCTGGATACCGAACCAGCACGGTGCCTGGGCCATGCTGGTCGTACCGTTCCTGGCGGGCGCGCTGCTGGGCGGGTTCGACGCGTGGCACGCCGTATTGCTGCCCGCGTGGCTGCTGGCCTATTGCACGGCGTTCCACGGGCAGCAATACGTACGGTTGCGCCGCGTTTCCCGCAATCCCCGTGCGCCGCGCCGCCATCTCGCGCCGCTGGCCGGATTCGGTGCGGCATTCGCCGTGTGTGCGGTGCCGCTCGCCGTGGCCCGCCCCTGGCTTTTGCTCGCCGGGTTGTGCGCGGCGCCCTTCTTCGCCGTCAATGTCGGGTACGCGTACCGCAACAAGGAACGCGCCACGGTCAACGGAATCGCGGCGGTGGTGCCCGCCTGCGGAATGCTGCTGGTCTCCTACCGGCTGGGCAGCGGCACCGTCGATTCCGGCGCCTGGCGGGCCGCCGCGGCCTGCTTCCTGTATTTCACCGGGACCGTGCTCCATGTGAAGACGATGATCCGCGAGCGCGGGAGCGAGGTCTTCCGGGTGGCGTCGGCGGTCTACCACGGGCTCGCGGTGGTGGCCGCCGTCCTGCTGGAGCCGTGGCTGGCGGTGCCGTTCGCCGTGTTCTTCCTGCGAGCCGTGGCGCTGCCCGCCCGCGACCTCAGGGTCGCGGTGGTCGGCGCTGTCGAGGTGCTGTGCTCGGTGCTGCTGCCGGTCTTCCTCGTGTGCGGCCGGCTGTTCTCCGGCTGAGGTCACCCGGCCCGGGTCACTCCGGCTTCCAGGCCGGGGCGCCCTCCCCCGCCACGCCGCTCTTGGCGTGCTTGATCTGCGCGTAGACGTGCGCGCGCAGTTCGGCGAAGCGCGGCGCGGAGCGGGTGATGATCTGGTCCCGGGCGGACGGCAGGTCGACGGTGAGGTCCTCCTGGACGACGGTGGGCGCCGAGGACAGCACGATCACCCGGCGCCCCAGGTAGACCGCCTCGTCGATGTCGTGGGTGACCAGCAGCGTCGTCACCCCGAGCCGCTGCCACAGCGCGAGCAGCAGGTCCTCCAGGTCCGCCCGGGTCTGCGCGTCCACGGCGGCGAACGGCTCGTCCATCAGGAGCACCTGGGGCTCGTACGCGATGGCGCGGGCGATGGCGACGCGCTGCTGCATGCCGCCGGAGAGCTGCCACGGGTGGGCCGCCGCCGCGTCGGCCAGGCCGACGGCGGCCAGGGCCTCCTCGACCAGTTCGCGGCGGCGCGGCGCGGGGACCTTCTTCTCGCGCAGCGGGAGTTCGACATTCTTGCGTACGGTCATCCAGGGGAAGAGGCTGCGTCCGTACTCCTGGAAGACGACGGCCAGGCCCGGCGGCGGGCCGGTGACACGGCGGCCCGCGACGCGCACCTCGCCCGATGTCGGTGACAGCAGTCCGGCGAGGCACTTGAGCAGGGTGGTCTTGCCGCACCCTGAGGGCCCCACGACGCACACCAGGTCGCCGTCGGCCACCCGGAAGTCGATCTTCCGTAGCGCCTCGACGCCGCCGCGTCCTTCGTACACCTTGCCCAGGCCGGTGATCTCAAGCATGTCGTCCCCGCTCCTCGCCGCGCGCCAAGTGCCAGGCCAGTATGCGGCGTTCGGCGGCCCGGAAGGCGAGCGAGAGGCCGAATCCGAGCAGTCCGAGGACGACGATGCCGCTCCACATCTCGGGGATGGCGAAGCCCCGCTGGAAGAGGACGACGGTGTGCCCGAGACCGGAGGTGCTGGCGAACATCTCCCCGATGACCATCAGGATGATGCCGATCGACAGGGCCTGCCGCAGGCCCGCCATGATCTGCGGGCTCGCGGCGGGCAGCACGAGGTGGCGCAGCCGGGCGGCGCCGCGCAGCCCGAAGCAGCGGCCGGTGTCGTCCAGCACCTCGTCCACGGCGCGGACGCCCTCGACCGTGTTGAGCAGGACGGGCCACACGCAGCCGGAGACGATCACCAGGACCTTCATCGCCGTGTCCAGGCCCGCGAGCAGCATGATCAGGGGGACGAGGACCGGCGGCGGCACGGCGCGGAAGAACTCGAGTACGGGCTCGGCGGCGGCCCGCAGGGTGCGCGAGGAGCCGATGGCGACGCCGAGGCCGACGCCCAGCAGGCCCGCGAGGGCGTAGCCGGTGAGCAGCCGGCCCACGCTGGGCAGCACGTCCTCGGTGATCCGGGCCGAGAACCACACCTTCGCGAAGGCGGTGGCGACCCGGTCGGGGGTCGGCAGGTAGAAAGTGGGGTCGGCGGAGCTGTACGCCCACCAGCCGAGGACGAGCAGCACCGGCAGGCCCAGGACGCGCAGCAGGCGCAGGCCCGCCCGGCGCGCCGCGCTCATCGCGCCACCTCGCCCCGTACGGCCGGGTGCCAGGCCAGCACCCGGCGTTCCACGGCCCGCACCAGCGCGTTCACGGTGACCCCGACCAGCCCGGCCAGCACGATCAGCGCGTAGACCTCGGTGACCGCGCCGCCGGACTGGGCGAGCTGGATGCGCAGCCCCAGCCCCGGACTGCCGATGACCAGTTCGGCGGTGACGGCGAGGATGAACGCCACCGCGGCGGCCAGCCGCACGCCGGTGAGCACGTACGGCAGGGCCGTCGGCCACACGAGGTGGCGCAGGTGGGCCCAGCGGCCGAAGCGGTAGCTGCGGGCGGTCTCCCGGGCGACCGGGTCCACGTCGGCCACCCCGTACAGCACCTGGATGAGCACCTGCCAGAAGGAGGCGTAGACCACCAGCAGGAGGGTGGAGCCGGTCTCGGCGCCGAAGAGGAGGGTGGCCAGCGGGATCAGCGCCACGGACGGGATGGGGCGCAGGAACTCGATGGTGGAGGCGGTGGCGGCGCGCAGCCCCGGTACGGCGTCGATGAGCACGCCGAGCGCGACGGCCAGGCAGCAGGCGATGGCGAGGCCGAGCGCCCAGGAGCGCAGGGTCTCGCCGAGCGCGGTCCACAGGGTCGGGTCGCCGAGTTCGGCGGCGAGGCGGCGCAGGATGGCGGTGGCGGGCGGCAGGTGGCGCGGGTCGACGAGGCCGAGCCGGGGCACCGCCTCGGCGACGGCGAAGAGGCACGCCAGGCCCGCCAGGCCGAGGCCGGCGGCGCGCGGCGCGCTCATCGGCGCCCCGGCGCGCACCCCTCGGCGGGTCACGGCAGCAGCGCGCCGACGTCGGCGGGCCGTTGCAGGACACCGTCCTTACGGGCGAAGTCGGCGATGGTCCGTACGGACGCGCGGTTGATCGCGGTGGGCCACTTGGGCAGCACGATCCGCCGGATCACCGCGGGCGGGATCTTGGTGTATCTGCCGAGTTCCGCGCGGACCGCATCGGGGTGCGTACGGGCGTACGCCAGGGCCCGGTCGATGGCGGCGGTGAAGCGTTTGACCAGGTCCGGCTTCTCGCGGAGCAGTTTTTCGCTGGTGAAGTACATGGCGACGGTGAGGTCGTCGGTGGCTTCGGCGAACGGCCAGCACACCTCGTGGGCGCCCTGGTCCTTGGCCTGGGTCTGGAAGGGCTCGACGGTCCAGATGGCGTCCACCCGCCCGGCGGCGAGCGCGGCGGGCATGTCGGGCAGCGGGATCTCGGTGAACTCCAGCTTCTCGGGATCCCCGCCGGCCCGGCGGACGGCGGCCCGGATGGTGGTGTCACCGATGTTCTTGAGCTGGTTGACGGCGATCCGGTGGCCGGGCAGGTCCTTGGCCGACGCGATGGGGCTGCCCTTGGGCACGAGGACGGCGCTGTAGTCCTTGCCGGGCCCGGCCTGCCCGGTGGAGGCCACGCCGTTGGCCACCGCCTTCAGGGGCAGTCCCTGTTCACGGGCGGTGAGCAGGGTGGTGGTGTTGCTGAAGCCGAAGTCGAACTGGCCGCTGACCACGCCGGAGGAGCTGTACGCGCCGCCCTGGACGGGCGTGATCTTCGCGTCGATGCCCTGCTCGGCGAAGAAACCGTGGGACCGGGCCAGGTGGACCGGTGCGGTGTCGACGATGGAGAGCGCGCCGATCTCGATGCTGTCCCGTCCGTCGCCGTGCGCGCCGGACCCGTCGTCCCCGCACGCCGTAAGGGTGAGAAGGAGTGCTGCTGCCGCCGCCACGGCGGCCCGTAAGCGATACACGCGGGAACCGTAGGGGCGGCAGGGGACGTCGTCAACGGTGCAGGGGCAACAGTCGCACATCGAGTCGGAAGGGGACCGGCGAGGCAGCACACCAGGAACGCGGACCACGGACCACGCCACCGCGCGGGCGCGACACGCCGGGGTGG
This sequence comes from Streptomyces sp. NPDC052496, assembly GCF_040679095.1. NCBI lineage: Bacteria > Bacillati > Actinomycetota > Actinomycetes > Kitasatosporales > Streptomycetaceae > Streptomyces > Streptomyces sp. NPDC052496. The sequence continues at coordinate 106,974 of NZ_JBFAUH010000016.1, forward strand.
CGCGGCGTGTCATGGATCACGTCACGCAACGCAACGAAATGCAGATGGTTCGCGTCTTAGCGGCCGACATCCGCCGGACCGCTCCACGGAAAGCCCCGAATGAACCCTGCCCCCGCTCCTCACCGCCACCGCGCGCCGCGCCGTGCGCGGGCCGCGCTGGCCCTGGTGCCGCTGCTCGGCATCGGCGCGCTGACCGCCTGCGGAGGCCCCGCGGCGTCCGCGACCAAGGGCGCTCCGGTACGGGTGTCGCTGAGCGCGGCGAACGGGGTCAAGACGGTGCAGGCGGGCGACAAGCTCCAGGTCAGCGCCTCCGGCGGCACCCTGACCCAGGTCGTGGTGACCGACCCGAAGGGCCGCCGGCTGCCCGGCGGGCTGGGGGACGGCGGCCGGGTGTGGACCTCCCACGAGCCGACCGTGCCGGACACCAGGTACTCGGTGGTGGCCGAGGCCAGGAACGCGCGGGGCGGCACGAACACGGTCAAGGAGTCACTGACCACCGCCCAGGCGGACAAGCTGAACAAACTGGTGCTGAGCCCCGGCTCGCAGGGCGCCACGGTCGGCGTGGCGCAGCCCGTGTCGATCACTTTCGACTTCCCGGTGACCGACAAGGCGGCCGTGGAGAAGCACCTGAAGGTCACCACCGACAACGGCACCACGGGTGCCTGGGGCTGGGTCAAGGACTGGTCCGGCAAGGACCGGGTGGACTGGCGGCCGAAGGAGTACTGGAAACCGGGCACCAAGGTCGGGCTGCGCGCCGCCCTGAACGGAGTGGACTCCGGTGGCGGCCGCTACTTCGCCAAGGACTACGACCTGAACTTCACCATCGGCGCCAGCCATGTGATCAAGGTCGATCTGGACACCAAACATCTGACGTTCACCGAGAACGGAAAGGAGGTGAAGGACATTCCCTTCTCCGCCGGAAAGCCGGACCAGCAGCACGCCACCTGGACGGGCATCTTCCCGCTCATGGCGAAGGAGGGCACGATCACCATGAACTCCGAGACCGTGGGGCTGGGCGACGCGTACGACAGGACGGTCCGCGACGCCATGAAGCTCACCAGCTCCGGCACCTACGCGCACGCGGCGCCCTGGAACGCCGGCAAGGTGGGCCGGACGAACGACAGTTCCGGCTGCATCGGGCTGACCGACGCCGACGCCGACTGGCTCTACTCCAAGGTCCGCGTCGGTGACCCGTTCGAGGTCACCGGTTCCTCCGAACGGGGGAGGGCGGCCGAGAACAACGGACTCGGGGACTGGATGGTCGACTGGCCCCAGTGGCAGAAGAAGAGCGCCCTCCCATCGAGCAGCTGACCCCTTACAGAGCCTAGTGTGACGGAATGAGCACCGTGCAGGACCAGGACCAAATAACGGCGTGGGCGCGCCTTCGCCGCCGCGTGCCCAACGGCTTCGCCATCTTCTTCAGCCTTCTGGGGCTGTTCTGCGCCGTCACGGCGCTGATCGGGCCGCTGCGACGCGCCCTGAAACCGGTCATCCAATGGCTGGACACCCTGACCATCGTGGTCGAACCGAACCTCGCGTACGCGGTCTTCCTCTTCCTGCTGGCCGCGGCCATGACAGCGCGCAAACGGGTCGCCCTGTGGTTCGCGGTCGTCTACATGGTGCTGGTGACGCTGACCGACGCGATCCTCGTGATCGACGGTTACCGGGAGTACTACTTCTCCCTGGTGCTGTGCGCCGCCGCGCTGGGACTGCTGCTGGTCGCGCACCGCGAGTTCTACGCCGTCACCCGCCGCGGCGCGTTCTGGCGCGCCGCCGGTGTGCTGGTCGCGGGCCTGGTGGTGTCGATCCTCGTCGGCTGGGGCCTGGTCTCGCTCTTCCCGGGCAGCCTGGAGCGCGGCGCCGACAGCCGGCTGCTGTGGGCGGCCGACCGGGTCTGCGGCGGTCTGCTGAGCAACCACCAGTTCCACGGCCACCCGCCGCACTGGGTGATCTTCCTGCTCGGCCTGTTCGGCGCGGTGGCGCTGCTGAACGCGGCCCTGACGCTCTTCCGGTCGCAGCGCATGGAGGCCGCGCTGCACGGTGACGAGGAGACCCGTATCCGGGCGCTGCTGGCCCGCTACGGCGGCCGGGACTCGCTCGGCTACTTCGCCACCCGCCGCGACAAAGCCGTCGTCTTCTCCCCCAGCGGCAAGGCCGCCGTCACCTACCGCGTGGAGGCCGGCGTCTGCCTGGCCAGCGGTGACCCGGTCGGTGACCGTGAGGCGTGGGGCCCGGCCATCGAGGAGTGGCTGAAGGTCGCCGGGCGCTACGGCTGGCAGCCCGCCGTCATGGGCGCCAGCGAGGACGGCGCCAAGGCGTTCGCGCGCAGCGGCCTGAGCGCGCTGCAGCTCGGTGACGAGGCGATCCTGCACGTCAAGGACTTCGACCTGGACGGCCGCGAGATGCGGGTGACGCGCCAGGCCGTCAACCGGGTGGAGCGCACCGGCGCCACCTTCCGGGTCCGCCGCCACTCCGAGCTGTCCGACGCGGAGATGCAGGAGGTCATCCACCGGGCGGACGCCTGGCGCGACACCGAGACCGAGCGCGGCTTCTCGATGGCGCTGGACCGGCTCGGCGACCCCGAGGACGGGGACTGCCTGCTGGCCGAGGCGTTCGACGGCGACGGCAACATGATGGCCCTGCTGTCGTTCGTGCCGTGGGGCAAGGACGGCATCTCGCTGGACGTGATGCGCCGCGACCGCAGCGCGCCGAACGGCGTGATGGAGTACATGGTCGCCCAGCTGTGCGCGCACGCCGGGCAGCTCGGCGTGCGCCGGATCTCGCTGAACTTCGCGGTCTTCCGGTCCGCCTTCGAGGAGGGCGCCCGCATCGGCGCCGGTCCGGTGCTCAAGGTGTGGCGCAAGCTGCTGCTGTTCTTCTCCAAGTGGTGGCAGCTGGAGGCGCTGTACCGCTCCAACGCGAAGTACGCCCCCGAGTGGTACCCGCGTTTCCTGTGCTACGCGGACACCGGCGCCCTGGCCCGCATCGGCCTGGCCTCCGGCATCGCCGAGGGCTTCGTGGCCGTACCGAGCCTGGGCAAGCTGTGGGGCAAGGGCCGCAAGAAGCGGGTGATGACCCCGGCCAGCACCGCCGACCTGCCCTCGCTGGACGAGCTGGGCCTGGTGGAGAAGCCCGCGACCGAGGAGGAGCTGCGCGAGCGGGAGCTGGCGGCGCTGCCGGAGCAGGTCCGCGTGCGGCACCTCAAGCTGGAGCGGCTGCGGACGGAGGGCACCGACCCGTACCCGGTCGGTGTGCAGCGCACCCACACGCTCGGCGACGTCCGTGACGAGCACCCGGACCTGGAGTCCGGTACCCGCACCGGCAAGGTCGTGCGGATCGCCGGCCGGGTGCTGCTGACCCGTGACCACGGCGGTGTGCTGTTCGCGGTGCTGCGCGACTGGTCGGGCGACCTCCAGGTCGCACTGACCCGTGAGGGCACCGGCGCCGAGGAGCTGGCGCGCTTCGGCTCCGACATCGACCTCGGTGACCACATCGAGGCCGAGGGCGAGGTCGGCGCGAGCGACCGCGGCGAGCTGACGGTCTTCGTCACCCACTGGCGGCTGACGGCCAAGTGCCTGCGCCCGCTGCCCGACAAGCGGCGCGGTCTGACCGACCCGGAGGCCAAGGTCCGCCAGCGCTACGTGGACCTGGTCGTCTCGCCGGACTCGCGGGACAACCTGCGGGCGCGCAGCACGGCGGTGCAGGCACTGCGCCAGGGTCTGATCGAGCGCGGCTACCTGGAGGTCGAGACGCCGATGCTCCAGCAGATCCACGGCGGCGCCAACGCGCGTCCGTTCCAGACCCACATCAACGCCTACGACCTGGACCTGTATCTGCGCATCGCGCCGGAGCTGTACCTGAAGCGGCTGTGCGTGGGCGGTATGGAGAAGGTCTTCGAGATGGGACGCACGTTCCGCAACGAGGGCATCTCCTACAAGCACAACCCCGAGTTCACGATGCTGGAGGCGTACCAGGCGTTCGCCGATTACGACGTGATGCTCGACCTGACGCGGGAGCTGATCCAGGGTGCGGCGGTCGCCGCGTTCGGCAGCGCCACCGCCCGTAAGGCGGACGCGAACGGCAAGCTCGTCGAGCACGACATCTCGGGCATCTGGCCGGTCAAGACGGTCTACGGCGCGATCTCCGAAGCCCTGGGCGAGGAGGTCGACGCGGACACCGACCCGGACGCGCTGCGCCGGCTGTGCGGGCGGTCCGGGGTGCCGGTGAAGCCGGAGATGGGCCGCGGTGACGTCGTCCTGGAGATGTACGAGCGGCTGGTCGAGGAGAAGACCACGCTGCCCACCTTCTACAAGGACTTCCCCACCGACGTCTCGCCGCTGACCCGCCAGCACCGCAAGGACCCGCGGCTCGCCGAGCGCTGGGACCTGGTGGCGTTCGGCACCGAGCTGGGCACCGCCTACTCGGAGCTGACCGACCCGGTCGAGCAGCGGCGCCGGCTGACCGCCCAGTCGCTGCTGGCGGCGGGCGGCGACCCGGAGGCCATGGAGCTGGACGAGGACTTCCTCCAGGCCCTGGAGTACGCGATGCCGCCGACCGGTGGTCTGGGCATCGGCGTGGACCGCCTCGTCATGTTCCTCACGGGTCTGTCGATCCGCGAGACGCTGCCGTTCCCGCTGGTGCGGCGCCGGTAGGCACGCTGATACGCGAGGAGGGCCGTCCCCTGGTGGGGGCGGCCCTCCGTCGTACCCGGGTCAGGTGCCCAGCACCGCCGGGTTGGCGCAGTGCGCGAGCGGCTCGCCGCGCAGGAAGCGGGCGGCCTCGGCGGCGACGGTACGGGCGGCCTTGTGCGCGACCTGGCGGCTGCCGCCCGCGATGTGCGGGGTGAGGACGACGCCGGGCGCGGCCAGCAGGCGGGAGCCGGCCGGGACCGGCTCCTCGGGGAAGACGTCGAAGCCGGCGCCCCTGAGCTGCCCGGACTCCAGTGCGTCGCAGACCGCGTCGTAGTCCACGAGGGCGCCGCGCGCGCAGTTGACCAGGACGGAGCCGTGCGGCATGGCGGCGAGCTGGGCGCGGCCGATCATGCCGCGGGTCTCGTCGGTGAGGCGGGCGTGCAGGGAGACGATGCGGGAGCGGCGCAGCAGCTCGTCCAGGCCGACCTGCTCGGCGGTGCCGGCCAGCTTCTCGGGGGCGGCGTACGGGTCGTGGACGAGGACGTGGGCGCCCATGGCGGCCAGCACCTTGGCGACGCGGCTGCCGATCGCCCCGTACCCGACCAGGCCGACGGTGGTGCCCTCGGTCTCGATGCCGCACTTGTCGTAGTCGTAGTAATCGCCGCGCCAGGTGCCCTGGCGCAGGTCGGTGTGGGTGTCGCCGACGCCGCGGGCGGCCGCCAGGAGCAGCGTGAGGGTGTGTTCGGCGGTGGCGGTGGCGTTGCGGCCGGGGGCGTAGCAGACGGCGACACCGTGCCGGGTGGCGGCGTCCAGGTTGGCGTTGACCGGTCCGCCGCGGCCGACGCAGAACAGTTCCAGGTCGGGGCAGTGGGCGAGGATGCGCTCGGTGAGGGCGGCGTGCTCGGTGACGCAGATGCGGACGCCCTGGAGCGCCTCGATGAGCTGGTCCTCCGTACCGGACGCCTCGTCGACCTCGGCGACCTTGCCGAGCGGGGTGTGCGGCCAGGGCAGCTGCAGCTCCCGGATCGCGTCGGCGGTCACCGTGCCGCCGGTGGCCTCCTGGACCGCCTCGGTGAGCAGGCTCGGGAGGATGAAGTGGTTGCCGGCGGCGAGGACGGTGGGGCTGCTCATGGGGGTGTTTCTCCTGGGTGTGCGGTGTGGCGTACGGACGGCAGACGGGTCAGTGCGGTGCGGTGGGGACCGGCGAGGGTGTGGCGGGGGCGTTGAGGCGCAGCAGCGCGGCCTGGCCGTCCCGGACGCGCAGTTCGGTCAGTGCGCCGTTGTGGAGCTGCGGGAAGACGCGCCGGTAATCGGCGAGCGGGATGCCCAGCAGGTGGCAGAGCAGGACCCGGACGAGGGTGGAGTGGGCGACGATCAGGACCCGGCCGTCCGGGTGGGCGCGTTCGATGTCGGCGAGGCAGTCGGCGGCGCGCAGGGCGGCGGCGCGGGGGTCCTCTCCCCCGGGCAGGTGGTGGCCCACCGGGTCGGCGAGGAACGCCTCCAGTTCCTGCGGGAAGCGCCGGCGCATCTCGGCCTTGGTCAGGCCCTCGCCGCGGCCGAAGTCCACCTCGTAGAGGCGTTCGTCGATGTGCGGGGTCAGGCCGCAGGCCGCGGCGGCGGGCGCGGCGGTGCGCCGGGCGCGGGACAGCGGGGAGCACCAGACGGCGTCCAGGCGGGCGGTGGCGGCCCAGTCGGCGAGGGCCGCCGCCTGTTCCTCACCGCGGCCGGTCAGCGCCACGTCGGTGAGCCCGGCGTAGCGGTTCTCGGCGTGCCACTCGGTCTCGCCGTGGCGGACGAGGATGAAGTCGGTCACTGTGCGGCCCTCCTGCGGGCGTGGTCGGCCACGGTCTGGTCGAGCCAGCCACGGCGGGTCAGTTCGTCGAGGAAGCGGAGGTAGGCGGGGAGCAGGCGGGCGGTGCGGGCCGGGTCGGGGGTGACGGGGGCGCCGGTACGGACCATGGCCGCGGCGGCCTCCTGGAGGGTGACGCCGCCGGAGGTGGCGGCGAGCACGGCCATGCCGAGGGCCCCTTCGGCCTGCTCGGGTACGTGGACGGGGCGGCCGAGCAGGTCGGCGCGGAGCTGCGACCAGTAGGCGTTGCGGGCGCCGCCTCCGGTGAAGGTCAGCGGTCCGTCGACGGGGGCGCCGAGGTGGTCGAGGTAGTCGAAGCAGAGGCGTTCGACGCAGGCGACGCCGAGCAGGCAGGCGTGGAACTCCTGGGCGCGGGTGGGCACGTCGCCGAGGGTGAAGGGCTCGGCGTCGGGCGCGCGGAAAGGGAAGCGTTCGCCGCCTGCCGGGACGAGGGGGTAGGTGACCGCGTCCCAGCCCTGTCCGTCGCGTGCGGCTTCGGCGGTGAGCGCGTCGAGGTCGTCGCCGTTCTCCGGGGTGAAGTGCCGGGCGATGATGCCCGCGCCGGAGCTGGAGGCGCCGCCGGGCAGCCAGTTCCCGTCCGGTCCGCGGTGGCAGTAGACGACGCCGTGCGGGTCGCGGATCAGGTGCGGGCTGGTGCCCTTGAGGACGAGGGTGGTGCCGAGTACGGCGTTCCAGGCGCCGGGCGTGAGCGCGCCGGCGCCGATCTGGGCGGCGCAGCCGTCGGTCATCCCGGCGACGACGGTGGTGCCTTCGGGGATGCCGGTGGCCGCGGCCGCGGCGGCGCAGACCGCGCCCAGGACGGTTCCGGGCCGTACGACCTGCGGCAGGACCCGCTCGGGGATGCCGAGCCGGGTCAGTTCGGCGGACGGCCAGCGTTCGTCGGTGAGGTGGTAGCCGGTCTTGAGGGCGTGGCTGGCGTCGGACGGGACTTGCCGGCCGGTCAGCCGCCAGGTGATGAGGTCGGGCTGGTGCAGCAGCCGGGCGCGCTCGGCCAGGTCCGGGTCCTGCCGGAGCAGCCGGAGCAGTTTGGGCAGGGCCCAGGAGGGCTGCATGGTGCGGTAGCCGAGTTCCTGCCACACCGCTCCCCCGGCCTCGTTGACGGCCTCGGCCTCCGCGGCGGCGCGCCCGTCGTCGTACATCAGGCCGGGGGTGAGCGGGGTGCCGTCGGCGTCGGCGAGGAGGACCGTACCGGAGGTGGCGTCGAGGGCCAGGCCGCGTACCCGTGCCGGGTCGAGGCCGGCGAGGGCCGCGCGGCAGGCGGCGGACAGCGCGCTCCACCACTCTTCGGGCCGCTGTTCGTGGCGCCTGCCGTCGCGGTGGCTCGTCAGCGGCCGGGAGGCGGCGGCGAGCAGCTGTCCGGTCCCGTCGACGGCGACGCAGCGGGCGCTCTGCGTACCGAGGTCGAGACCGAGCCAGACGGCGTCGGCGGTCAGGGCGTCAGACACGGTGGGGGGCTCCTAGGGCGGGGGGTTCGGGTGGTACGGCCGGCTGTCGCGACAGGGCCGGGGGCCGGTCGGGGGCCGGCGCGGTACTGCCGGCCCGGGGGCGCCAGCCCGCCTCACGGGCGAGGTCGCGCCAGTGCAGGAAGTCCTCGTACAGCTCCGCGTACCGGGCGGTGCGCTCCGGGTCGGGCTCCCAGCTGCTGCGCATGCGGACGTACTTGGTGGCGGCGCTGTGCATGCTGGACTCGGCGCCGGACAGCACCAGGCCGGTGAGGAAGGCGCCCTTGGCGCCGAGTTCGGTGTCGCCGGAGCGGGCGGTCGGTACGCCGGTGGCGTCCGCGATGAGCGCGCACCACGCGTCGCTGTTGGCGCCGCCGCCGCACAGGCGCAGTTCGCTGACGTGCGTACGGGAGGCGGTCAGCGAGTCGCGCAGGACGAGCGAGAGGCCGTCGAGGACCGCGCGGGCGAGGTCGGCGCGGGTGTGTTCCAGGGACAGGCCCCAGAAGCCGCCGCGGGCGTGCCCGTCCAGGAACGGTGCCCGCTCGCCCGCCGGGGAGAGGTACGGCAGGAACATCAGGCCGTGCGCGCCCGGTTCGGACTCGAAGGCCAGCCGCGACAGTTCCGGCGGGCCGGACAGGTGCAGGGTGCGCGCGGCCCAGCCGAGCACCTCGGCGCCGTTGAGGGTCGGGAAGGCGCGCAGGACGCGTTCGCGGCCGCGGTAGGCGATGGTGATGCCGGAGGGTTCGCCGGTGGTGTCCACGGTCGTGCGGACGATCTCGGTGCACAGGGTGGTGCCGAGGATGCTGCACGCCTGGCCGGGGTTGACCACGCCGACACCCCGCGCGGTGGCGGCGATGTCGTACGGGGCCATGACGACCGGGAGGCCGGCGGGCAGCCCGAGCTGGCCGGCCGCGTCGGACGTCATCTCGGCGATCCGCTCGTGCTCGCCCAGCACCTTCGGCAGCAGCCGCTGGTACCCGGCGAGACCGAAGAGGTCGATCAGGTACGGGTCGTACGCGCCGGTGGCGTGGTCGAGGAACGGTGCCGAGGCGTCCGACTCGTCGACGGCGGTGACGCCGGTCAGCCGCAGGAAGAGCCAGCCGGCAGCGGTGAGCGCGGTGTGTGAGCGGGCCAACCGGTCCGGGTCGTGCCGGGCCAGCCAGGCGAAGATCGCGTTGGGCATGCCGGCGCAGGTCAGCGAGCCGTTGCGGCGGAACGCGGCCTCCAGCACGCCGTCCCGCTGCCACTGGCCGACGATGTCGCCGGCCCGGCCGTCGGACCACAGGATCGCGGGTCCGGTGGGGCGGCCCCGGTCGTCGACGAGCCAGGCGCCGTCGCCCTGGGCGGTGAAGGAGACCAGCCACACGGGGTCGGCCGGGCCGGGGCGGGCGGCGAGTTCGGACAGGGCGTTGCGGACGGTGAAGACGACGGCGTTCCAGACGGCGTCCATGTCCTGCTCGGCCCGGCCCGGCCGGGGGCGGAGCACTTCGGTGGCGAGCCGGGAGACCGCGATCTCGGTGCCGCGGTCGTCGAAGACGACGGACTTGATCATCGTGGTGCCGACGTCGATGGTCAGTACGGACATCAGGTGCGACCTCTCACGCCGGTGACGGGGCGGACGGCGTGGCGGCCGCGGTGGGGGCCGGGCCCGCCGGTGCCGTACCCGGCTCGTCCGGCAGCTTCAGGAAGACGGTGAGCACGGTACTGACCGCGTACATCCCCGCGAAGATCCAGACCACCCCTTCGACGCCGAGCGGTCCGGCGAAGACCGCCACGACGGCCGGTCCGACGAAGGTGCTGGCTCCGGCGCCCAGGTTGAGCGCGGCCAGTGCCTGGCCCTTGTGCCGCGGCTCCAGCGAGGGCATCAGTGCCGATATCGGGACGTACCCTGCCAGCGTAGCGCCGTAGAACGCGGCGACCACCAGGGCGAGGCCGAAGTCGGCGCCCGCGGCCTGCGGCACGTAGAAGAGCAGCAGGGTGCTGACGGTGCAGCCCGCGCCGCCGCACCAGGCGATGGTGCGGCGCCAGCCGAACCGGTCGCCGATCATGCCGCACAGCAGGTTCGCCACGATGTTGGTCGCGAACATCGCGCTGAGCAGGTGCAGCCACTGGGTGAGGCTGAAGCCGACGGTACGGGTGAAGTGCACCGGCAGGATGACGAAGAACCCGAACTGGGAAGCCGTGTTGATGGTCCGTACGAGGGCGCCGGTGCCGACCCGGGGGTTGCGCCACAGGATCGTGACGCTGCCGAGCAGGGTGGCCAGCGGGCGGTCGCCCGCGCCGCGAGGGCGTGTGGCGCCGCTGTCGTCGCGGACCAGCAGCAGGGCGATCAGGCCGCCGGCGGCCACCAGGGCGAGGGCGGCCCACAGGGTGGCGTACGCGCCGATGTGCGGGATGAGGCCGCTGGCGACCAGCGAGCCGAGGGTGGGCAGGCCGCCGGTGAAGGCGAACCAGAACCAGCCCATGGCGGTGCTCAGCCGGGCCCGCGGCGCGACCCCGGCGATCCAGACGAGGAACCCGTACGCGAACAGCGGGTAGCCCAGGCCGCGCAGGCCGTAGCCCAGCATCATCAGCGGGTAGCTCCCCAGCGGCACGGCCGCGGTGAGGAAGAGCACCTGGAAGGCGCCCCAGACGGCGAGGCCGGTCCACATGACGCGGCGCGGGCCCCACAGCTCGGCCAGCACGCCGGAGAGCCAGGCGGCCACCCCGGCCGCGATGCCGTAGACGGTGAACAGCAGCGCCACCCGGGGCTCCGGGACGCCCTGGTCGATCAGGTACGGCGAGAGGTAGCCGGACTCGACCCCGTCCCCGATCATGAACAGGAGCAGGCCCAGATAGCCCCAGGCGAGCGTCGGCGGGATGCCCAGGCGGGTGATCGCCCGTGTGATCGGCGAACACGGGAGAGGGTTCGTCATCGAAGTCTCCCCTTTCTACGGCGGCAGGCGGTGGCGGGAGGCCCGCGGAGCGGACGGAGCCGATGCAACAGCCCGGCCGAAACCAGCGTCAATGGTGGCCGGAAATCTTCGCATCGGGCCGGTGGCCTGCCGTGTTGTGTCCTGTCGGCGCCCCCGGTGGCGGCCGCGCGCGCCGCGTTAGATCCGTGCGAACATAACGCGGCGAATTCACACGGCGTACGGTGAACGCCCGGGTGCCCCGGACCGCCCCGCACCCCGTACGGCACAGGAAGTGAGCACCATGGACCGCCTCGAAGCCCAGGAGGAACGGCGCCGCCGGATGCGGGACACCGTCATCGCCCGCGGCTTCGTGCGCACCTCCGACCTCGCCGAGGAGTACGGGATCAGCCTGATGACCGCCCACCGCGACCTGGACGCCCTCCAGGCGCAGGGCTGGCTGCGCAAGGTGCGCGGCGGGGCCACCGGCCTGCCGTCGGCGCAGTTCCACGGCAGCGTGGCCGACCGGATGGCGGTGATGGCGCCGGTCAAGCAGGCCCTGGCGCGGGCCGCGGCGACGCTGCTGGTGCCCGGCCAGACCGTCCTGCTCGACGACAGCACCACCTGCCTGCTGCTGGCGCACCGGTTCGCCGAGCACGCGCCGCTGACCGTCATCACCAACTCGCTGCCGGCCGTCACCACGCTCGCCAAGGAGCCCGGCATCTCGCTGATCACGCTGGGCGGTGCCTACTTCCCGGCGTACGACGCGTTCATGGGCCCGCACACGGCGGACGCGGTACGGGCCTTCCGCGCCGATGTGCTGTTCCTGTCGACCACCGCCGTCACCAACGGCCGCTGCTACCACACGTCACCGGAGACGGTGCAGGTCAAGCGGGCGATGATGGAGAGCGCCGGACGGCGGGTGCTGGTCGCCGACCACACCAAGTTCACCAAGGGCGGGCTGTACGCGCTGGCGCCGCTGACCGACTTCGACCTGCTGGTCGTGGACGACGGACTGCCGGCGGCCGAGGTCCGGGCCGTACGGGCGCGGGGCACCGAGGTGATGGTGGTGCCGCGGCCCTGAGCGGGGCCGCGGCCTCCGGGTCAGCAGACGCGGTCGAGCACGTCGGCCGCGTCCCGTACGGACACCGCCCACGGCCGGTCCGGTCCCACGGTCGGCTCCAGGGCGTCCAGGAGGCGGACGCAGGCACCGGCGGCGGGGCGCCGCCCGCCCACGCGGACGGCCTGGCGCAGGGCGACGGCGAGCGATCCGTGCAGCAGCCGCAGCGTCCTGGCCTGCTTCAGCGCGGTGAAGGCGGCCTGGGTGCCGAACGGGACGATGTCCTGGTTGTGCCAGTTGGTGGGGACGCTCTGCATGGCGGCGGGAGTCGCGGCGCGGCGCATCGCGACCACGAGGGAGGTCGCGGCGAGCTGGATGCCCTGTACGCCGTGGTCCCGGCCGGGGTGTTCGGCCAGCATCGGGTTGAGGCCGCCGTTGCGGCGCGGGTCGATCAGCAGGTCGAGCTGGCGTTCGGCGAGGTTGGCGAGCTGGGCCGCGGTGATGGACAGCAGGTCGGCGACGAAGGCGACCTGCTGTCCGAAGAAGTTGCCGCCGTGGGCGACGACGTCGCGCTCGGGGAAGAAGAGCGGGTTGTCGCTGATGCCGTTGAGGTCGTCGGTGACGACCTGGCGGGCGTGGCGCAGACTGGTCGCGGCGGCGCCGAGGATGTGCGGTGCGCAGCGCAGGGTGTAGGGCTCCTGGAGGGCGCGGGTGCCGCTCGGTTCGTGACCGGTGAGGCGTTCGCGCAGGTCGGCGGCGCGTTCGGTGGTGTCCTGGTGGCCCAGCGCCTCGAAGATCTCGGAGGCGGTGAAGTCGGGGCGGCAGCCGAGGACTCCGGCGAGCAGGGCGGTCAGCGCGGTGCCGGCGGCCACCGAGCGGTGCAGCTGGGCGAGCGCGAGGCCGGCTCCGGCCGCGGTCACGGAGGTGCCGTTGACCATGCCGAGCGCGTCCCGGCCGGTCAGTTCCACGGGTTGCAGCCCGGTCTCGGCGAGCGCTTTGCCGGCGGGCATACGGGTGGTGCCGACGTACGCGTCACCGCGTCCCTGGAGGGATCTGAGGGCGTGCGCCAGGGGCGCGAGGTCACCGCTGGCGCCGACCGATCCGTACTCCGGCATCACCGGCGCGAAGGACGTGCCGAGCATCGCCACCAGGGCGTCCACGGCGGCGGGTGCCACGCCGGAGTGGCCCCTGGCCAGGCTCCACAGACGGGTGAGCAGGGTGGCCCGGGCCACCGGCGGCTCCAGGTCGGGCCCTTGGCCGACCTCCAGGTGGCAGAGCACGTTCTCGCACTGGTCGGCGCTCTCGTCCTGGCCCGCGTAGACGACGAGGGGGCCGAAGCCGGTGGTGGTGCCGTAGATCTCGCGGCCCTGGTCCATGCAGGTGTGCAGGTAGTCGTGGCAGCGGGCGACGGCGGCTCGGGAGGCGTCGTCGAGCCGTACGGTGACGGGCGCGGCGGCGCGTTCGAGCGTCTCGGGGGTCAGGACCGAAGGGAACCGCAACTCGGTGGTGGAGGGCCGCAAGTTCGAGGACATCGCTCTCCTTGGGTGGGGTGACGGTGGGACCGCGGGCGGAGGGGAAGCGCGGCCACGGTGACGGCGCGGGGCGCCCCGGACGGCCGGTACGGGCGGTCAGCGCCTGTCGGCCGTGAACAGGTGGGCCCACGCCGTACCGGGTGACCCGGGGCTGTCGCCGGGGTCCGCGGCGATCGCCAGGGCCTGGTCGGCGTCGCCGGTGGCGATGAGGCGGGCGGCGGTGGCGCGGGCCGCGGCCACGACGTCACCGATGGCGAGCGTGGCGACCAGCGGGCCGGTCAGGCCCCATACGGTGCTCAGGTGGCCGAGTGCCGTGGAGGGCACGTTCTGGAACAGCAGCGGTTTGGGCACCTGCCGCTGTCCGGCCACCGCGGTGTCGATGGCGCTCTGGGTGACCACGTCGCCGCGGGTGGCCGCGAGGACGAGCGCGGTGCGCGCGCCGAGCGCCGGGGGCAGCGGGGGCGGGCCGTACCGGTCGGTGAGGCAGCGTTCGCCGACGGCCACCAGCAGCGGCGCGAAGGCGGAGGTGTCGAAGCGCGGGACCTCCGGCAGGCGGGCCGCCGGGTCGTCCGGCGGCGGCCACTGGGCGCGGGTCTCGACGGTCAGTTCCATGGCGTCCTATGAGGCTCCTCCGCACTCGTGTCGTCGTGCGGTACGGGGTGGTCGGGGCTGACGGCGCGGCACGGCACGGCTAGGGCATCGCCAGCAGGAGGGCCGTGCAGACGCCGCCGAAGCCGCTGTTGAGGCTGAGGGCGTAACGGGACCGCGGTGCACGGCCCGGGTCGAGCACGAGGTCGAGGGGGCAGTCCTCGTCGGGGGCGAGGTGGTTGGCGTTGACGGGCAGTTCTCCGTGGCGGAAGGCGAGGGCGCAGACGGCCAGTTCGACCAGGCCGGAGGCTTCCAGACAGTGGCCGTGCAGGGCCTTGGTGGAGCTGACGGGGGTCCGCGCGCCGTACGGGGAGAGGGCGCTCACGATGGCGGCGGCCTCGCCCGCGTCGAAGGCGGGGGTGGCCGTCGCGTGGGCGTTGACGTAACCGATCCGGTCGCCGCCGACCTCGGCCCGGCGCAGCGCGGTGGCGACGGCCGCGGCCGGGCCCCGGCCGTCGGGGTGGGGCCGGCAGACGTGGTGGGCCTCCCCCGCGTTGCCCCAGCCGCGGACGGTCGCCCACGGCGGTGCGGTGCCGGTGCGTTCGAGGACCACGGCGGCGGCGCCGTCGCCCAGCACCGGGCCCGCACGGCCGGCGCTGAAGGGGCGGCAGACGCCGTCCGGGGCGAGGATGCCGGCGCTGTCGAAGGCGGCGAACATGCTCGCGTCGACGAAGCTGCCGCCCGCGACCACGGCCCGCCGCTCGGCGGTGGTGCCGATGAGGTGGGCCGCCTCGGCGACGGCGGTGTTGGAGGCGGCGCAGGCGGCGGTGTGGACGGTGAGCACCTCGCGCAGGCCGCAGGCGCCCGCCAGCTCGACGGCCAGGGCGGCGGTGTCCGGTCCTGCGTGCAGGGCGAGGACCAGCGGCGTGCCGGCCCGCTCGGCCGGGGACAGTCCGGCCTGGTCGCACGCTTCTCCGATGAGCCGCTCCAGCTCCGCGTACAGGTCGGGCGTGCCGGGGACGGTGGCGGCGTGGTGGGCCCGGTGACGGGTGGTGTCGAAGCGGGTGACCGGGGAGGTGGCCGGTGTCCCGGAGGTCAGGCCCTTCCAGAGGGCGTCCGGGCCGTGGCCGTAAGCGGTCAGCACGGACAGGCCGGTGACCTGGGCCATCAGGACACCACCGCGGGGTGGGGCCGGAAGGTGACGGGCAGCGCCGTCAGGCCGGCCGTGACGTGCAGATGGGTGATGCCGTCGGTCGAGCCGCGCTGCCAGGGGAGCGTGTCGAGCGGCTGGGCGGCGGCCAGGCCGGGCAGTCGGCGCAGCACGGCGCCGAGGGCGGTGCGGCACAGCCCGACGGCGAAGCCGCTGCCGAGGCAGAAGTGCGGGCCGTGGGCGAAGACCAGGTCCTGGCCGGAGTCCCGGGTCAGGTCGAGGCGGTTGGGGTCGGTGAACCGCCGCGGGTCGCGGTTGGCGAGGGCGACGTGCACGATGACCGCGTCCCCCGGCTCCAGCTCCGCGCCGTACAGCTCGGTGGGCCGCAGGGCGAAGCGCGGCATGGTGGCCGCCAGGGGGGAGGTGTAGCGCAGCAGCTCGTCGAGGCCGTCGGTGACCCGGGCGGGCTCGGCGAGGAGGTCGGGACGGTGCCAGAGCGCGTACAGGCTCGTCGTGAGGAAGTCGGCGACGGGCTCGTAGGCGGAGACGAGCAGCAGGAAGAGGGTGGAGGTGAGCTGGCCTTCGTCGAGGCCGGCGGCGTCGGCGTGCGCGATCATCGCGCTGACGGCGTCGGTCCCGGGGCTGCGCCGCCGGTAGGCCACGAGGTCGTGCATCAGCGCGCTCATGGCTTCCCGGTCGGCCGCGTACTGCACGCGGTCCGGCGAGCCGGGGGGATCGAACAGCGGCGACGGGCCCCAGCGCCGCAGCTCCAGCGTGCGCCGGACGAAGTCGGGCGGATATCCCAGCAGTCCGGTGACGGCCCGGACACCGAACGGGTGGGCGAACTCGCGTACGAGATCGGCGTGTCCGCGCTCGGCGACAGCGTCCAGCAGCTCCTCCGCCACGTCGCCGGCGCGGTCCACGGCGGCCCGTACGCGCTCGGGCGTGAACGCCGTCGCGCCCAGCTCCCGCAGCCGGCGGTGCAGGTCACCGTCGGTGTTGAGCATGCTGCGGACGATGCTGTCGGTGACCTCCGGCCCGGTGAAACCGAGGTAGCGCGTCCAGCGCTCACCGCCCCGGACGGCCGGTTTGCCGAAACCGCCGTCCGTCATCACCCGGCGCGCGGCGTCGTACCCGCTCGCGACCCAGGCCGAGGATCCGTCGGGCAGCTCAGCGCGCCACACCGGAGGCTCGCCGCGGGTGTCGATGCGCTCGGCCTCGGGGCTGAGGCGGACCCGCGCGTCCATCAGAAGTGCCGTACCGGGACCAGCGGTCACCGCAACCTCCCCACTCGCCGAGCACATAGCGTCACCGTTAAATTACCACCAGTAATATCATGTCACTACGCGTCTCCTTCGAACGGGTGACGCAGCAGGCGAGCCTCACAGGCGAGCGGACAGGGGCAGCACCTTGCACAACGAAGGCATCGGCGCCTGGGCCGCACGGCGGGCGCGGCGCACCCCGCACCGCACGGCGGTGGTCCACGGCGACGGACGGCGCATCAGCTACGCGGGGCTGTACGAGCACGCCACCCGCATCGCCCACACCCTGCGGCACCACGGCGTACGCAAGGGCGACCGGGTCGGCTTCCTCGGCCCCAACCGGCCCGAGTTCCTGGCGTCCCTGTTCGCCGCCGGACTGCTGGGCGCGGTGTTCGTCCCGTTCAACGTACGGCTCAGCCCGCCGGAACTGAGCTACCAACTGGCTGACTGCGGCGCCCGGGTGCTGCTGCGCTCCGGCCGCTCCCCCGGCGCTCCGGCGGGCACCGGCGTGCCCGTCGTCGAGGTGGATGCGGCAGGCGGGGCCGGTCCCGGCACGCCGGTCGAAGAAGCCGTGGCACCGGACGACCCCTGCGTCATCCTCTACACCTCCGGCACGACCGGCCGGCCCAAAGGCGCCGTGCTCACCCACGCCAACCTCACCTGGAACGCCGTCAACGTCCTGATCGACGAGGACCTGACCGCCGACGAGACGGCCCTGATCGCCGCGCCGCTCTACCACGCGGCGGCGCTGGGCATGCAGGCGCTGCCCGTGCTGCTGAAGGGCGGCACGTGCGTGCTGATGGAGACCTTCGAAGCGGGCGCGGCGCTCGAAGCCGTCGAGCGGTACGGCATCACGTCCCTGTTCGGCGTCCCCACGATGTTCCGCCGGATCGCCGCCCACCCCCGCTGGCGCTCGGCCGACCTGTCCTCCCTGCGCACCCTCGTGTGCGGCGGAGCGCCGGTCCCCGAACCCCTGATCGACACGTACGCACGCCGTGGGCTCACCCTGCGCCAGGGGTACGGCATGACGGAAGCGGCGCCGGGCGTCTCGCTGACGCAGGAGCAGCACACCGGCGCCGGGCCGGGGTACGCCGGCGTCCCCCACTTCTTCACCGACATCCGCGTGGTGCCCCCCGAAACGGACTCCCCCGCCACCCCCGTCCCCGCCGCTCCCGTCCCCGGAACCGGCGAACTCCTGGTCCGCGGCCCGAATGTCATGACCGGTTACTGGAACCGGCCGCAGGAGACCCGGGCGGCCTTCACGGACGGCTGGCTGCGTACCGGCGACGTGGCCCGCACGGACACCGACGGCGGAGTGACCATCGTCGACCGCATCAAGGAAGTGATCATCTCGGGCGGCGAGAACATCTACCCCTCCGAGGTCGAACACGCCCTGCTGGCCCACCCGGACGTCGCCGAGTGCGCCGTGATCCCCGTACCCGACCCCGAATGGGGCGAGGTCGGGCGCGCGGTCCTGGTGGCGGCACCGGGCGCGACCCTCGACCCGGCCGAGGTCCTCACCTCCCTGACCGGCCGCCTGGCCCGCTACAAGATCCCCCGCACCGCCGTGGTCGCCCCGGACCTCCCCCGCTCCAGCACCGGCAAGGCCGCCCGCCACCACATCAGATCCCGATACGGCACCCCCTGACCCCGGCCCGCCCCCGCCCCCTCACCGATGACTCACCACGTTCACCACCCGGCCGTTCGGATCCCGCACGAAGAACCGCCGCACCCCCCACTCCTCGTCCCGCAACTCCCGCACCACCGGCGCCCCACTGGCCAGCACGGCCGCGTACACCGCGTCCACGTCGTCCACCTCGACACTCATGTCGGGCGGCGTATCGGGCGCGGACCGGTCCTCGGTCATCAGAATGATCTGCGCGGCGGGGTTGTCCGGAGCGGCCAGGGTGCTGACCCACCCCAGATTCATCACCTCTTCCAACCCGAGAAGCCCGTAGAACTCCCGGCTCTCCTCCATGGCCTGCGTACGGATGTCGGGCACGACCCGGCGAACGGACATCGGCAGTTCCTCCTCGAACACGGCGCACCCCACGCGTACCACCACACGCGGCAGCCCGGACCCGGCCCCGTCGGCAGACCGGCGATCCGAACCGCCTCAACTATGGCAGCGGGCACTGACAACGCGAGGTGCGGTACGCCCTGCCCGGCCCGGGCTCGATGCGCACCCCTCTTTCGTAGGGCACGCGATCGCGTGGGGCGATCAGCCGCCCGCCCCGGAGTCCCCCAGTTCCCTCCACCCCACCACCCGATCGCACCACCGCTCCAGCAGCACCCGATCGTGCCCCACCGCCAGCAGGCCCGCCCCCGACTCCCGGCGGTACTCCTCCACCACGGCTACCAGGGCGGCCGTCGTGGAGGCGTCGAGCATGGCGGTCATTTCGTCGCAGATGAGCCAGCGGGGGCGCAGGATCAGGGCGCGGGCGAGGCAGGCGCGTTGGAGCTGGCCGTCGCTGACCTCGTGGGGGCGGCGGGAGAGGAGGTCGGTGGAGAGGCCCACGGTGGGGGCGAGTTCGGCGAGGCGGGCGGGGGCCTCGGTGCGGCGGCCGGTGGCGCGCAGCGGCTCGGTGATCAGGTCGGCGAGGCGCAGGCGGGGGTCGGCGGAGAGGCGGGGCTGCTGGAAGACGACGCCGTAGGCGGTGCGCTGGGCGCGGGTGGCCCGGTGGCGGTAGCCGCTGACGGGGTGGCCGTCGAGGACGACGGTGCCGGAGTCGGGGCGGTGCAGGAGGGCGGCGACCCGGGCCAGGGTCGACTTGCCGCAGCCGCTGGGGCCGAGCAGGCCGACGGCCTCCCCGGCCGCGATGCGCAGCGAGACGTCGCGGACCACGGGGCGGGCGCGGTCGTACCCGGCGGTGATCTCACAGAGTTCGAGCACCGGCTGCTCCCTCTCGTACGGCGGCCGTGGGCTCCCCCGGCGGGTGGTGGCAGGCGGTGCCGTCCGTCAGTGCGGGTACGGCGGTCGTGCAGCGGTCCGTGGCGCGGTCGCAGCGGGCGGCGAAGGCGCAGCCCGGCGGGAGGTCGCCCAGTTCCGGCGGCATGCCGGGCACGGGGGTGAAGGCGCGGTCCGGCAGGGCGTCGAGCAGGCCGCGGGCGTACGGGTGGCGGGGGCCGGGGGCGCCGAAGAAGTCCGCGGCGTCGGCGAGTTCGACGATGCGGCCCGCGTACATGACGGCCACCCGGTCGGCGATCCGTTCGGCGGCCGCCAGGTCGTGGGTGATCATGAGCAGCGCCCGTCCGGTGCCGTCGGCCGCGTCCGGCCCGTCGATGTGGCGGCGCAGTTCGTCGACCGTACGGTCCACCAGGTCGCGGTCCAGCCCGGTCGTCGGCTCGTCGGCGAGGAGCAGCGGGGCGTCGCCGACCAGCGCGAGGGCGGTGGCGGCGCGCTGCGCGAGGCCGCCGGAGAGTTCGTGCGGGTGGCGGTCCAGGTGGTCGGCGGGGAAGGCGGCGCGCGCCGCGGCCTGCTCGGCGGCGGCCCGCAGCGCGTGCTGGGGCGTGTCCGTGAGTTCCCGGACGGTCTCTTCGAGCTGCGCCCGTACGGTGCGTACGGGGGTGAGGTGGGCGGCGGGGCTCTGCGGCACCAGGCCGATGCGGCGGCCGCGTACCGAGCGGGAGAGCTCGCGTTCGGAGGCGGTGAGCAGTTCGACGTCGTCCAGGTGCGCGGTGCCGGCGGTCTGCGCGTTGCCCGGGAGGAGGCCGAGCAGGGCCGAGGCCAGCACGGACTTGCCGCAGCCGCTCTCGCCGACCAGCGCGAGGCACTGGCCCGGCGCGAGGTCGAAGGACGCGTCGGTGACGGCGGCGATGTGCCGCCCGCCGCGCATCCGGAAGCGTACGGAGAGGTGGCGTACGGACAGGACGGGGGAGGCCGAGGGGGTGGGCGGCTCGGTCACAGCATCAGCTCCGATCGGCGGCGCGGGTTGATGCGTTCGCGCCAGGCACCGGCCAGGCCCGCGACGGCGAGCGTGGGGACGATGATGAACAGGCCAGGGAAGAGGGTCGGCCACCAGTCGCCCGCGAGCAGCGAGCTGCGCGCACTGTTGACCATGTTGCCCAGGCTCGCCTCGTGGGCGGGCAGTCCGAGCCCCAGGAAGGACAGCGCGGACTCGTGCCAGATGGCGTGCGGGACCATCAGGACGGCGGCGAGCCCGGCCTGCGGCAGGACACCCGGCAGCAGGTGGCGGACCGCGACGCGCAGGCGTGAGGCGCCGCCGGAGACGGCCGCGTCGATGTACGGGCGGGAGCGCAGGGAGAGGACCTCGGCCCGCACGATGCGGGCCGTCGAGAGCCAGTGGGTCAGCGCCACCGAGACGATCACCGGCCAGACACCGGGGCGGAACATCGCCACGATGAAGATGCCGAGCAGCAGGTGGGGCACGGAGGAGAACAGGTCCACGACGCGCATCACACCGCGGTCCGCCCAGCCGCCGAGCGCCCCGGCCAGCGCGCCGACCGCGGTGCCGATGACGGTGGCGGCGAGCGCCGCGACCACGCCGACGAGCAGCGAGACGCGCAGCCCGTAGACGCAGCGCAGCAGCAGGTCGCGGCCGACCTCGTCGGTGCCGAAGGGGTGGGTGAGGGAGGGCGCCCGGAGCTTGGCGGCGAGGTCGACGGCCTGCCGGTCCAGGGGGACCAGCAGGGGTACGACGACCACGGCGAGGACCACGGCCGTCGTCAGGACGGCGGAGGTGCGGACGCGCAGGGTGCGGGTGCTGCGCCCGCCGCGCCGGGCGGGGCGCTGGTGCCAGGAGGGGGCGGCGGACGTCCCGGCCGCCGTATCCCTGGGTGCCTTCACCGTCTCAGCCATCGAATCCCACCCTCGGGTCGGCGAGTCCGTACAACAGGTCGGAGAGCAGGTTGCCGATCAGTACGGCGATCGTGGCGAGCACCGTGAGCGCGGCCAGCAGCGGGAAGTCCACGCTGGTCGCCGCGTCGACGGTGGCGGAAGCGATGCCCGGCCAGCTGAAGACGGACTCGACCAGCAGCGCCCCGGTGATCAGTTCCGGTACCCGGGAGCCGACCAGGGTGAGGACCGGCAGCAGCCCGGAGCGCAGGGCGTGCTGGAACAGGACGGTGCGCTCGCTCAGGCCGCGGGCCCGCGCGCCGCGTACCGGGTCCTCCTCCAGGGCGTCGCCGACGCCCTGGCGTACGTACAGCACGAACCACGGGAGCTGTGACACGGCGAGGACCAGCGCCGGGAGGATCACGTGGCGGGCGATCTGCCCGGCCGTGGCGACCTCGCTGCCGGTGTCGGTCAGCCCGCCGGCCGGCAGCACGCCGAGTTTGAGCGCGAACAGCCAGACGGCCAGCAGCCCGAGCCAGAACGGCGGGGCGGCCTCCAGGGTGTACGCGGCGGAGGTGACGGCGCGGTCGAGCATCGAGCCGGGCCGGCGGGCCGCGAGGACGCCCAGCAGCGTGCCCACCAGGATCGCGAGGACGAACGCCAGGGCGCACAGCAGCACCGACCAGCCGATGCGTTCGCCGATGACCTGGGAGACGGGGGCGCGCAGCGTCGCGGAGTCGCCGAGGTCGCCGGTGAGCGCGCCGGTCAGCCAGTGCCACCAGCGGCCGAGCAGCGGCTGGTCGACGCCGAGGTTGTGCCGGATCTGGTCCAGGTTCTCCTGGGAGGCGGTGAGCCCGGCGGTGCCCGCGTACGCCCGGACCGGGTCGAAGGGCGCGGCGGCCGCGACGGCGAACACGCCGAGGGTGACGGCGAGGAGGACGGGCACGGCGAACAGGGCCCGCCGTCCCGTCATCCGCGCCATCGGCCCCCAGGGCAGCTGTGCGAGGCGGTTCACTTCGCGGGCTGCCAGTCCTCTACGTTCCACCAGGGACCGGAGGCCAGGCCGTGGTCGTGCGGTTCGACCTGGGTGGTGAGGTCCTTCCACCGGTCCTTGAGCACGTACTCGTGGTCGATGTGGGTGAGGAAGATGTAGGCGGGGTCGTCGACGAGTTCGCGCTGCACGGTGTCGTACCCGGCCTTGCGCGCGGCCTTGTCGTCGGTGCGGCGGGCGTCCACCAGCGCCTTGTCGACCGTGGGGTTGTCGTAGCGCGACATGTTGTTGAAGCCGTCGCCGGCCAGCGAGGAGTGCAGCAGCAGGTACTGGTCGAAGTCCGGGTCGGCGGGGCTGCCGCCGCCCGCGAGGACCGCGTCGGTCTTCATGTTCGGCTGGATCGCCTCCCACGGGCCGGACTCGACCTTGACCTCGATGCCGGCCTTCTTGGCGTCGGAGGCGAAGGCGAGCGCGTGCTCCTGGCGGAGCTTGTCGCCGGCGAGGTACCAGAGCTTGAAGGAGGCGGGCTGCCCGTCCTTCTCCCGGATGCCGTTCTCGCCCTTCTGCCAGCCGGCGTCGTCGAGGATCCGCTCGGCCTTCTTCAGGTCGTGGGCGCGCTCGGTGCCCTTGGTGAACCAGGGGCTGTCGGTCGGCACGGGCCCGTAGGCGGGCTTGCCGGCGCCGTCGAGGATGCCGTCGACCATGGCCTTGCGGTCCACCGCGACGTCCAGGGCCTGGCGTACGGCCTTGTCGCCGGTGACCTTGTTGGCGGTGGGCAGGGTGACGTTGCGGTAGTCGAACGTCTTCGCGGCGAGGGTCTTCTTGTCCTGGTCGGTCTTGAAGGTGGCGGCGAGGTTGGGCGGCAGGATGGCGCCGTCGAGGTCGCCGGAGCGCAGCCGGGTGGCGCGTACGTCGTCGTCCTTGATGATCGCCATGGTGAAGTTCTTCACCTTGGGCGCGCCGCCCCAGTAGTGCGGGTTGGCCTTGAAGGTGAGCTTCTCGCCCTTGGACCAGTTGGTGAGGATGTACGGGCCGGTGCCGATCGGCCGGGTGGTGAAGGAGCCGGTGTTCACGTCCTGCTTGCCCGCGATGTGCTGCGGGGCGATGGGCAGGACGGTGCGCTCGGCGAACGGCGCGTAGGGGTACTTCAGGTGGAAGACGACGGTGCGGGCGTCCTTCTTCTCGACCTTTTCCAGGGCGTCCAGCTCGGCCTTGGAGGCGTTGTTGGTCTTCTCGTCGAGGATGGTCTCGTAGGTGAAGACCACGTCGTCGGCGGTGAAGGGCTTGCCGTCGCTGAAGGTCACGCCGTCGCGCAGCGTGTAGGTGTACGTCCTGCCGCCGTCGGAGACCTCGGGCAGCTTCGCGGCCAGCGCGGGCTTCAGCCGCATGTCCGCGTCGTGGGTGAGCAGCCCGTCGAAGATCTTGGAGTTGCCGTCCTTGCCGTAGCCCAGCAGCGGGCTGAGCGTCTCCGGCTCGTAGGCGATGCCGACCACGGCGGAGTCCTGGGCACCGGCCGCGCCGCCCTTGCCGCCGCCGGACGGCGTCGAGCAGGCGGCCACCCCGAGCGCCATGGTTCCCGCCAGAGCCGCGGCGGCCGCTGAGCGTATCGACCGGGACGTCATGCCCACTCCCCTGCTGAAGATCGACTGTTGTTGCAAAGCGCAGGCAATTAAACAGCATGTGAGAAACGGAAGCTCCGCTACCCCTGTGCGCGGGGTCCGCCATCATGGGCGCCATGCCTGCTGCCCCCGCCTCGCCCCCGGGCCCCGGAGCGTCGCCCGGCCCGCTGTCGCGCCTGCCCGCGGCCCTGCGGGACGTTCCGTACGCCGGCTCCCGGCATCCCGGTGCCGCCCCGCTGCCGGGCCGCGACCCGTACGACCTGTCGGCCGGGGCGAACTGCCAGCTCTACGCGTATGCCGTGCTGCGCCACTTCGGGCGCGTGGTGCCGCCGCTGCGGTCCGCCGAACTGTGGGCGGACACCGCGGCGACCGTACGGGCGGAGCCGCCGGGCCCGCTGGACCTGGTGCTCTTCGACGCCGGGGAGGTGCCGGGGCGGCCCACCGGGTACGGGGCGCACGTCGGCGTGCACCTGGGGCCGGGCCAGGTGCTGCACCTGTGCAAGGAGGCCGGGCGGCCCGCCGTGTGGTCGTACGCGGACTTCGCGGAGCGGCCGCGGTACGCGCGGTTCCTGGGGGCGAAGCGGGTGCGGGTCAGCGGGCGGGGGAGGTACGTACGGGAAGCCGGCGTCAGCCCGTAGCCGCACCCCGCCCCACCGGCGTCAGCCCGTAGCCGCGCCCCGCCCCACGCGTCACCACCGAGGTCACCAGTCCCCGCCCCCGAAGCCCCCGCCACCGTCGCCGCCCCCGAAACCGCCGCCGAAGTCTCCGCCGCCGCCGAAGCCGCCGGAGAAGTCGTCCGGGTTGAAGTCCGCGCCGGAGACGTCGCCGCCCTCGGCCCCCTGCATACCGCCGCCGAGGTCGGAGGCGTACGCGGACGGGCCCATCAGGACGCTGCCGAGCATGGTGCCCATGAGGAGGCCGGGCAGCATGCCACCGCCGAAGTAGCCGCCCGCCCAGGGGCCGTACGCAGGTCCCGCGTCCCAGTACGGGCGCTGCCCGTACTCGGTCTGCACCGTACGGGTCATCGGCTCCTGGCCGTCCGCCAGGCGCGCCCGGTCGGCGGCGCACACCGGGACCGTGCGTGGCGCCGCGCCGTCCGGCGCCCACTCGGCGTCCGCGACGGACGGCCCGTGCCGCGGGTCGAAGAAGCACGGCACCCGGCGTTCGGGCAGCGGCTTGCCCTCGCGCCGCGCGGCCAGGGTGGCCAGCGCGAACCGGCCGCCCTCCAGGGCCTTGGTGACCTGTTCGACGTCGCCGGGGCGCTCGGCGCGGGCCATCGCCGCCTTGGCGTTCTCGTACGCGTCCAGCGCGTGGGTGTAATCGGCGCGCATCGCGTCGTCGGCGCCGGGTTCGCCGGGGGTGAAGTCGAGCCGGTCCAGTTCCTCGCCGAAGGCGGTGATGTCCTCGTCCACCACGACGCGCAGCTGTTCCAGCGCGGCCCGCTCCTCCTCGGCCCGCCGCTTCTTGTTGCGGCGGTGCAGCGCGACGGCGCCACCGCCGCCGACCACCACCAGCGCGCCCAGGCCGACGAGCGCGCCGGTGCTGACACCGGCCCCGTCGCCGCCCCAGGAGGCGGGCTCGTGGCCGGACGCCTGCTGGATCGCGGTGTCCACGAAGCTGTTCAGGCGGTCCTTGGTGGCGCTGTAGTCGGAGCGCTGGACCGCGCCGACGAGGTTGCGTACGGAGTTGCGCGACATCACGCGGCCGTCGGCGGCGGCGTTGAAGCGGTCGCCGAGCTGGACGGCGTAGACGCCGCTGACGCCGGTCTTGGTGCGCAGGTCCGAAAGGAGGGTCCTGGGCCGGTACTCGGCGGCCGCGGGCAGCACCGCGACGAAGACCGGCTTCCCGGAGTCCTTGATCTTTTTGGCGAGGGCGCCCGCGTCGGCCGACGACAGCGCGGCGGATGCCCGCGGGTCCACGTACACCGGGCCCTTCTTCAGGGCGTCCGCCGCCTCGTCGAGCCCGCCCGCGGCCCGCGCACCGGGCGCCACGGCGGTGAGCACCGCCAGGAGGGCGGCGGCCAGCAGCAGCGCCGGGGCAGCCTGCGGGTACCGGAGCGCCGTCCCGAAGGCCGCGGGGCGGCGGGTTGCGATCTTCATGGGTACGACGCTACCCGAATCACACTTTTTAGACATAACGGTTGCGTAACGCGCCGAGTTGTGCTGCACGTTCCCCCGAAGGGCGGCCACGACACGTCCGCCGTGCCCGCACCCCGCGCGGGCACAGTGTCGTACACCCGCGGCGCCCCGTCCGCTCCAAGGCCCCCGGTGAGGTGGCCGTCGCCCCGGCACCGGTGATGATCTCGGCGGGCGGGGACACTCCGTCCGACCGCCCCCGACACGACGGAGGTCATCATGCGTACGGCGAAGGCCAAGGGCATGGCCGCCGCGGCCGCCACCACCGCCGTGGCGGCCGCCCTCGCGGTCGGACCGGCCGCCGTCCCGTCCGCCGCCGGACCGGCCCTGAAGGTCACCACGCCGGCCGCCGGCTCCAGCGCCAAGGTGGACGGCAGTCTCCTGGTCCAGTGGTCGAACACGACCGGGAAGGAGGTGGACGTCTGGCTGAGCGCCCGTACGCCGTCCGGAGCGCACGACCGGCTGTCGCTGGTGGCACCCAAGGCGGGCAGCAAGAAGGCCGGTGAAGCCCTGGCGACGCTGCCGACGGTCCCGCCCGGCACCTCCTACACCATCGAGGTGACGACCCAGGACGGCGCGGAGAGCGACGTCAGCGGCCCCCTGAGCCTCATCCGGTAGGTGCCGCCCGTGTACGGTCGGAAGCCGACGGGCGGGCGAGCAGAGACAGGGGTGGCGGCGCGATGGCTGCACGGGCGGGCGGTGCCCCGGGCACCGCGACCTTCACGGAGCAGGCGCGGCGCCAGCAGTTGGTGGACTGCACCATCGAGCTGATCTCCACCCGGGGCTACCCGGCGACCTCGCTGGCCGCGATCGCCGAGCGGGCCGGCATCTCCAAGGCCGCCGTGCTGTACCACTTCTCCTCCAAGGACAACCTGACCCAGGCCGCCCTGTCGCACGTGCTGGCGGAGTTCACCGCGTACGTACGGGAGCGGGTGGACCGCGCGTCCGAGCCGCCGGCCGCCGTCGTCGCCTACGTCCGGGCGATGATCGGCTACCAGCAGGCCAACCGGCGGCACGTCCGCGTCATCACCGAGATGCTGCTCGACGACCACGGCGGCACCCGGCTGAAGACACCGGGGCAGCACGGCACCGGCAACCGCCTGCAGGAGCTGGCCGACCTCCTGGCGGCCGGTCAGCGGGCGGGCTGCTTCCGGGACTTCGACCCGGGCACGGTGGCGCTGGCGATCGGCGGCGCGATCGACAGCGTCGTCTCGCACTGGCTCGCCCACCCCACATACGACCTCGACGCCGCGGCCGACGAGCTGGAGACCTTCACCCTCGACGCGATCACACACCGCGACCGGTGAGGGCGCGGCCGGCGGGACCGGCTGGGCACGTGAGGTCCCGGGCGGGCAACCGGCCGGTGACGAGGTAGGAAGTGGCGGCGGTCCCGGCGCAGGTGTTCCGGGTGAGGATGTAGACGCCGTGGCCCTCGCCCTCGTCGACGGTCACCATGCGGGAGCGTACGGCGGCGCGGTGGAGGCCGCGGGCGGTGGCGAGCGGGGTCTGGGAGTCCCATTCGTTCTGGAGGATGAGCAGGGGCACGGAGGTCTTCACGGGACCGGTGCGTTCGGCGGACTCGCCCCAGAAGGCGCAGGGGGTGATCCCGGCCGCGAAGTCACCGTAGAGCGGGCTGCGGGCGGCGTCGCGGAGGGAGTCCCGGCGGTAGACCTCGGGATCGCGGGGCCACGCCGCGTCGTTGCACACGACGCTCCAGAAGGTGGAGATCTCCTGGTCGGTCAGCGTGGGCAGCTCCGGGCCGGGTACGGGCTTGCCGGCCGCGGCGTCCCGGACCTGGGCCACCGCCTCGGCACCGGCCCGGACGGAGAAGAGTTCGCGGCGCAGCAGGTGCCGCAGCTGCCGGCCCGTGTACGGGGTGCGGCCGAGGACGACGGGCTGCCGGTCGGCGCGGGCCACCAGGTCCCAGAAGGTCTTCCGCACCGCGGCCGGCGTCCGCCCCAGCCGGTACGTGGTGTGGTGCCGAGCGGTCCACCCGGCCCAGCGGGTGAAGGCGGGTTCGGCCTCCGGGCCCCAGGTGCGGAACTGCGCACGCCACATGAGCGCGGGGTCCACGGCGCTGTCGAGCACGACGCGGTCGGCGCGGTCGGGGAACAGCTGGGTGTAGACGGCGCCGAGCGCGGTTCCGTACGAAGCGCCGAGGTACGAGATCCGGCGCTCACCGAGAGCGGCGCGGATGATGTCCAGGTCACGCGCCGTGTCACGGGTGGTGAGGTGGGGCAGCAGACCACCGACGCTCTTGCGGCACTTCTCGGCGACGGTGCGCGCCCAGGCGACGTTGGCCTCGAAGGAGCGCAACGGGCGGGGCCATGCCTGCTCTTCCGGGGTGAGACGGCAGTGGGCACGGGTGCTGTCACCGGCGCCGCGCGGATCGAACCCGATGAGGTCGAAAGCGTTCCGTACGGCCTGGGGCAGCCCGAGCCGGGTGAGCGCGGACGGATAGCCGATCCCTGACGAGCCGGGCCCGCCAGGGTTGAACAGCAGCACGCCGCGGCGCTGTGCCGCGGCCCCCTCCGCTCTGATACGGGATATCGCGATGCCGATCGTCCGCCCGCGCGGCGCGTGGTGGTCCAGCGGCACCGTGACGGTCGCGCACTCGACGCGTGGACGCGGGCCGGGCGGGAGGTCGTCGGGGAGGCCGGGTTCGCAGGTGTGCCAGTCGAGGCGCTGGGAGGTGTACGCGGTGAGGGGACCGGCCGGGGTGGGGGCAGCGGTGACCGGAGCGGCGAGTACGAGGGGAGGTAAGAGGCTCGCCCCGGTCAGCGGGGCGAGCCAGGCGCGCTTTCTCGGTCTGTACGTGGTGCGCATGGGCCGGTCCTTCCGTTCGGTTGCCGGACAAGGCCGATCGTGCCCGGCCCGGACCGCCGGCCGGATCCTCCCCCAGACCGGATTCTCTACCCGCTCCACTCCAACTCCCAGCGGACCGAGCCCCGTTGCCCTCCACCCTGCGACGGACCCCGCCCCGACCGGAGTTTCAGGCGCGCGCGAAGGCCGGCGCGCGCTCGGGCCGCAGCCCGATCCCGCCGGCGTATCCCGTCAGGGTCCGCAGGAACGGCAGCCGTTGCAGCAGTTCGAGCGGCAGCGGCAGCCGGTCCGGGTCGAGCGTGCCGTCCAGGGCGGGGCGCAGCAGCGTCTCGTGCTCGGCGAGCTGGGACTTCTGCACGACGGCCGCGGGCAGCTGCCGGCGCCGCTGGACACGGGCCAGGTCGGCCACGCCGACCGTGCCGCGGCGCAGCGGACCGGCGAGGAGACGGGCCGCCGCGACGGCGTCCTGTACGGCGAGGTTGACGCCGACGCCGCCGGTCGGCGACATGGTGTGGGCGGCATCACCGAGACAGAGCAGGCCGGGCCGGTACCAGCGGGGCAGCCGGCCCATCGTCACGTCGAGCAGCTTCACGTCGTCCCACGACCCGATGGCGTCCGTCACCCCGGCGTCCCAGCCGAAGAGCGCGCCGAGCCGGTCACGGAACCAGGCGATGCCGCGGGCCCGCAGCTCCGCGTCCGTGCCCTTCTTGATCAGGTAGGAGGTCTGGCAGTGGTCGCCCCGGTCCATGGTGACCGCGAACTGCCCGGCGTCGGCCCGCATGAAGACCCGGCCGTCCCCCGGCACGGGCACGCGGACGTTCCACACGTCCATGGGCACGTCGAAGGTGCGCTGCCGCAGCCCGGCGTGCTCACGCACCAGCGACCTGCGCCCGTCGCAGGCCACCGTGAGGCCGGCCGCCAACTCGCCCTCCGCACCGTGCTCGTCGCGGTAGCGCACCCCGGTCACGCGCCCGCCTACCGTCCGCAGCCCCGTGCAGGCGGTGCTCATGCGCAGGGTGAAGGACGGTTCCGCGGCGGCGGCCTCGGCCAGGAGGTCGAGGAAGTCCCACTGCGGGACCATCGCGATGTACCGGTGACGGCCGGGCAGGTGACGCAGGTCGGCGGCCACGAGGGTGCGGTCGCCGATGCGCATCCGTACCTCTTCGAGCCGGCCGGCGGGCAGCCGCGCGAACCGTTCACCGAGGCCGAGTTCGTCGAGCAGGCGCAAGGTCGAAGGATGCACGGTGTCGCCACGGAAGTCGCGCAGAAAGTCCGGGTGCTTCTCCAGAACGGTCACCTGCACCCCGGCCCGGGCCAGCAGCAGCCCCAGCATCATTCCCGCCGGCCCGCCGCCCACCACACAGCACGCCGTGCGCTCCGAGACCTGTCCCATGTCCTGCCCCCTCACTGTCGTCCGCCGCGGGTCGGTGCGGCGGGTCGGCAGCAGACTAACCGATCGGTCAGGTGGCTGACCGATCGGTTAGTTATCTGTCCGATCGGTTAGCCTGCTGGTACGGAAGCGGGGAGCGCGCCGGACCGGGGGCCGCTGACGGCCCTGCCAGACAGCGCATAGGGTCACCCGATGGGAACACGTATCGCATACGTACAGGGGGACGCGACGGCACCGCGGGGTAAAGGCCCCAAGGTGATCGCGCATGTCTGCAACGACCTGGGCGGGTGGGGCAAAGGCTTCGTGCTGGCCCTCTCGCGGCGCTGGCCCGAGCCGGAGCGGGCGTACCGGCGCTGGCACCGTGAACGCGCCGGAAATGACTTCGGCCTCGGCGCCGTGCAGCTCGTGCAGGTGGAACGGCTGGCCTGGGTCGCCAATATGGTGGGGCAGCATGGAATGCGCACCGGCAGCAAGGGCGTTCCCGTGCGCTACGAAGCGATCGACGCCGCCCTGGAGAAGGTCGCTGACCAGGCGATCGAGCTGGGCGCCTCGGTCCACATGCCCCGCATCGGCTGCGGTCTCGCCGGCGGTCGCTGGGAGCGCGTGGAGCCGATGGTCGAGGCTCGGCTGGCCGACCGTGGCATTCCGGTGACGGTCTATGACTACGGCTGAGCCCGGCCGGCCGGCAGTTCCCGGCAGGCGCCACCGGATCGGCCACCGGAGCCCTGAGGTCCCGGCTGACTGTCGCGGGAGGGCGCGATCCGCCGGTTCCGGATGGAGTCACCGCAGGGTGTAGCCGCCGTCGGGGTAGAGGGTGGAGCCGGTCGTGAAGCCGTTGGTGAAGAGGAACAGCACGGCATGGGCGATGTCGTCCTCGGTACCCAGGCGGTGCAGGACCGTGTCCCTCCGGTACTGCGTGAAGGCGGCTTCACGGTCTGCGGCCGGACGCCGCGCCCAGAGGTCGCCGTCGATGGTGCCGGGCGAGACGACGTTGACGCGGACCGGGGCGAGTTCGAGGGCCAGCCCCCGCCCGAGCCCTTCGATCGCCGCGTTGCACGCGGCATAGGCGGGTGCGGGCGCCGGGGGCCGGGCCCCTGCGGCACCGGACATCAGCACCACGGAGCCATCCGCCGCCAGCTTCGGCGCGGCGCAGCGCACGGCGTGGTACTGGCCCCAGAACTTGGAGACGAACGGGCTCGCCGCCTCCTCGTCGTCCAGCTCCAGCATCGGGCCCACCTGGTAGGAGGCGGCGGAGGTGAACAGGTGGTCCACGCGGTCGAGTTCCGCGAAGAACGCCGCGAGCGAGGCGCCGTCCGTGACGTCCACGGTCCGCCAGGTCGCCGAGTCACCCACCCGCTCCGCCGCGGCGGCCAGGCGCGCGGGAGTACGGCCGCCCAGCACGACGCGGGCCCCGGCCGCGGCCGCATGGTGCGCGACCCGCAGCCCGATGCCCGAACCACCGCCGATCAGGACGACCGTGCGCCCCGCGAGGCGCCCGTCGTGGTGGGCTTCAGCGTCAAGGGGCAGTCGACTCATGGCGGTTCCTTGTCGGCGCGTCACACATACGTGATCAACATCAGGCAACCCACCGACGCGTAGCGCTATTCCCCCCGCCCTTTCTCTTCGAAGCGGTGGGGCAGCGCGGCTCTGGGCGACGACCGGTGGCGGTCAGCCGGCGGTCCTGGGGCCGGCTGCGCCGGCGCTCGGTGGGGCCGACAGCGTCAGGTCCAGCCGGGTCGCGGCCGCCGGTGTGGCAATGCCGGGCAGGCAGCAGAGGCCCCTGTTCCCGCCGTTCCGCAAGTTGGCAGCGGGGCTCTGGGGACAGTTCAATGCCCTGGTGACGGACTGGACGCAGGTGCCGTGCCCTGCCCGCACTGCGAAGCGGAGGTGACCATCGCTGTCGGCGACCACGGCCGCTACTCGGCCGTCCGCGACTGGGAGCGGGGCGACATCGAGCGGCGGGAGCTGCGGCCCGTCCCGGCCGGGGAGCTTCGGGATCCGGGCCGGTGGATGCACGCCACAGCCGTCCGGGACGGGCAGCGGCGACTCGCCGAGGGGATCAGGCACGTCTTCGGCCGTGCGGAGTGCCCGGCGTGCGGCAGCGTGTTCAGCATCGCGGAGGCGTATACGGACGCGAACCTTCCCCCAGCCCCTGAACCCAATTGAACGGGGACAGGGCGACCCCACCCGCCTGTCATGCCCTTCGGCTTGTGACCGAGCGGACCGGATTTCCGGCCGCCGGCTGAGCCCGGTCGACGAGAGCCGCTGCCTGGGAGCCTCGGTGCGGTGCGCGGCGTGGGCCGGCGTTCGTTACCCGATCAGGCGACGGCGCCAGACCAGCGGTGCGACGGTGATGGCGCGGCCCGGGTCACCGTCCCACTCGGCACGCAGGCCGACGGTTTCGAGGGCGGCCACGGTCTCGTGGCCGATGGCCGCGGTCGTCTCGGGGGAGCCGTCGAAACCGCCGTAGAGAAGCGTCAGTCCGTGGCCTGCGGCGGCGGAGGCCGTGCACTGGGCGTGGAAGTAGACGAAGCCACGGGCGCCGGGGGCGGCCTCGCCACCGATCTCGGACTGGCCGCAGTGACGGCAGCAGGTGAAATTCTCGCGCGTGGTGATGCCCGCCTCCTGCAGGGCGTCGAAGGCGCGGGTGAGCCGCTCGGGGTTGGTCTCGCCCTGCCAGGTGGCCTGCTCCGCCACCCGCCGCAGCCACATCCTGTCGGCCAGCGCCCGGGCCTGCTCGCGCGAGACAGGACGGCGGTCCTCGGTGGCCAGGAAGTCCTCGGCGAGTTCGGCCAGGGAGGCACGAGAGGCGTACCCGCCGGCCAGCACCTCGCGCACGCGCCTTTCCAGTTCCTCGCGCTCGTCCTCGTCGAGGTCGAGCGGCGGCGCCTCCCGGACGGGGCCCACGTCCAGCGGCGACCAGGCCAGGCCGGCGTCCCAGTCCGTCTGTCGGCGGGCCCATCCGGACAGCGCGTCCACCACGGCCCCCGGCTGGCCGGCCCCTGCCCGGAAGTGGCGGTCCGCGCCGCCGTCGCGGTGTTCCAGGGTGTAGTCGCCACCGGCCTCGTGCCATACCTGGGCGAAAACGTCAGGCAGGTCGGGTATCCGCTGGAGCACCAGGAACCGGTCCCCGTCGCCGCCGATCCGCCGGACCAGCCTGGCCAGCTCCTCGGCGGACACGCGAACGTGCCGCTCCCCGGTTTCCGTCTCCACCACGACCTCAAGCATGCGCACACCCTGACACACGCTTCTCTCGCCGGCGTAGCCGCAGTGGGCTGCACATCCATGGCACGCGCACGACGACGCCCCGTGCAGGCGAGTACGAAGCGGCCTGTACGGGGCGTCAGAGCGAGGTTCCGGAGTCGCTAGGGGGCCGGGATGTCCACCAGTTGCGCGAGTGCGGCGCGGTGTCGGCCCGGTGTGCCCAGGGCGATTTCGTCGGCCTTGGCGCGCTTGAGGAACAGGTGGGCGGGGTGTTCCCAGGTCATGCCGATGCCGCCGTGCAGCTGGATGCACTCCTCGGCCGCGCGCACCGCGACGGGCGCGCAGTACGCCTGCGCGACGGCCACCGCCACCGGTGCGTCCGGGCTGCCGGTGGCCAGTGCGTCGGCGGCGTTGCGGGCGGCCGCGCGGGCCGAGGCGACGTCCAGCCAGAGTGCGGCCATCCGGTGCTTGAGTGCCTGGAAGGAGCCGACGGGACGGCCGAACTGGGTGCGCCCGGCGGTGTGCCGGACCGTTTCGGCCAGGCACCATTCGGCGATGCCGAGCTGCTCGGAGGCGAGCAGGCCCGCGCCCGCCAGCAGCGCCCCGGTCACCGCGGCGCGGGCCGTGTCCTGCCCGGCCAGCAGCCGTCCGGCGGCGCCGTCGAGGGTGACCCGGGCCGGGACGCGGGTCAGGTCGAGCGGGACGCCCGGTGCGACGCGCACCCCGTCGGCCGTCGCGTCCACCGCGTACAGCGCGTAGCCGTACGGGCCGTCCGCCGGGACGAGCAGCACGTCCGCGGCGGCGGCGTCCGCGACACCGGTCACCTCGCCGCTCAGTGTGCCGTCCGCGGCGGCCCGTACGGCCGGTTCCGGCAGGGCGTCCGGAGCCGTCGGCAGGGGGACGGTGAGTACGCCGACGCTGCGCCCTTCGGCGAGCGCGGCGAGCGGCGCGGCCACTTCCGGGCGGTCCGTCTCGCAGCCGAGCAGAGCCGTCACGGCCAGTACCGCGCTGGTCAGATAGGGCACGGGGGCCACCGAGCGGCCCAGTTCCTCCAGGACGACAGCGGCCTCGCGGGCGCTCGCGCCCTGTCCGCCGAGCTTCTCCGGTACCAGCAGCCCGGCCGTGCCCATGTCCGTGGCCAGCGCGCGCCACAGGCCGGTGTCGTGCGTCCGGCCGCTCTCCAGGTCGGCGAGGACGGCGGCCGGGCCGCCGCGGTCGGTGAGCAGCGAGCGGACGGCGGCCCGCAGGTCGTCCTCCGGCTCCGAGTAGAGGAGGCCGGGGGCCGCGTCGGGCTGCGCGGGGGACGGTTCGGTGAGGCCCGGTTCGGTGAGGCCCGGGGCCCCGTTCGGAGCGGTCATCGGGGGAGGTCCTTCCAGGCGACGTCCTTGTCGGTGCGCGGCTCGGGCGGCAGCCCCAGGACGCGTTCGGCGACGATGTTCAGCAGCACCTCGGAGGTGCCGCCCTCGATGGAGTTGCCCTTGGCCCGCAGGTAGCGGTAGCCGGCCTGGCGTCCGGTGAAGTCCACGCCCTCGGGGCGGCGCAGGGTCCAGTCGTCGTACGCCAGCCCGTCCTCGCCCAGGAACTCCACCTCCCAGCCGCTGATCTGCTGCGCCAGCCGGGCGAACGCCAGCTTCATGCCGCTGCCTTCCGGGCCCGGCTGCCCCTTGGCGAGCTGCTGGCGCAGCCGCTCGCCCGTCAGGCGGGCGACCTCGGCGTCCACCCACAGGCCGAGCAGCCGCTGGTGGAGGTCGTGGGTGCGCTGCTCCGGGCGGGCCCGCCAGGCCTGCGCGGCGACGCCGATCATGCCGCCCTCGCGCGGCAGGCGGGCGCCGCCGATCGCCACCCGCTCGTTCATCAGGGTGGTGGTCGCGACCTTCCAGCCCTCCCCCACCTCGCCGAGGCGGTGCGCGTCGGGGATCCGTACGCCGGTCAGGAAGACCTCGTTGAACTCGGCCTCGCCGGTGATCTGGCGCAGCGGCCGCACCTCGACGCCGGGGTCGGTCATGTCGCACACGAAGTAGGTGATGCCGCGGTGCTTGGGCAGTTCCGGGTCCGTACGGGCGATGAGGATCGCCCAGCGGGCCTGGTGGGCGCCGGACGTCCAGACCTTCTGGCCGTCCACCACCCAGCCGCTGCCGTCCGCGTCCCGTACGGCGCGGGTGGCGAGCGCGGCCAGGTCCGATCCGGCGCCGGGCTCACTGAACAGCTGACACCACACCTCCTCGCCGGTCCACAGCGGCCGCAGGAAGCGCTTCTTCTGCTCGTCCGTGCCGAAGCGGAGGATGGTGGGGGCGGCCATGCCCAGGCCGATGCCGATGCGGCGCGGGTCGTTGTCGGGCGCGCCCGCCGCCTCCAGCTCGGTGTCCACGACGGCCTGCAGAGCGCGCGGCGCGTCGAGTCCGCCGAGGCCCCGGGGGAAGTGCACCCACGCCAGTCCGGCGTCGAAGCGGGCCCTCAGGAAGTCGAGCGGAGCGGTGGCGGCGGGCGGGTGGGACGCGAGCAAGCCGGCTGTACGGCGGCGGAGTTCCGTGGCGTCGATGCGTCCGGTCTCGGTGGTCTCCCTGGTCATGACGCGTCCTCCAGGCCGGGCACGACGACCAGCCGGCCGGTGGTCGTGCCGTCGGCGACCCGCTGGACGGCCTCGGCCGCGCCGGACAGTGGCACCCGGCCGCCGATGAGCGGCCGGATGACGCCCTGGGCGGCGAGCTTGGCCAGTTCCTCGTAGCAGGCGTCGACCGCGGCCGGGTCCTTGGTGGTGTAGAGGCCCCAGTGCAGGCCGAGGATCGAGTAGTTCTTCACGAGGGCGTGGTTGAGGCCGGGGGCCGGTACGGTGCCGCCGGCGAAGCCGACGACCACGATGCGGCCCTCGAAGGCGACGCACTTGACGGACTTGGCGTACGCGTCGCCGCCCACCGGGTCGTAGACCACGTCCGCGCCCCGGCCGCCGGTCGCCTCCTTGACGGCGGCCACGATGTCGTCGGCGCGCCGGTCCAGCACGACGTCGCAGCCGAGTTCGCGGGCGACGGCCGCCTTCGCCGAGCCGCCCACCACCCCGATGACCCGCGCCCCGGCGGCCTTGCCGAGCTGTACGGCGGCGCTGCCGACGCCGCCCGCCGCGGCGTGCACGAGCAGCGTCTCGCCGGGCTGGAGGCGGGCCCGGCGGTGCAGGCCGAACCAGCCGGTCTGGTAGCCGATGTGCAGTGCGGCGGCCTCCGC
Organism: Streptomyces sp. NPDC052496; assembly: GCF_040679095.1. Lineage (NCBI taxonomy): Bacteria > Bacillati > Actinomycetota > Actinomycetes > Kitasatosporales > Streptomycetaceae > Streptomyces > Streptomyces sp. NPDC052496. The sequence goes on from NZ_JBFAUH010000016.1 coordinate 143,573, forward strand.
GTCGTCCAGGGCGTCCGGTGCGGGGCGGACCGCCGCCGCGTCCACGACGGCCAGTTCGGCGAAACCGCCGTCCGGCAGCGGAGGCTGGGCCAGCACCCGGGCGCCCGCCTCGGCGGACGTGCCCGCGCCCGCTTCGAGCACCTCGCCGCAGATCTCCACCCCCGGTGTGAAGGGGAACGGCGGGCGCACCTGGTACTGGCCGCGGCACAGCAGCGCGTCGGGGAAGTTGACGTTGGCCGCCCGCACCCGCAGCAGCAGCTGCCCCGGTCCTGGCTGTGGGTCCGGCACTTCTTCGCGCCGCATCACCTCGCGAGGCTCGCCGTTCTCGTGTACGCGCCATGCCTTCACAGGTGCCTCCACAGACCTCGGGTACGCGGGGAGCGCGGGGTGCCGGACCCCGCGACCCTCGGCATACTAAGCGGTCGGTATGCCGGAGGGAACAGCCGATCGCCAGGAGCCCGGAACCCGCACCGTCGGAGCCTGACAACGGCAGGGTCAGGCACGGCGCGCCCCGGTGGACGACACTGGCCGTCATGGACACACCCGCCGAGCTGGGCAACTTCCTCAGAACCCGCCGCGCCCGCCTCCAGCCCGAGGACGTCGGCCTGGTCTCCTACGGCGCCCGGCGCCGCGTACCGGGCCTGCGCCGCGAGGAGCTGGCGCAGCTGGCCGGCGTGAGCGTCGCGTACTACACACGGCTCGAACAGGGCCAGAGCCACAACGCCTCGGACGAGGTCCTCGACGCGCTCGCCCGCGCCCTGCGGCTGTCCCCCGACGAACGTGCCCACCTGCGCGACCTGGCCCGCCCCGCCCGGGCCCGGCGCCGCCCGGCCGTCCGGCCCGACAAGGCGCGCCCCGGCACGCTCCAGCTGCTCGCCGCCCTCGGCGAGGTGCCCGCCCTGGCGCTCGGCCGGCGCTTCGAGGTGCTGGCGTGGAACCGGGCGGGGCACGCGCTGGTGGCCGGGCACCTGGACTTCGGCAGCCCCGGCCGGCCGCTGGACCGCCCCAACACCCAGCGGTTGCTCTTCCTCGACCCGCACACCCGCGAGCTGTACCCGGACCGCGAGACGGAGACCCGGCGGGCCGTCGCCGCGCTGCGCATGGCGGCCGGGCAGCACCCGGACGACCAGCAGCTGGCCGAGCTGGTCGGCGAACTGTCCATGAAGAGCGCCGAGTTCAGCGCCCTGTGGTCGCGGCACGGCGTCAGCAACTGCAGCTTCGGCGTCAAGCACTTCCACCATCCGCTGGTGGGCGCCATGGAGCTGGACTTCGAGATGCTGCACACGCCGGACAGCTCCGGGCAGGGGCTGCTGATGTTCACCGCGCGGGCCGGCAGCCCGTCCGAGGCGGCGCTGCGGCTACTCGCCGCGCAGCGCCTTCCAGAACCCCGGATCCTCGAACCCGAGCGCCCATAGCCCGCTGTTCCGCACGCCGTACTTGCGCAGCACCGGCAGGTGCGCGGCGACACCGCGCGCGTCCTGGTACCAGACGTGGTGCACGGCCCGGCCCTGCCGGTACGTGAAGTGCGGCGTGCCGGACTTCTCGTCGAAGCGGTAGGCGGCGCCCTTACGGCGGCGCAGCGCTTCCGCCTCTTTCCAGGTCACGTGCTTGGCGCGGGCCCTGACGCCCTGGGTCCAGTCCCACCCGTAACCGGGGAAGGCCACTTCCAGCTTGTCGCGCGGCACGGTGCGGGTGGCGTACCGCAGGAACTCCTCGTACCAGGCGAGCGAGGACAGCGGGCCCGGTGCGCCCTCCGCCCAGTGCAGGTCGTAGCCCATGATCCGGACGCGGTCGGCGGCCTTGCCGAGGCGCACGTAGTCGTACGCCTTGCCGGAGCCGCCGGTGCGGGCCATGACCGTGATGACGCAGCTCTTGCCCTTGGCGTGCAGCTTGGCGCACAGCTCCTCGGCGAACAGCGCGTAGCCGGTGCGTACCCGCTCCCGCATCCGGGCGGTTCCGGTGGTCGCCATCGTCTCGTAGTCGAGGTCGATGCCGTCGTACGCGCGGGAGGCCACCAGCCGCAGCAGCGCCGCGATGTGCGCGCCGCGGCGGGCCCGGTCGTGCAGCAGCGCGGCCATCGCGGCGGCGTCCATGGACTCGTTGACGGTCGGCACGACCTTGATGCCGGCCCGGTGCAGCCCCTCGATGACCTGCCGGTCCCCCGCGTCGTGCTGGCCCTTGACGGTGGTGGCGGAGGTGGCCCGGTACCAGAAGGGGCTGACGGTGTGCAGGTGGGCGGCGTTCTGGAGGGCGTCGCGGTAGGCGCCCTTGGTGTCGCCCCAGTAGGGCAGCCAGGCGGAGACCGTTCGGTCCGTGGCGGCCGTACGGTCCCGGGGCGCGGCACCCGTACGGTCCTGGGCCGCCGCGCCGGGAGTCAGGGTGGCGGCGACCCCGGCCGCCGCCAGCAGGAACACGAGCCCGAGCCGCGCCCGGGGAGCCGATGCTTGGTCCATGCCCCGAGCTTGTCCCGGGGGCGGCGGGACCGCGTGCCGGTTGCGCCGAACGGCCGCGCCCCGCCCCGCCCCCGTCCCCGCCCTGCGGACGGTCAGGCACGGAGGTCGCCGGAGTCCTCGGCCGCCCGGCCGCCCGCCCCGAGCAGCCCGGTCGCCGGGAGGTCGGCGCGGCCCGCCAGGCGCAGGAACGCGCGGCGGGAGCCCTCCGTCACGATGCCCGGCAGGACGGCGCGCACCGCCTGGCCCGCGCGCAGCCACGGCTGTGCGTAGACCGTGGCGGCCCGCCGTTCGATGCCCCGTACCATCCGGTCGGCCACCGGCGCGGCGTCGTACGTCTTCGACATGGGCCACGGCAGATGCGCCCGCAGCTCCCGCATCGCCGCCCGGCGGTCGGAGGCGCGCACCATCTCGGTGTCCGCCCAGCTGAGGTACGCGGTGCCGACACCCACCCCACGGTGCGCCAGCTCGGCGCGGAGCACCTGTGCGAAGGTCTCCACCCCGGACTTCGAGGCGCAGTACGCGGAGAGCATCGGCGCCGGGCCGATGGCCGCGAGGGAGGCCACCTGGAGGAGGTAGCCCCGGGTGCGCAGGAGGCCGGGCAGGAAGGCGCGGGCGGTCACCGCGCTGCCGATCAGGTTGACCTCGACGACGCGGCGCCAGACGGCCGGGTCGGTGTCGAGGAAGGGGCCGCCCGCCACCACCCCGGCGTTGGCGACGACGACGGACGGCGGGCCGAAGCGGCGCTCCACGAGCGCGGCGGCCCGGTCCATCGCGTCCTCGTCGGTGACGTCCACCGGCCAGTGGGCGGCGTGCCCCGGCAGGCCGGCCGCGACCCGCTCCAGTTCGTCCTCCTCCAGGCCGAGCAGGGCCACGTCGGCTCCCCGCCGTACGAGTGAACGTGCCATGTGCGCGCCCAGACCGCGCGCGGCGCCGGTCACCACGGCGGTGCGTCCGCGCAGGGGGAGGTCGTGGCTCACGGGCGGTCCTCCACGGGCTCTGCGGACGGTGCCGGGGGTGTGGGCGGTACGGGCGGGTGCGGGGAGGTCAGGCGGGCGGATCCGGGGGCGGGTACCCGGATGCGGGCTTCCTCAACGTAACGCCGTGACGGCCGCGCGGCCCGGCGCGCGCCCGTGTGTGGCCCGGTGCCCCGTGGGCACACGGGTGTGGTCCCGGAGGCCGAACCGAGGGGACCGGCCTACGCTGACAAGCGACGCCGACGACCGGTTCCCCCCGACGTTGGAGACCGCATGGCGGTAAGACATCAGTTGATCAAGAGGCATCCTGACGCGGTGTGGGCGGTGCTCGCCGACGGCACGCGGTACCAGGACTGGGTGGTCGGGCCGTACCGGTCGCGGCCGTGCGAGGGCGACTGGCCGGAGCTGGGGGCCACCCTCTCGTACAGCGTGCGCCTGGGGCCGCTGAACCTCACCGGCCGGACCATCGTGCGGCGCTGCGAAGCCCCGCGGGAACTGGAGCTGGAGGTGGACAGCGGCGCGCTGGGCACCGCGCGGATCGCGATCGAGATCCGCCCCTGGGGCGACCACAGCCTGATCATCATGGACGAACACCCCCTGCAAGGACCCGGCGGGCTGGTGCACAACACCGTCCTGGACGCGCTGTTCCAGCTCCGGCACCGCAGCATGCTGGGCCGGCTGGCCAAGGTCGTCGAGAGCTGCCCGCGGCAGCCGAGCGAGGCGGTGTGACGAGCGCGGCGGGAAGGAGGCCGGAATGCCGGACGCGGTAGTGATCGGTGCCGGCCCGAACGGGCTGGTGGCCGCCAACCTGCTGGCCGACGCGGGCTGGAGCGTGGAGGTCCTGGAGGCACAGCCCGAGGCGGGCGGCGCGGTCCGCAGCGACCGCGGCGTACACCCCGACTTCGTCAACGACGTGGCCAGCTCCTTCTATCCGCTGGCCGCCGCCTCGCCCGTGCTCGACGCGCTCCGCCTCGACGAGCACGGGCTGCGCTGGAGCCACGCGCCCCGGGTCCTCGCGCACCCGCTGACCGACGGCCGGTGCGCGGTGCTGGAACGCCGGCGGCCGGCCACCGCCGACGGACTGGAACGTTTCGCCACCGGCGACGGCGCCGCCTGGCAGCGGCTCTGCGAGATCTGGGACCGGGTGGGCCCGGACATCCTGAGCGCCCTGTTCACGCCGTTCCCGCCGGTACGGGCCACGGCCCGGCTCGCCGCCCGGCTGCACAGCGCGGGCGGCCTGCGGCTGGCCCGCACGATGGTGCTGCCGGTACGGCGGCTGGGCGAGGAGGAGTTCGGCGGCGAGGGCGGCCGGCTGCTGCTCGCGGGCAACGCCCTGCACGCCGACCTGGCGCCGGAAGCGGCGGGCAGCGGCGGCTTCGGCTGGCTGATGTCCATGCTGGGCCAGTCGTACGGATTCCCCGTGCCGGTCGGCGGCGCGGGCGCGCTCACCGAGGCCCTGGTACGGCGGCTGGAGGCGCGCGGCGGAGTGCTGCGCTGCGGTGAACGCGTGGCCGAGGTCGTCGTACGGGCGGGCCGCGCCGTGGGGGTGCGCACCGCGGGCGGCGAGCCGGTGCCCGCGCGCCGGGCCGTGCTGGCCGACGTCTCCGTACCGTCCCTGTACGGCGACCTGGTCGACAGCCGGCACCTCCCCACCCGGCTGCTGGCGGACCTGCGCCGCTTCCAGTGGGATTTCGCGACGTTCAAGGTGGACTGGGCGCTGGACGGCCCGGTGCCGTGGGCCGCCCCGGAGGCGGCAGGCGCCGGCACCGTGCACCTGGCCGACGGCGTCGACGAACTGACACGGTTCGCCGCGCAGCTCGCGGCGGGCCGGGTACCGGACCGGCCGTTCGCCCTCTTCGGGCAGATGACCACGTCCGACGCCACCCGCTCGCCGGCCGGCACCGAGTCGGCGTGGGCGTACACCCACGTACCGCACGACGTCCGCGCGGACGCCGGGGACGCCGGCATCACCGGCACCTGGAGCCCCGGCGAGCAGGAGGCGATGGCGGACCGGGTGGAGGAGCAGGTGGAACGGTACGCACCGGGCTTCCGCGCCCGCGTCCGGGCCCGCCGCATCCTCGCGCCGCCCGCCCTCCAGGCGCTCGACGCCAACCTGCACGGCGGCGCCATCAACGGCGGTACGACCGCCATGCACCAGCAGCTCATCTTCCGCCCGGTGCCGGGCACCGGACGCCCGGAGACGCCGGTCAAGGGCCTCTTCCTGGCCTCGGCCGGGGCGCATCCGGGCGGCGGCGTGCACGGCGCGCCGGGTGCCAACGCGGCGCGCGCCGCCCTGCGCAGGCGGTCGCCGAGCAACACGCTCACTCGTCTCCAGCGGTCGCTGACCGGCCGCAACCGGCTCGGCGACCGCCCGGACGACCCGGCGGAGTGAGCCGGCCGGGTGCGCGGTGGGCTGTGCGGGGGGGGGAGCCAGCGCCCTGCCCCGGGGGCCGGGTATCAGCCAAGTGCCCTGCTCCGGGGGCCGGGGGTCAGCCGGTGGGCTGCGCCGCCCACGCGTGCGTGCGCGCGCCCTCGTCCGCTCCCCCGCGCGCCTGCGCGTGGGCGGCCGGGATCAGGTCCCACCACCAGGAGATGACGGGGATGTCCAGCGGCGCGTGGCTGGCGTCGGTGGGCGTGGTGCGCAGCGTCGAGGGCAGCTGGGCCGGGTCGTCCGGGGTGGTGTAGCGCAGGGAGGTGATGCCCCAGTCCTGGGAGCCGCGGATGAATGTGCCCAGATTGTGCAGGTACTGGCGCAGCTGCGGGCTGGCCTGCTGCCGCAGGTGTGCGCTCAGCCGCATGAACAGCGTCATCACGCGGTCCCGCTGGGCGATCGCCGTGGTCAGGGCCTCGTCCTGGGATATGCCGTACTCGTTCTGCAGGACGCGCAGCACGTTGAGGTAGTAGCCCGGGCCCCGGCTCTCCTTGTGGTGGGAGAAGATGTCGTTGTCCCAGGTGATGATGAAGGAGGCCATCTCGGCGGCGGCGCGAACGGACGTGTGCTCGCGCTCGTGCGGCTGGAGTTCGTAGCCGTGCCCCATCTCCAGCATCGGCAGGACGACCGAGGTGGCTCCGTCGTACAGACGCATCAGGGTGTAGTCGGGCAGGCTCGGCACGGCGCCCGAGCGGCGGTAGGACGCCTCCCACACCACGGAGAAGAAGTACTCGCGCAGGGCGTCGACCCAGCGGGCGGCCTGGCCCGCGGTGCCGTACCGGGAGACGCGGTGGCGCAGGTCCCGGACGCCTTCGGCGAGGCTGTCGCCCGGCAGGATCGGGGCCTCGGGGTTCTGTGCCACGCGCAGCAGCCGGTGCAGTACGCCCGTCAGCGCGCCCGGGTCGTGCCCGAGGTCGCTCTCCTCGCAGTAACCGTCGTCGACGCCGAAGAGCCACAGCACGAAGTCGGCGAGCAGGGAGACGACCTCTTCCCGGCCGTCGGGCAGGATACGGGCGGAGAAGCCGCCGATCCCGTGGGTGACCAGGCGGGCGCGCAGCTCGTCGGAGCCTATGGAGAAACGATTCGCCCATGCGGTCGTCCGGGCCTCGATCTCCAGGTGCCGGGGATGGATGGCGGGCGGAAGGGGCGAGTAGGTCGGCGGAACGGTCAGCTCGGATCCCACTCCTGACCACCTCTCAGCAGCGTCACGGCACAGGGGGCCGGATATGGAAACAGACATGCCGGTCTTTGATCGATCAACTGTGGCGCATAGTACGCACCCGGCACCCCTGATCCAATAGTGTCTCCGTGTCTATGACAAGTTTCGGAGGCATCCGGTCCGTTTTCTCCCGGAGCCCGGCCGCCCGCACGCCGCACCGCCGGTCAGCACCACCGCGCGCGGACACCGGGGCGCTCCCCGCCGTTCGACGGGCCGTCATCCCCGCACCGGAAAGGCGGCGGCCATGCCGACGTTCTCCACCGCTTTCGACGCCGCCGAACGGCGCGCCTGGGCCGGGCGGGCGGCGGCGTACGAGCGGAGTTTCGCCGCGCTCTGCGCCCACCCCGTACCAGCGCTGCTCGACGCCGCGGAGGTACGTACCGGCCTGCGTGTCCTCGACGCCGGCACCGGCACCGGCACGGCGGCCCGCGCCGCCGGCGAGCGCGGCGCCACGGTGACGGCCGTGGACGCCGACCCCGGCATGGCCGCCCGCGCCGCCTCGGCCGTCCCGGACGCGGACGTGTGCGTCGCGGCCCTGCCCCGTCTGCCCTTCGCCGACCGCCGGTTCGACGCCGTGGTGGGCAACTTCGTGCTCAACCACGTCGGACGCCCGCGCGCGGCTCTCGCCGCATTGCGCCGGGTCGCGCGCCCGGGCGCCCGCGTCGCGCTCTCCCTCTGGGCGGCTCCGCCGGCCCCCGGCCAGGCCCTGATCGGCCGCGCGATCCGCGCCGCGGGCGTCACCCGCCCCGCCCACCTGCCCACCCTCGCCCCCGAGGACGACTTCCCCCGTACCGAGGAGGGCTTCGCCCGCCTGCTGCGTGCGGCGGGGCTCGCCGACGTCCGCTGTACGACGCTGGCCTGGGACCACCGGGCCACCCCCGACGAATGGTGGAGCGGGCCCGCCGCCGGGGTGGCGTCGGCCGGCCAGATCGTGGTGAGCCGGCCGCCCGCGGAGATCGCGGAGATCAAGCGCCGGTACGACGCGCTGTGCGCGCAGTTCACGGGGCCGGACGGGCGGCTCGTCCTGCCGCACACCGCGCTGGTGGGGAGCGGTCGGGTGCGGTGAAGGGCGCCGGGCCGTCGGGCGGGCCGGGCGGGCACGGATGTCAGCCGGGTTCCGGCAGGAACTCCCGCAGGTGCCCGAGCAGCGCTTCCGGCGCCTCCTCCGCGATGAAGTGGCCGCATTCGGCGATCTCCGCGCCCGTCACCTGGTCCGGGTCGGCGGAATAGTCCCGCCAGATGTCCAGCGTCGGCAGCCGCGCGGGCAGGCCGGCCGAGCCCCACAGGGCCAGTACGGGCACGGTCAGCAGCCGCCCCTCGGCGAAGTCCGCGTCGTCGAGCGCGGTGTCGTCCTCCGCGGCCCGGTAATCGTCGAAGCCCGCACGCAGCGCGCCGGGGCGGGAGAACGCCGCCACGTACGCGTCCACGGCCTCGTCGGTCAGGGCGTGCCGGTGGTAGGTCCAGCGCTCGAAGAAGTACTCCAGGTAGCCGCGGATGTCCGGGGCGACGAGCCGTTCGGGCAGGTCGGGCTGGAGGTGGAAGAACCAGTGCCAGTAACCGGCGGCGATCGTGGCGTCCATCCGGCGGAGCATCTCGCGCGTCGGCACGATGTCCAGGAGCGCGACCCGCTCCACCTGTCCCGGCCGGTCCAGGGCCCAGCGGTGGGCCACCCGCGCGCCCCGGTCGTGCCCGACGACGGCGGCCCGGGCGAAGCCCAGCGACTCGACGAGACCGGCCATGTCGGCCGCCATCCGCCGCTTGTCGTACCCGGTCGTGGGCTTGTCGCTGCGGCCGTAGCCGCGCAGGTCGGGCGCGACGACGGTGTAGTCCCTGGCCAGTTCGCCCAGGACCGGCTGCCAGCAGCGGGAGGTCTGCGGCCAGCCGTGCAGCAGCACCACCAGCGGGCCGGAGCCCGCCCGGGTGTAGTGCAGCCGCAGGCCGTCCACCTCGGCCACGCCTGTGGTCGTACCGTCCACCGTCCGTTCCTTCCCGTGCCTTGTCCTTTCAGGGGCTGGCAGTACGCGGCCCGCACCTCCTCGACAGGGCGGCGGCCGCCGCGCGCAGAGCGCTACGGAGCTCCGCCGACTCAGGTACGCCCCTCCCGCTCCTGAGCGTCCTTCAGGTCCGTGGAGGGGGCTGCCCAGCGGGCCCGTACGACCGGGAAGCCCGCCTGTTCGCAGGCGTCGCAGACCAGTTCGTCGTCGTCCACGACATGGCGCACCTCGCGGTTGCCCGCCAGGCGGCGCAGCAGTTCCAGCTTGGTGTACCGGGCGGGGCGCCGGTCCTCGTTCGGACGCATGTGGAGCCGTCCTTCCGGCAAGCCGTGCCGCCCGAGCCAGGCCAGCGTGTCCCGGCGGCAGCGCTCGGGGCGGCCGGTCAGGTAGACGACCTCGCACTCCTCGGCGCTCTTCCGGGCCAGTTCGACGCCCGGCGCGAGCGGCGGGTCGTCCGGCGCCGCGGCGAAGAAGCCCTTCCAGTCGCGCGGCCGGCGCTCCAGGAAGTGCTGGCGGTGTCCGGTGTCGGCGAGCGTGCCGTCCAGGTCGAAGACCGCCAGGGGCCGCGACGCCGCGCCGCGACCGCCGCTGCCCGCTCTCGTCATCGCGTCCCCTCGTCCGGTGCCGGCCGTTCCGGCCACCGGAACGATCGTACGTGAGCCGTGCCGCCGGGGCCCGGAGCGCGGGGCGCCGTGCTCGGTGCCGCCACCGGCGGCCCGCACGGGGCGGCATCCGGCAGCACCGGTCAGCTCTCCGCGTCCCCCGTCCCGTCGACGAGGTCGCGCAACTGCGAGCGGGCGGTGACGCCCAGCTTGGGGAAGCTGCGGTAGAGGTGCGAACCGACCGTGCGCGGGGAGAGGAAGAGCCGTTCGCCGATCTCGCGGTTGGTCAGGCCGCGGGCGGCGAGGGCGACGATCTGCTGCTGTTGCGGCGACAGTTCGGCGAGCGCGTCGGGGGCTGCCGCCGTGGCGTCGAGGCCGGCGGCGCGCGCTTCGGCCCGGGCGCGCTCGGTCCACGGGCGCGCCCCCAGGCGCCGGAACGTCTCCAGGGCTTCGGCGAGCAGGGGCCGTGCCTCCGCGATGCGCCGACGGCGCCGCAGCCATTCGGCGAGGTCCAGCAGGGTCTGGGCACGCTCGAAGGGCCAGGAGGCGAACGCCGGGTCCGCCAGGGCCGCCCGGAAGTGCGGTTCGGCGTCGGCCGTGGCCGCCAGCAGACCGCGGGCGCGGCCGAGCAGGGCGCGCAGCCGGGGTGAGGCGTCGTCCCCGAGCGTGCGGGCGCAGCGCTCGACGATCGCGGCGGCCTCCGCACGCCGGCCGCTGCGCACCGCGGCGGCGGCCAGGTCCGCGAGGGCCGGACAGGAGGCGTGGTAGTGGACGGGCGCGCCGTCTGCCGTGAAGACCGACCGGAGTTGATCGTACGCGGTGTCGTACGCGCCGTCCGCGGCCGCGGCGGCGCCGAGCGCGCGCCGGGCGTAGACGGCGACCGAACGGCTCTCCAGCGGGTCGATCAGGGCCAGCGCGTCCTCGGCACGGGCCCGGGCTGCCGCCGCGTCGCCCTGGTGGGCCAGCACCACGGCGTCCACCGCGGCCGTACACGCCACGGCGTGGTCCAGCCCCGCCGCGGCGCCGACCGCCGCCGTACGGGCGCACACCTCGCGGGCCTGCCCCCACCTGCCCAGTTCCACGTAGGTCCAGGCGGCGGCACCACCCAGCCCCGCCGGCAGCGGTCCGTGCGGCTGCCGGTGGTCGAAGGCCGTGTCGAAGGCGCGTGCGGCCCGCGGGGTCTCGTCCAGGAGCCATGCCATGACCGCGAGAGCGGTGAGCCGGTCGGGCCGGTGCTCCGCCGCGGCGGTCGCCGCACGCAGGGCCGCCACGAGCTGCGGTCTGCCGCGGAACGGGTCCGATACGGCTCGCACCCAAGCGCGCAGCCAGCCTTGCGATGTGGGCTCGCACTCGGGGATGAGCCGCAGTATGTCCCGGATGTCCTGCCGGTGGCTCTCCTCCCCGGAGTAGAAGCGGACCACGGCGGCCGCGGACAGGAAGTCGAGCGCCGTGGCGGGCTGCGCGGCCGCCAGCTCCCGGGCCGTACCGGCGAGCCGGGCGAAGACCACGCCATGGCGTACGGTCAGCGCCGCCAGCCGGCCGACGTGCGCCGCCGCGGCGGCCAGCAGCACCGGGTCGTCGGTCCGTGCGCGCGCCGCGGCGGCCAGTTCCTCGACCCAGGCGAGATCGCCCGTGAGCACGGCCGTGCCGGCGGCTTCGACCAGCAGCCGGGCGCTGTCCGCGCGCCGTGGTGCCAGTTCGGCGGCGCGTTGCAGGGCCTTGGCCGCTGCCGCGTGGCCGCCGCGGCGGCGGGCCCGGCCGGCGGTCCGCTCCAGTGCGGCGGACACGGCCGCGTCCGGGCGGGCGGAGGCGGCGGCGAGGTGCCAGGCACGCCGGTCCGGTGCGTCGCGCAGCCTCTCGGCGAGCGTACGGTGGGCGTCGCGCCGCGCTTCGAAGGGCGCCGCGTGGTACACGGCGGACCGCACGAGCGGGTGGCGGAACCGGATGTCCCGGCCGGTCCGGCGGATGAGCCCGGCCTCCTCGGCGGGCGGCCAGGCGGCGTCGTCGGCGTACGGCAGCCCGGGCGCACCCTCGGCGTACGGCAGCCCGTGCCCGTCCTGAGCGTACGGCAGCCGTGCGTCGCTCCCCGTGTGCGGCGGATGCCCGGCCGGTCCGGCCTGAGCGGAGTCGGCGGTGTCCAGGGCGGCCAGGAGGAGCAGCGCCCGCGTGGTGCGGGCCGGGAGGCCGTGCAGGCGGGCGGCGAAGAGCTGCTCCAGACGGTCGGTGAGCGGCAGCGGGCCCGCGGACAGCGGATCCCCGGCCTCGGCGGCGGACCGCGCCAGCTCGATCAGTGCCAGGGGGTTGCCGCCCGCCTGGTCGAGGACGCGGGTCCTGACCCGGCCGGTGGGGCGCTGCGGCTGGAGGTCCAGGAGGCGGTGGGCCGCGGTGTCGTCGAGCGGGCCGAGGGTGAGCGCCGGTACGTGCCGGTCGAAGCCCGGGAGGCGGTCGCCGGTGCGGACGCCGGCCAGCAGCGTGACGGGCTCTTCCGCCAGCCGCCGGGCGGCGAAGGCCAGGGCGTCCAGGGAGGCGCGGTCGCACCACTGGGCGTCGTCCAGTACGACGAGTACGGGCTGCCGCTCGCCCAGCGCGGACAGCAGGCTCAGGACGGCGAGCCCGGTCAGCATGGGGTCGGGGGACGCCGCGGCCCGTCCCGTACCGAAGGCGTCGTGGAGCGCCGCGCGCTGCCGCTCCGGGAGCGTGTCGGCCACGGACCGTACCGGCCGCAGCACTTGGTGCAGGGCGGAGAACGCGAGACCCGACTCCGACTCGCTCCCGCCGGCGCGCAGGACCCGGGCGCCCTGCGCCGCGGCCCGGCGCGCCGCGGCGTCCAGCAGCGCGCTCTTCCCGGCCCCCGGGTCTCCGGTGAGGATCAGCACCGGGCCGGCCGCGGCTGCCGGGTCCGCCGCCCGGGAGTCCACCGTACGGAAGAGGCGCGCCAGTTCCGCGCCCCGGCCGACGAGGGAGTCCTCCGTGTCGGGCACCGGTCCCCCGGCCGCGCCGGAGGCCGCTGGGTGCTCGTCCACGGGGTCTCCAGGGGTGTGGGCTCCCGTGCCGGAGCCGCCGTGCCTCGTCACGCCCAGATTACAAGCGGCCGGATCACCCGCCGCGACGGCGTACGGGGCGTGCGCGGGTGCAGTCACCTGACGGATACCGCGCAGGCGCGGGCCGTTCGTACGGTTCCGGGACAGCTCACGGATTCGCAAAGGCACGGTAGGGAAACCATGGAAACCATCGAACTCGGCAAGGTCACCGTCACGCGCGTCCGGGAATTCTTCGGCCCGGTCGGCATGACGCCGGACACGTTCTTTCCCGACCTTCCGGAGCGCGTGTGGAAGGACAACGCCTCCTGGATCTCCCCGGATTTCATGGACGCGCGGACCCGTGTCGTCCGGTCCGCGGTCCAGACCTGGCTGCTGCGCAGCGAAGGGAAGAACATCCTGGTCGACACCGGGGTGGGCAATCACAAGGAGCGCCCGTACGCCCCGGTCTGGAGCCGTCTCGACACCGGGTTCCTGGCCGGTCTCGCCCGGGCCGGTGTCGCGCCCGAAGACGTGGATGTCGTCATCAACACCCATCTCCACGTCGATCACGTCGGCTGGAACACGTATCTGGACGGGCGGAACTGGGTGCCCACCTTTCCCAACGCCACCTATCTGATACCGAAGGACGACTTCACGTTCTGGAACCCCCTCAACCATCACCGGCCGTTGCTCGGCCGCGGCAATCAGAATGTCTTCGAGGACAGCGTGGCGCCCGTGCACGAGGCCGGTCTGACGCTGCTGTGGGAGGGCAGCCACCGGATCGACGCGAACCTGCGCCTGGACGCGGCCCCCGGGCACACCCCCGGCTCCTGCGTGCTGACCCTCGCGTCCGGCACGGACCGCGCGGTGTTCGTCGGCGACCTGCTGCACACCCCGCTGCAGATCCTCGAACCGGACGCCAACAGCTGCTTCTGCGAGGATCCCGCGGGCGCCCGCGCCACCCGGCGCAAGGTGCTGGGCCGGGCGGCCGACACCAACGCCCTGGTGATCCCCGCGCACCTGGGCGGCCACGGTGCCGTGGAGGTGGTGCGCGACGGGAGCACGTTCGCCGTCAAGGGCTGGGCCCCGTTCACCCCGTACACCGAGCAGGACTGAGGCCGCAGAGAGGCATGCCCGTGAGACCGACGCACCACCGTCACCCGGCCCCCGTCGTGACCACCGCGCAGGGCGCTGTCCGCGGCCTGCGCCAGGACGGCACGGCCGCCTTCCTGGACATCCCCTACGCCGCCCCGCCCGTCGGCGCCGGACGGTTCGCGCCGCCGCGGCCGCACGCGCCCTGGGACGGCGTACGGGACGCCACCGCGCCCGGCCCCAACGCACCGCAGTCCGCGCGGAATCTGGGCAACCTGGACATGACCCCCTACTTCGGCACCGGCTGGAGCCGCGGAGAGGACTACCTCACCGTCAACGTCTGGACGCCGGCGGACGCGGCCGGCGGCCTGCCCGTCATGGTGTTCGTGCACGGCGGCGGGTTCGTCGCCGGCTCGACGCGGTCCGCCCTGTACGACGGCTCCGGCTTCGCCCGCGACGGCGTCGTGCTGGTCACCCTGAACTACCGGCTCGGCATCGCGGGCTTCCTCGACCTCCCCGGCGCGCCCGCCAACCGCGGCCTGCTCGACGTCGTCGCCGCGCTGCGCTGGATACGCGAGAACATCGCCGCCTTCGGGGGTGACCCGGACCGCGTCACCCTCTTCGGCCAGTCGGCCGGGGCGACCATCGTCGGCGGCGTCCTCGCCACCCCCGAGGCCACGGGCCTCTTCCGCCGGGCCATCGTCCAGAGCGGGAGCGGCCTGGGGGCGTTCACGGGCGAGCAGGCAGCGCGCGTCACCCGGGCGGCCGCCGCGGCGCTGGGGGCCGAGCCGCACGCCGGCGCGTTCGCGGACCTCAGCGACGAGCGCCTGGCCGAGGCCGCGGCCGGGCTGGCGGGCATCGACCTGCGCACCGGGACGCACCGCGACCCGCTGCTCGGCCTCAGCCCCTTCAGCCTGGTCCTCGACACCCAGCCCGCCGAGTCCGTCGCGGCCGGGTCCGGCTCCGGCGTGGACCTGCTGATCGGCACCAACGCCGAGGAAGGGAACCTCTACCTGTCCCCGGTGGGCCGGTACGCCACCTCGACCGCCGCTGACGTCGACGCGGTGGCGGCCGCCTCGCACCCGGCCCCGGCGCGGCTCGTCGAGACGTACCGCACCGCACGTCCCGGTGCGTCCTACGGCGCGCTGCGGTCCGCCGTCATGGGCGACGCGCTGTTCGGCGCGGGCAGCTGGGCCCTGGCTTCCGCCCATGCCGCCCACCCCGGGGCCGCCACCTTCGCCTACGAGTTCGCCTGGCGCTCCCCGGCCCTGGGCGGAACGCTCGGCGCCGCCCACGCGGTGGAGCTCCCGTTCGTCTTCGACCGCACGCAGCTGCCCCGGCTGCGCGGACCCGGCGGCCTGCTCGGCCCCGGCGCGCCCCCCGCGGACCTCGCCGCACGGATGCACGGCAGCTGGGTCCGGTTCGCCACGACCGGCAGCCCGGGCTGGGAGCCGTACGACAACGAGCGCCGGCGGACGATGCGCGTCGACGCCGCCTGGGTCCTGACCGACGACCCCCGCGGCGCGGAACGGCGGGCCTGGGCCGGGGCCTGACCGGCCGGGGTCCGCCGGCCCCGCCGCTCACCAAATTCGCACAAAGAAACGAACCCTCCGTACCGCCTCCGCACCCCCCTCCGTCCCGTGCCCACCACGGCATCACCGCAGGCAGAGACGGACGCACCGGCCCGGGAGCCAGGCCGCCCCGGGCCGGTGCCCTCGCGCGCCGGCACCGGGCCGACGAGAATGTGCCCTTGAGTGCGCCGCCCGCACCCGCTTAGGTGGGGGACGGCATTCCCGCCGTCGGACGGCAGCCGCCGTCCCGATCCGAGGGAGTTGGAGCCCATGCCTGCACGGCCGTCGGTCACGGAGGCGGAGCTGGAGGCCCACCTGCGTGGCATCTGCTTCAAGACCGGACCGCCCCGGCGCACCGGCGTCGAGATCGAATGGCTGGTCCACGACGCCCACCACCCCCGATGTCCCGTCGACCCCGCACGACACCGCGAAGCGGCCGCCGCACTCCGCGCCCTCCCCCTGCGGTCGGCCCTCACCTTCGAACCCGGCGGACAGCTGGAGCTCAGCTCGCTGCCCGCCACCTCCCTCACCGCGTGCATCGAGGCCGTCTCGGCCGACCTCGCCCTGGTGCGCCCCGCCATGCGGGAGCTGGGCCTGGGCATGGCGGGCCACGGCCACAACCCCTGGCACCCCCCGCGGCGGGTGCTCATCGAACCCCGCTACGACGCCATGGAGGCGTACTTCGACCGCTGGGGCCCCGCGGGCAGATCCATGATGTGCGGCACCGCGTCCGTACAGGTCTGCCTGGACGCCGGCCAGGAGGAGCCGGGCCCGCTCGGCCTCGGCCGCCGCTGGCGGCTGGCGCACCTGCTGGGCGCCGTCCTGGTCGCCGCCTTCGCCAACTCGCCCGTCAGCGAGGGCTGCCCGACCGGCTACCGCTCCACCCGCCAGCTGGTGTGGTCCCAGATGGACCCGGCCCGCACCCTGGCCCCGCCGGACGGCCCTGACCCGCGTGCCGCCTGGGCCGCCTACGTCCTGGACGCGCCCGTGATGTGCCTGCGCGGCGACGACGGCCCGTGGGACGCGCCCGAGGGGCTGACGTTCCGCGACTGGGTCCGTACGGGTGCGCCGCGCCCGCCGACCGAGGAGGACCTGGACTACCACGTCACCACGCTCTTCCCGCCCGTACGGCCGCGCGGCCACCTGGAACTGCGCATGATCGACGCGCAGCCGGGGGACAGCGGCTGGGTCGTGCCGCTGGCCGTCACGGCCGCGCTCTTCGACGACCCGGAGGCCGCCGAGAGCGTGTACCGCGTGGTCAAGCCCCTCGCCGAGACGGCCGGAGCACGGCCCGCGCCGCGCAATCCGCTGTGGCGGCACGCCACCCGCGCCGCGCTGACCGACCCCGAACTGCGGGCCGCCGCGCTGGCCTGCTTCACCATCGCGCAGGAGGCGCTGGCCCGGCTGGACGTGCCGGCCGGGGTGCGCGGCGCCGTCGCCCGGTTCACCGAACGCTATGTGGCACGGGGCCGCTGCCCGGCGGACGACCTGCTGGACGGGGCGTACGGGGAGCCGTCCGCGACGGATGAAGGGCCGCCCGGTCCGGTGGGCACCGCCCCGCCGGAACCCCGCACCCTCTCGTCCGCCGCCCCCCTCGGCGCCTCCCCCGCCGCGCCCCGCACCGGCCCGGCCCACCCGGTGGACGCCGCGTACGAGGACCAGCTCACCCCTGGGAAGGACAGTCTGTGACCCACGATCCCGAGTCGCTCCGGGAACGCGCGGCCCGCGCCCTGCTCGCCGCGCGTGACCGTACCCGCGCACTGACCACCTGCGTCGACGACCGCGACCTGACCGCCCAGCACTCCCCCCTGATGTCACCGCTGGTCTGGGACCTGGCGCACATCGGCAACCAGGAGGAGCAGTGGCTGCTGCGCGCGGTCGGCAAGCGGGACGCGCTGCGCCCGGACATCGATTCCGTGTACGACGCCTTCGAGCACCCGCGTGCCGAGCGCCCGTCCCTGCCCCTGCTGCCGCCCGCCGAAGCCCACGGCTACGTGGCGGACGTCCGCGGCCGGGTCCTGGACGTGCTGGAGAGCAGCCCGCTGCGCGGCGAGCCCCTGCTGGACTCCGCCTTCGCGTTCGGCATGATCGCGCAGCACGAACAGCAGCACGACGAGACCATGCTCATCACCCACCAGCTGCGGCGCGGCCCGGCCGTGCTCACAGCCCCCGAACCGCCGGTGACCTCCGACGGCATCCTGCCCGCCGAAGTCCTGGTGCCCGGCGGCCCGTTCACGATGGGCACCTCCACCGAACCGTGGGCCCTGGACAACGAACGCCCCGCCCACCGCCGTCTGCTGCCGTCCTTCCGCATCGACACCACCCCGGTGAGCAACGGCGCCTACCTCGATTTCGTCGAGGACGGCGGTTACGACGAGCCACGCTGGTGGACCACCGAGGGCTGGGACCACGTCCGCGAACACGGGCTGCACGCGCCGCTGTTCTGGCGGCGCGACGGCGGCCGGTGGCTGCGGCGGCGCTTCGGCGTCACCGAGCCCGTACCGCCGGACGAACCGGTTCTGCACGTGAGCTGGTACGAGGCCGACGCGTACGCGCGATGGGCGGGCCGGCGGCTGCCCACGGAGGAGGAGTGGGAGAAGGCCGCCCGGCACGACCCGGTCAGCGGCCGGTCCCGGCGCTACCCGTGGGGCGACGAGGACCCGGGGCCCGCCCACGCCAACCTGGGCCAGCGGCACCTGCGCCCCGCGCCCGTCGGCAGCTACCCGGACGGCCAGTCGCCGCTGGGCGTACGGCAGCTGATCGGCGACGTCTGGGAGTGGACGGCGAGCGACTTCCTGCCGTACCCCGGCTTCGCCGCGTTCCCCTACCGCGAGTACTCCGAGGTGTTCTTCGGCGGCCCGTACAAGGTGCTGCGCGGCGGTTCGTTCGCCGTCGACCCGGTGGCCTGCCGGGGCACCTTCCGCAACTGGGACCTGCCGGTACGGCGCCAGATCTTCGCCGGCTTCCGCACCGCCCGCGACGCGGACACGGCGGGCGCATGAGGGCCCCGATGCCGCCGGAGCCCCGGAAAGCGCAGCTCAGCATCGTCCGGAGGCGACCCTGATGTGCCGCCACCTCGCCTACCTCGGCCCGGAACTCCCCCTCGGCGCCCTGATCACCGCCCCGTCCCACGGCCTGTACCGCCAGTCGTGGCAGCCGCGCCACCAGATCCACGGCACGGTCAACGCGGACGGCTTCGGCGTCGGCTGGTACGCGCCCGGCGACCCGGTGCCCGCCCGGTACCGCAGGGCCGGGCCCATCTGGGCCGACCCCGGCATCCTGGACCTGTGCCGGGTGGTGCGGACCACCGCGCTGCTGGCCGCCGTACGGGACGCCACCTTCGCCGGCGCGGACCCCGAGGCAGCCGCCGCGCCGTTCGCCGAGGGGCCGTGGCTGTTCAGCCACAACGGTGCCGTACCGGGCTGGCCCGGCTCACTGGCCGGCCTGGCCGCCGAACTGCCGCCGCACCGGCTGCTGTCCCTCCAGGCGCGCTGCGACTCGGCCTTCCTGTGGGAGCTGGTGCACCACCGCCTCAGCGCGGGCATGGACCCCGCCGAGGCGCTGGCCGACACCGTCACGGCGGTGTCCGCCGCCGCGCCCGGCGCCCGGCTGAACCTGCTGCTCACCGACGGCGTCACGATCACCGCGACCACCTGGGGCGACTCCCTGTTCCACCTCGCCGAACCCGGCCGCAGCACCACCGTCGCCTCCGAGCCGTACGACGCCTCCCCCCACTGGACCGAGGTCCCGCCGTACACCCTGCTCGCGGCCACGCCCACCGACGTCCTGCTCACCCCGCTCAAGGAGCCCACCGCGTGAGTCCCCTCACCGTCACCCGCACCCTGCCCGCCGACGCCACCACCGCCGCGCTCCGCGCCGACGTGGCGCACGGGCTGACCCGCACGGCCAAGCAGCTGCCGCCCAAGTGGTTCTACGACGCCCGCGGCAGTGAGCTCTTCGACGAGATCACCACCCTGCCGGACTACTACCCGACCCGCGCCGAGCGCGAGATCCTGATCAGCCGGTCCGCCGACATCGCCGCGGCCACCGGCGCGCGCACCCTCGTCGAACTGGGCTCCGGCTCCTCCGACAAGACCCGCCACCTCATCGCGGCCCTGACCGGCCTGCACACCTACGTCCCGGTCGACGTCAGCGGGACCGCCCTGACCGCCGCCGGCGAAGCCCTCCTCGACCTCCACCCTTCGCTGACCGTCCACGCCCTGGTGGCCGACTTCCAACAGGGCTTCGCCCTCCCCGGCACCCCCGGCCCCCGGCTGCTCGCCTTCCTGGGCGGCACCATCGGCAACCTCCTCCCGGAAGAGCGCGCCGCCTTCCTGCGCTCCGCCCACGACCTCCTCTCCCCCGGCGACGCCCTCCTCCTGGGCACCGACCTGGTCAAGGACGAGGCCACCCTCGTAGCCGCCTACGACGACGCGACGGGCGTCACCGCCGACTTCAACAAGAACGTCCTGCACGTCATCAACCGCGAACTGGACGCCGACTTCGACCCGGCCGACTTCGAGCACGTGGCCCTGTGGAACGCCGAGCGGGAATGGATCGAGATGCGGCTGCGGGCGACGAAGGAACTGACGGTGAAGATCCCGGCACTGGATCTGGCGGTGCCGTTCGCGGAGGGCGAGGAGATCAGGACGGAGATCTCGGCGAAATTCCGGGAGGAAGGGGTGCGGAAGGAGCTGGGGGCCGCGGGGTTCGACCTGAGCCGCTGGTGGACGGACGCGCAAGGGCGCTTCGCGCTGTCCCTGGCCGTACGGAGCTGACACCCGCCGGCTACCGGCCCGCCCTCGCCGGACCCTGGACCCGACCCCCACCGGGCCCTGTTCCAGGGTCCGGGCGGATGCCGGTGGCCGCCCCGGCCACCGGGCGTCCTGGGGCAGTCCGAGGCGCGCGTCAGGCTGTCCGCGTAACTCTCGACCTGGTTCGCGTGGACCCGAGCCGGCCTGACGGCGGCGGATCAGAAGAGCGAAGTTTCCATGCCCGCTTCAGGGGCGTCACATCAGACGTCCCGAAGTCGCTCGGCCAGGAAGTCGAGTACGAGCCGGCTCGCCGTGCCGCGGAATTCCTCGAAGTAGGCGTGGCGGGCGCCGGGCAGCAGGACCATGCGGGCGCCCGGAATGCGGCCGGCGAGCAGGGGCGCGTTGGCGGTGGGGTTGAGGAGGTCGTCGGTGCCGTGCAGGACCAGGGTGCGGGCGCGGATGCCGGGCAGGTCCTCCCAGGCGTCGTGGTCACGGCCGGCCGCCAGGTGCCGGCGCCTGGCGTGGGCGGGCATCGTGGGATCCCCCAGCGTCCGGTGGGGGCCGGGGTGGGCGGCGAGCCAGGCGGGCGTGTACATGAGTGCGGCCAGGGCGCGTTGCGCGGCGGCCGGGTCCGTGGTGGCCAGCGAGCGGCGTACGGCGGCGCTCCGTTCGACGCCGTACCGGCCGCCGGGGGACGTGCAGCCCAGAATGAGGGCGCGGACCCGGCCGGGATGGCGGGCGGCCAGTTTCTGGGCGACCCGGCCGCCCATGGACGTGCCGTAGACGTCCGCGCGCCGATCCCCAGCGCGTCGAGGACCGCGATCACGTCGCCGGCGAACTGCTCCGTGCTGTACGGGACGTCCGGCACGTCGCTGTCGCCGGTGCCCCGGGGGTCGAGGGTGAGTGTGCTGCGGGCGGCGTGGAAGTCCTCGCGTACGCCGTCCCACCACCGGTGGCTGTTGGCCTGGCCGGGGAGAAGGACCAGTACGGGCCCCGCGCCGCGGAGCTGGTAGGCGATACGGGTTCCGTCCGGGGTCGTCACGTGCGGCACGGCGGGCTCCCGGTGCGTCGTTGCGCGGATCGGGTCATGTCAGCGGCCGGCGACCAGCAGTGTCTGCAGGATGCGGCCGCAGTCGCCCGCCGTGTCGTCGAGCTGTCCGAGCGCCAGTGCGGAGCCGGCGGGACTGGCGGCGGTCGAGGCGCGGATGCAGAGCCATTCACCGACCGGGTCGCGGTGCAGTGCCAGCGTGATGTCGGTGTTGATGACGAACTGGCGGACGTGGTCGAGCTCGGAGGCGACCGCCCAGTTGCTGTCGGCAAGGGTGAGCGCGCGGGTCAGCGGTGTGTCCGGTTCACCGGCCACCAGGGGGATGCGCTGGCGCGCCCAGACGGTTCCCGGCCCGGGGGTGTCGAAGTCCGTTCCGGGTTCGAAGCGCCATTCCATCGCGGCGACGTATCCGTCCAGGTGGGCGCCGGCCATGGTCCGGGGTGCCTGGGGTCCGGGCAGGGGCGGTGGTCCGCTCTCGGGGCGCAGCCGTGGGGTGTCGGCCGGGCCGGCGGCGATCCGCCACGCCCGCGCGAGCATCACCGTCTCGCCGCCCGAGGCCAGTTCGCCCTCGACCAGTTCCGTACGCCCTCCGGAGCGGCAGGTACGCACCTGGACGTGCAGGCCGCCGACGGGGACCGGGCGCGGCAGGTCCACGGTGACGCGTGCGACGCGGAATCCTTCCCGGGCCTCGTGCCGCTCCAGGGCCCGCCCCAGCAGGGCCGAAGGCGGCCCGGCGTGCTGGGTCTTGGTGCTCCACGGGCCCGCGGTGGCGGCGGTGCTCTCGTAGTGGCCGGCACCGAGGCTCCGGTAGAACGTCCGGTGCTCCGTTTCCGGCGGCCCGTCCGGCGAAAGATCAGTCATGGGGACTGTCTACTGCACGTCCGCTGCCGCGGGCCATGCCTGTTCAGGAATCGTGTACGTCCTTGCGGCCGCCCGCCGCGGAAAGAGCCAGTCGACCGCATGGTGCCCAAAAGGGCACATCGGAGAGTGCGGAATACGGAATGCGGCGGCGAACCGGAGCCTCAGGGAGTCGCGGCCGGTACGGCCGGCCGCTCGGGCTGGAGCGGAGCCGGCTTTTTCGTACGGCGCAGCATTCCCACCGCGATACCGGTGATGACGAGTGCCGTGGCGCAGAAGGTCAGGACGGTCATGCGTTCGCCCTGGAAGATCCAGGCGGAGGCCAGGCCGAATACCGGGACGAGCAACGAGAAGGGGGCGACGGTGGGTGCGTCGTAGGTCCGCAGCAGGTATCCCCATGCGGCGAATCCGAACAGCGTCGCGCCCCACGCGACGTACAGCGCGGCCCCCACTCCGCTGAGGTTCAGATGCTGCAGCGCTCGCAGGTCCGCTTCCCAGCCCTCGAAGGGTACGGAGATGAGCGCCAGCGGAACGGGCGGCACCACACTCACCCAGACCATGAACCGGAAGGTGTCCGGCGGACTGGCCTTGCGCATCGCGACGTTGGACAGTCCCCAGCATGCCGCCGCGCCCACCACCAGCAGGAATCCGGCCAGTGTGCCGGCTGACGAGTCCAGCCCGGCCAGCACGATGCCCACCGAGGCGATCGCCGTGCCGACGACCTGGACCCGCCGGGCGCGCTCCTTCAGCAGCACCGCAGCGAAGAGCACGGTGAACACCGCCTGGCCCTGGAGCACCAGGGAGGCCAGCCCCGGGGGCAGCCCCATGTGCATGCCGACGAACAGCATCCCGAACTTCATGATGCCGAGCGCGACACCGACCGCGATCACCCAGCGCCAGGCGACCCGGGGCCGCCCGACGAAGAAGACCGCGGGCAGTGCGGCCAGGAGGAAACGTACGGCGGAGAAGAGCAGTGGCGGAAAATCGCGCAGCCCCACGTCGATGACAACAAAGTTCGCGCCCCAGACGGCGGCGACCGTCACCGCCAGGGCGACGTGTACGGGCTTCATGCCAAGGGCTCCTGGGGACGCGCTTTTCGGGACGTCCCATCACAGCAGCCGCACGTCCGGGACGGCCAGCGAAGATTTCTGAAGGTGGGGTATTAGCATCGCTTCATGTTCGACCTCAACCGCCTGCGCGCACTGCGTGCCGTGGCCACCCACGGCACGGTGACGGGTGCGGCCGCCGCGCTGGGCTACACGCCGTCCGCCGTCTCCCAGCAGATCGCCAAGCTGGAGCGCGAGACCGGTTCCGACCTGCTCGACCGGCAGGGCGGCAAGGTGGAGCTCACGCCCGCGGCCTGGCTGCTCGCGGAGGCGGCCGACGAGGTCGTGGCCGTACTGGAGCGGACCCGCTCGCGCCTGGAGGAACAGCGTGACCAGCCCACGGGCCGGCTGGTGCTCGCCGCGTTCCCCACGGCCTGCCGCGGGTTCGCGGCCGCCGGGCTCGCCGATCTCGCCGGGCGGCACCAGGCCCTGGACTGCCGGCTGGTGGAGGCCGACCCCAACCGCGCCATCAGCCTGGTGGCACGGGGTGAGGCGGACCTCGCGGTGGTGCACGACTGGCACAACACCCCGCTGACGCTGCCCGCTTCGCTGTCCGTCGGCGAACTGGGCGAGGACATCGCCGATGTCGCCCTGCCCGCCGGGCACCCGCTCGCGGACCGGGCCGTGGTGACCCCGTACGACCTGCGGAACGAGCGGTGGATCGGGCAGGCTTCCGGGGCCATGTGCCACGAGTGGCTGATGCGGTCCTATTCCAGCCTCGACACCGAACCGGACATTGCGTACCAGATCGAGGAATACGAGTCTCAAATAGCGCTGCTGGCCGCCGGATTGGGGGTCACGGTGCTGCCGCGGCTCGGGCGCGGGGTGCTGCCGCCCACCGTCCGCGTCGTCCCGATGCGGCCCACGCCCGCCCGCCGGCTCTCGGCCGTCTGGCGTTCCCGGGCCGGCCGCAGGCCCGCCGTCCACGCCGCGCTGGCGGCGCTGCGCGGGCGCTTCCCGGGGGCCGGTTCCGCCAGGCCCTGCGGGGATGTCGCCCGGTCGGCCCAGGACGCCGGCTGAACACCGGGCCGGCCGCGCCGTGAAGTTCAGGATGTGACAACCGGCCAGCGGGTCCACTTTTTGAGACCAGTTGATTGACAACGTGAAGAACCGTGATCAAGAGTAGGCCCCGGACAGCGAAGTCCGTAAGCGCTGCAGTTTCCGGACGGGGGGAAGTTCCGGATGGCTATTCCTTTCTTTTGCCCGGCCGGCCGGCCGCCTTTGCACAACACCGGCAGGCCGACCGGCACACCATCGGGCCTTTCATGCACAAACGCCAGGCCGCGCTGAGCTGAATTCCGTTCTTCAGTACTGAACGCCGGGTGGGCAGCCCGCCCGCTCCCTTTTCCCTGCCTTCCCGCGCCCTACCAGACCCGTCTCCGCGCGCCGCGCGCCGTACTGGCGCCGGCCCGCCATCGTCCGGTTGAAAGAGGTACCCGCCCGCCATGGCTATTGACGCGTCCATGCCCTTACGCTCAGCGGCACCCGACCGCGCCTCGGCCCTCCAGGAGCTGCGAGCCGTCCTGTCCGCGGAGAACTACGAAGGCGCCGTCCGCTGTGCGGGGCGCCTGTACGAATCCCTCCCCGACAAGGAGCAACTCGCCCGCAACGTGGTCCTGGTGGCCTACGGCGGCGGCAAGGACAGCTCGTACACGCTCGCCTTCGTCCGCACGATGCAGCTCATCCTCGCCCAGGAGCACGGCGCGACATTCCGGATGCGGGTCGCCACCAACCGGCACGCGGGCATGCCGCAGGCCGTGATGGACAACATCGACCGCGCCTACCGCGCCCTGCGCCTGCCGAACGACCCCGACTGCGAACTGCTGCTGATCGACGGGCAGCAGGTGCGCACCTTCGACGTCACGCTGCCGCAGACGGACGACGTCGTGGGGCGCAACCGCCTCGACATCCTGATGACCGGCCACCGCACGGCCGCCGACGCCCGCCCCACCTTCTGCAACGCCTGCAACCTGAGCATGGTCAACTCCTTCGGCCTGGCCGCGGGGTACGACGGCGGCGTCGACCTGATCATCACCGGCGACTCCCAGCGGGAGCAGCGGGACTACTACCTGTGGGTCACCCGGCTCGCCCGGCAGTTCGGACTCCAGCCGCCGCGCGACATGCGCGCCGGCTTCCGCGGCTTCCTCGCCTCGCTCGACAACATCTCGCAGGCGTACTTCGCCGACATCCACGGCCCGGACGCGCCGGACGTCGTCGCCGAGCACGCCATCACCACCGACGTCCGCACCGGCCTGCAGTTCTTCTCCATCTACGACGACACGGCGTACGCCTCCGGCGACCACTGGGAACTGCTCACGGACCACCTGGGCTTCCGCTTCGACGACATCGCCTTCAGCTTCACCGAGTCCGACTGCGGCAACCCCGCGCTGATGGCGCACCTGCGCGCCCTCAAGTGCGAGCACCGCTACGGCCAGTCGTACGCCGAAGGACTCGCCGGTTACGTCGAGTTCGCCATCTCCCTCATGCACAAGAAGGAGTTCCCGCCGCAGCTCGTGGAGCTGATGCGGGAGCGCTACGAGGGCCGGGCCGACCGGATGCGGGCGGCCATGGACGCCTATGCCGCGCAGGCGTACGGCTTCACCGAGGAACAGCTCGTCGCCATGGTCCACGCGCCCTTCACGGAGAAGGGCACGAACCTGGAGACCTACCTCGCCGCCGAGCAGCCGGACCTGCTCCCCCACACCGCGCTGATCCACGCGCTGCTGGCCGGCACGGCCCCGGCGGCGGACGGGGAAGCCGCCCGGGTCGTCACACGCCTGGAGACGGCCAGCGGGTTGACGCTGGCGCAGCTCCAGGTGCTCTACGGCAGCTCGCTCCGGCTCCCGAGCCTCACCCCCGCCGGCGGTGAACTCATCGACGCCATCCTCGAAGGCGACCCGCACAAGCAAGTGGTGCACACCCGGCACAGCCCCGAGGGCCCCGTGGTGTCCGAGCTGCTCTCCGGCCGGTGACCGTGTCGGCAGGCAGTTCCCCGGGGGACTTCGTGCAGGTAGGCGCCACCCGCGACGGCCTGGACCCGTACCTCGACTGCGCACGCCGCCGCGGTATGCGGGCGGTGCTGGTGGAGACACCCGCGTATCTGCGCTGGCGCAGGCTGCTCGGGCGGCGGGAGTTCGATGCCGAGGTGGCGGTGGACCGGCCGCAGGACCCGGACGCGGTCCGTGCGGCGCTCGCCGCCGCGGCGGTCGCGCCCGGCCTGGTGCTGACCGGGTTCGAGCGGTATGTGTACGCCGGGTTCGCCCTGGCCCGGACGCTGCGCGTGGCGCCGTGGCCGGGCGCCGGCGGCGCTTTCCGGCCACTGGACAAGCGTGAACAGCGCGAGGCCCTGCTGCGCGACGCTCCGCAGGTGGCCCAGCCCCGCTTCCTGCCGCTGGGCCCCGACGACGGGGACGCGGCGGACCAGCTCGGCTTCCCGCAGGTCGTCAAGCCGGCGGACGGCGGCGGTGGGCTCGGTGTGCTGCTCGTGGACGGTGCCGCCGAGCGCCGCCGCGCCCTGGACCGGGTCCGCGCTCTGGACAATTACGGGGGCGGCGCGTTCTCGGGCATCGTGGCGGAGGAGTTCGTCAAGGGGCCCGAGCTGTCGCTCCAGGGGGTCGCCCACGAGGGCGACGCCGTGCTGCTGAGCGTGTGCGAGAAGCTCACCGGTCTCGAAGAGGTGCCCGGGGAGCCCGGCCTGTCGGGCTTCCGCGAGGTGGGCCATGTGGCCAGGCCCGGCGCCGGCGCACCACCCGCGCTGCGCGAGCTGGCACAGGCCTGCCTGGACGCCACCGGCTACCGGGCGGGGCCCTTCCACGTCGACGTGATCCAGGGCCCGGCCGGCCCGGTCTTCGTGGAGATGGGGTTCCGGCTCTCCGGCGGCGGCCTGGTGGCGCTCGTCGCCAGGGCGACCGGCGCCGACTGGGCGGAACTGGCCTTCCGTACCCATCTGGGCGACGCGGTACCGGACGCCGGCGCGGGCGCGGGCGGCACGGGCATCGCCGGCCAGATCTCGGCCGTGTCCGAGCAGGAACTGGCAGCGGCCGCAGCCCTCCGCGAACCGGGCGTGACGGTCGAGATCCAGCGCGCCGCGCCACCGCCGGACCCCGCAGCGCTTCCCGCGGAGGACCTGCCCGTGCTCGCCTCCGACCTCGCCCGGCACACCGGCGCGGCCGGCCGGGTCGTCGTCAGCGGCCCCGGCGACCGGATCCCCGCCCTGCTGCACTCACTCGTTGCCCACCGATTGCGAGGCTGACCTCTCATGTGCCGACTCATCGTTGCCGCCGGGGACTTCCGTGCCGCGGACATCCTGGCCGCAGCCGAGGCGATGAGCTGTGGCCGTACCGCCGACCACGACGGTCCCACCGATGTGCATCCCAACGGCTGGGGCGCGGTATGGCGCCAGGAGGACGCGCCGTACGGGCTGGGACGCCACCGGGACGTACGCCCGCTCACGGAGAGCTACCGCACGTCGCCGCTGCCCGGCCTCTCCACCGACTTCCTGGCCGTGCACGCGCGCCACGCCACCCTGGCCAGGAACCACGGCCCGCGCTTCACCCACCCCCTGGAACGCGCCAGCGGCTCCTTCCCCTGGCTGTTCATGCACAACGGCTTCCTGCCGACGGTCCACCAGCTCCTCGGCATGCCGGAGTCGGAGTTCGACTCCCAGGAGTACTTCGACTACATCGTGCCCGAGGGTGCCCGCCGGCTGGACGAGGCGCGCACCCTCGAACGGCTCCACCGCATCCCGCGGGGCGGCAGTTCGGGCAACGCCATCGCGGTGAACCCCTACTCCGCCTACGTCATCCACTGGACCTCGCCGGACACCGTCTCACCACGGTACTTCGGCATGTTCCGGCTGCAGACCGACCGCTCCACGGTGATCGCCTCCGAGGTGATCCCGGACCTGGCCCCCGCGGACCACTGGGAGCCGCTGAAGCCGGACAGCGTGACGGAGATCCCGTGGACCACGGGCCCGACCCCCCGCAACCGTTACGACCTCGAAGGAGCCCCGGCCCATGCCCACGACTGACACCTGGACCCGCGTCGTCGTCGACGCCGCCACCGAGCGCCCCGACGCCGGCCTGCTCCACCGGCTGGCCCACGGCGAGACCGCCGTGGTCGTGCTGCGCAACCTGCTGCCCGCCGAGGCGTTCGCCGACAACCGGGTCCGCATCGGCAAGCTCTTCGCCAACGCCTCCACGACGAGCTACGCCAACGGCGCCCTCACCACCATCGGCCCCTACCTGGCGAAGTACCTCCAGGACCTGGACGGTTACTTCCAGGCCGCGGACGAGGCCAAGGACATGCTGGACACCGCCGGCTTCGACCTCGCCGACCGGGTGCGCGGCGGCCTCCGGGACGCCTTCGGCCTGGACGCGGTGTCGGTGGCGCGGGAGCCGGACGGCCGCGACTACGCGGCGTCGGTCGTACGCATCCACGCCGACGGCGTCCGCAACCCGCTGCACAACGACAACATCATGCGCGACGCCCGGGGCACCGGCATCGCCCTGACCGGCCTCGCCTACCAACTGAGCTGCGTGGTCTGCCTGCAGGAGTGCGACGAGGGCGGCGAGCTGCGGATGTACCGCAAGCCCTGGGAGCCCGCCGACGAGACGTACAAGATCGAGAACGGCCTCGGGTACGACGAGGCCGTGGTCCACGGCCACCCCTGCCACGCGTTCAAGCCGCAGGCCGGGGACGTGTACCTGATCAACCCGACGCAGTACCACTCCATCGAGCGGGTCAGCGGCGACGACCGCCTCACCATGGGCTTCTTCATGGGCTTCGACGACGACACGTTCCGTTCCGCGGTGGTGTGGGGATGACGGCACACACGCTCTCCCCCGACGCCCCCGGACAGGCGGACACGGCGCCGCGGACGGACGAGCTGCCCGGCACGGCGGCGGACCGGCTGCTGGCCCTCCTGCGGAACGGGCAGGCGCGCCACCGGCTGATCGAGCACGCCCCCGAGGGCCGTACCGACGTGGTCAGCGAGCTGCGCGGCAACGCCCTGAACCAGGCGGCGAAGTGCATCGTCATGCGCGTCAAGGTCACCAAGAAGTCCTCGCGCTACGTCCTCGCCGTCGTCCCCGGCGACCGGCGGGTGGACCTCGCCCGCCTCAAGGACCTGTACGACGCCCGCCACGTCTCCTTCGCCGACCAGCCCACCGCGGAACGCCTGACCGGCTGCGTCAGCGGCTCCATCGTCCCGTTCACCTTCGACCCCACACTGGAACTGCTGGTCGACCCCGCCCTACTGGAACACCAGGAAATCTTCTTCAACGCAGCCGAACTGCACCTGTCCCTCGCCCTGAACACAGAGGACTACGAGCGCCTGGCCCAGCCACGGGTGACACCCGTGGCCGAGCGGGCGGCGTGACCGCGGCGGTGTCCTCACCCGCCTGAGTCAGGTGAATACCGGCCCGAGTGGGGGCAGGGAGGGTCCTGCCCCCACTCGGGCGCGTTCGGCGTCCGGCACCGTTCTCCGGGCGGCCTCCTCCCCGTCACCCCCGCACCCTCACCGGCAGGCTCCGCAGACCGTTCTGGAAGTTGGAGACCAGGCGGACCGGTGGCCCCGCGAGTTCCAGGCCGGGGAGTTGGTCCAGTATCTGGCGCAGCGTTGCCCGCATCTGGACGCGGGCGAGGTGGCTGCCCAGGCAGAAGTGGGGGCCGAAGCCGAAGCTGACGTGGTCGTTGGGGGTGCGGGTGATGTCGAAGTGGTCGGGGGTGGGGAAGACCGTTTCGTCGCGGTTGGCGGAGGCGTGGTAGACCACGACCTTCTCGCCGCGCCGGATGTGCCGGCCGCCGAGTTCGGTGTCGTGGGTGGCGGTGCGGCGGAAGTCGATGACCGGGGGCCAGTAGCGCAGCATTTCCTCGACCGCGCCGGGGATCAGTCGCGGTTCCCGGCGGAGGAGGGCGAACTGGTCCGGGTGCTGGAGGAGGGTGAGCAGGCCGCCCGGAATGCCGTTGCGCAGCGTCTCGTTGCCCGCCACCGCGAAGAGGAAGAACATGTTCTCGAACTCGGCGCGGGTCAGGCCGCCTTCCCGCAGGTGTGCCATGACGGTGCCGGGGCGCGGGTTCCGGGCCAGCGCGTGGGCGTACGCGAACATGTCGGCGAGTGCGTGGCGTGAACGCGGGTTGGCCGGGCGGCCGTCCGGGCGGAGTGCCGGAGCGGGGCGGGCGCGGAGTGCGGCGCGGCCCATCGGGCTGAGGCGGGCGGGGTCCGCGGTGCCGGCGGTGGCGTACGCGTCGTCCTGGTAGCCGATGACGCGGTCCGACCAGTCGAAGAGCAGCTGCCGGTCCTCTTCCGGTACGCCCATGACGTGGGCCAGCGTCCACACCGGGAGGTCACCGGCCACGGTCACGAAATCCGCCTCGCCGGCCCGTGCCACCTCCGCCACCAGCCGGCCTGCCCGCGCCTCGATGACCCGCTCCAACTCCCGTACGGCGCGTGGTGTGAAGGCGGCGGCCACCACCCGGCGGATGCGGCCGTGGTCCGGCGGGTCCTGGTTGAGCATCATCGCCCGGACGAACGCGAGGTCGTCCTCGGTGTCGGGGTCGCGGATCTGGGTGGCGCCCAGGTACGAGGAGAAGGTCTCGGGGGTGCGCAGGACGTGTTTGACGTCGGCGTGCCGGAGCACCGCCCAGTAGCCGGGTCCGGCGGGCCAGTCGCCGACCGGGGGTTCCTCGATCCAGCACACCGGGTGGGTGGCGCGCAGGCGGCGGAACAGGTCGTACGGGACTCCGGTGGCGTACGTCTGCGGGGTGAACACCTCGGCTGCTCTCACGCAGGCGACCGTACGCAATTCCATCGTTCGGGGGAATCGGGCCCGTTCGGCGGCTGATGGCGGCCTGCGTTGCGCAACATCACGGGCGTGAAGGGATCGCAACGTTTCCGCAGCGCTCAACCTGCGCTTTTGATACCGCTGTTGGCGGCCGTCGCCGTGTGGCTGGCCCCCGCCCTGGCGCACGCCGCGCCGGACCGGCCCGCCGACGCCTGCGCGACCGCCGGGACGGGCGGCCCTGCGCACGTACCGACCGGCTGGCCGATGCCACCGGACTGGCACTTTCCCTGCACGTCCCCGACGCCGACTCCGACACCGACTCCCACCCCCACCAGACCCCCCAGGCCCACGCCTACGCCGCCGTCCCCCACGCCCACCTCCACCCCTCCCCCGGGCCACCGCCCCACGCCCGCCCCCACGCCGACGCGCCCACGGCCCCGGCCGCCCGCTCCCGCCGTGCCCGGGCCGACCGAGGCCGCGCCCCGGCCCGCTCCCAGCACGTCCCCGGAGACGACGCCGCCCCCGCCCCCGCCCCCGTCCAGCCGTCCCGCGTCGCCGCGCCCCACGCCGACGACGAGCCCGTCGGTCGTGCTGCCCCGCACGTACGTACCGACCGCCCGCAAGCAGCACGGCGGCCGTTCGACGGTCACCACCATGCTGTTGCTCACCGCGCCCGCCGTGCTCGCGGCCGCCGCGCTGCGTCCCCGTTCGTCCAGCTCGTCCGGGTCGTCCGGACGCCGTTCCTCGTAGGAGGCCACCTTGTCGGAATGGCTGGTCCTGACCATCGCGATGGCCGCCGTCTGCGCCGTCGTGCTGACCATCACGGTCCTCAAGCAGCGCCGTATCGGCGAGGACGACGACCCGTCGGAGACGCCCGACGTCATCGAGTACATGACGATGATGGTGGGGGTGGTGTACGCGATCGTGCTGGGTCTCGCCATCGCCGGGGTGTGGGAGGCGCGCAGCTCCGCCGAGGACACCGTACGGACCGAGGCACAGGCGCTGCACGAGGTCAGCGAGCGGGTGCGGGCCTACCCGGAGGCCACCCGGGACCGTATCCGCGCGGACGTCGACGCCTACGTCTCGCACGTCGTCCACAAGGAGTGGCCGGTCATGGACGACCAGGGGCAGGTCACCGACCGGGGCACCGCACTGCTGGCCAAGGTGCGGGCCGACGTGACCGACTACCGGCCGCGCGACGATTACGAGGGGCAGTCCTACCAGCCGCTGCTCGACCAGGTCGCGGCGGCGGACGACGCCCGTAACGCGCGGGCGGACAGCATCGAGCCGACCCTGCCGCCGGTGGTCTGGTTCGGGCTGATCACCGGTGCCGCGATCACCATCGGGCTGATCTTCACGCTGCAGATCCGCCGGTCGGGCCGTGAGCTGCTGATGGCCGCTCTCTTCAGCGCGCTGATCGCGTTCCTGCTGTTCCTGGTCTGGGACTTCGACGCGCCGTTCAGCCGGGGCATCACGACCTCCGCCGAACCGTTCACGGACCTCTTCCCACGGGTGTGAGGCGGCCACCCGGCCCGCGTGCGGGAGGTAATTCCGGCGACGGCGGCGATCACCTCGTGCCACCATGCGCGCATGGTGACGGAACTGCCGTTCACGGAGGGCTTGCGGGGCCGGCTCGGTCCGGCCCGCCACGCGGTGCGGCTGGACAGCAGCCCGCGGTCCCGGGTGTGGCGGGTCGACCTGCGCGGCACGCCCGCGGTGGTCAAGCAGGCCGTCGGGAGCGCGGACGCCGACGAGCGGTACGCCCGTGAGGTGGCCGCGCTGCGGCTGGCCTCGCGGGTGACGCCGCCGGTGGTGCCGCGGCTGCTCGGCACCGATCCGGGCGCACGGGTGCTGGTGCTGGAGCACGTCGCCCACCGGCGGCCGTCGCCGGACTGGGTGGTCGGCTACGCGGCGGCGCTGGCCCGTCTGCACGCGGCCACCGCGTCCGTACCGGCGGACGGCGTGTCCCTGCCCGCCTGGTCGGGCCCGGGCCCCGCGGACCTCGGCGCCTTCCTCGCCCTGGCCGGCCGCCTCGCGGTGCCGGTGCCGGACGGGACCGGTGCCGAGCTGGAAGCGTTGCTGCGGCGGCTCGGTGCCGCGCCCGGCGGTGCCCTGCTGCACGGCGATCCGTGCCCCGGCAACGACCTGCACACCCCGGACGGCATCCGGTTCATCGACTTCGAGCAGTCCTCCCTGGGCAACGGCCTGGCCGAACTGGCCTACCTGCGCATGGGTTTCCCGACCTGCTGGTGCGTCACGGACACGCCCGGTCCGCTGCTGCGCGAGGCGGAAGCGGCGTACGGGGCGGCCTGGCAGGCGGCGACCGGCGGCGCGCCGCCCGGCGACCTCGTCGACGCGTGCGCGGGCTGGCTGGTCCGGGGCGACGCGCTGGTGCAGCGCGCGCACCGCGGGACCGCCGACCACCTGGCCCGGCTCCCCGACGAGGACTGGGAGTGGGGCACGGTCACCGCGCGGCAGCGGCTCGCGTACCGGCTCGGTGTCGTGGCCCGGCTCACCGCGGACCGCGACGACCTGCGTGGTCTGAGCCGGCTGGCCGCCGCGATGCGCGAGCGGATGCTCAGCCTCCGGCCGGGCCTCGCGCCGCCGCCGCGGGAACGGCCGGAGGACGCCTGACCGCCGTTGCCCCGGGCGGCCGTCGTGGGTTCGCCGTGCGTTCTCGCCGCTGCCTGTTCAGCGGGGGCTTCCTGTGCTTCGATGCTGCGATCATCCGTTCGCACCGGAGCGGCGGAGCGGTGCAGAGACCGGGGTGGGCGCATGGACCGGCGGAGGTTCCTGAAGGGGACGGCAGCGGTGTCGGCTGCCGGTGTGCTGGCGGGGGTCGGGGGCGGGCAGTCCGCGGCGGCCGCCGGGCGGGCGGCCACGCGGAGCCGGCGCGCCGGCTCCGTACAGGACTGGATGGCGGCCCTCCCGGACAGTACGGCGCTGCGGCGGCTGTCCGTACCGGGCACGCACAATTCCGGGGCGCGGTTCGGCGGGCCCTGGGTCGCCTGCCAGAACACCACCGTCGCGCAGCAGTTGGACAGCGGCATCCGGTTCCTGGACGTACGCTGCCGGGCCGTCGACTCGGTCTTCGCGATCCACCACGGCGCCTTCTACCAGAACCTGATGTTCGGCGACGTGCTGGTGGCGTGCCGGGCGTTCCTGCGGGCGCATCCGTCGGAGACGGTGCTGATGCGCGTCAAGCAGGAGTACTCCGAGGAGAGCGCGGCGGAGTTCCGGCGGATCTTCGACAGCTATCTGGACGGCAAGGGCTGGCGGTCGCTGTTCCGGCTGGACAGCACGCTGCCTTCCCTCGGGCAGGCCCGGGGCAAGGTCGTGCTGCTGGCCGACTCCGGCGGGCTGCCGGGCGTGCGCTACGCCGATCCGGGCCTCTTCGACATCCAGGACGCTTACATGGCCGAGCCGCTGCGCAAGTACCCGCTGATCGAGGGGCAGTTCCGCAAGGCGGTCCAGGAGCCCGGCAAGCTGTTCGTCAACTATGTGAGCACCGCTGCCCTGCTGCCACCGCGTGGCAACGCGGACCGGCTCAACCCGAAGGTGAAGAGCTTCCTGGACGGCGCGGAGGCGCGCGCCTGGACGGGGCTGGGCATCGTCCCGATGGACTTCCCCAACGAAGTGGGCCTGGCCGAGACGCTGATCCGGCACAACACCGGAGGGTGATCATGCAGTTGTCACGACTTCCCCGTATGCCCCGGTTACAGCGCGCGGGCTGGGCGGGCCTGGTGCTCGCCCTGCTGCTGCCACTGCTGACCGTCCCGGCGGCGGGACCACCCGCCCACGCGGCCGGCGTCGCGGCGCGCGGTCCGGCGCGGGTCGTCGCCGAGGTGCCGGTCGGTGACCGGATGCTCGACCTCGGGATCTCCTCCCCCGAGACCGGCGCGCCGGTGAAGTGGGTGCGGCTGCTGCTGCCGAAGGGCTGGTCGAAGAGTGCCTCCCGTACGTGGCCGGTGCTGTGGCTGCTGCACGGCGGTGGCGGCAACCACAAGGACTGGACCGCCAACACCCACGTCGAGCAGCTGGCCGCCGAGCGCGACGTACTGGTGGTCATGCCGGAGACCAGCGGGTGCAGCAGTTACAGCAACTGGTACAACGGCGGCGCGTGGGGCTCCCCGGCCTGGGAGACGTACCTTCTCGACCAGCTGCGGCCGCTGCTGGAGCGGGACTACCGGGCCGGGACGGCGCGGGCCGTCGCCGGTCTGTCGATGGGCGGGCTCGGCGCGCTGAAGTTCACCGCGGCGCGCCCCGGGATGTTCCGCGCCGCCGCCTCGTACAGCGGCGCCGTCCACCCGCTGTACAAGTCTCCCGACGGCGGCCTCTCCGGGCCGGACGGCGTCAAGCTGGGCGCGCTGGCCTGTCTCACCGACTGGAAGCGCGTCTGGGGCGAGCCCGGCTACCCGTTCGACACGGACGACCCGGCCGATCTGCGCCAGCAGTGGCTGTGGAAGCGCAACAGCCCGCTGGAGCAGGCGGCCTCGCTGCGCGGTACCCCGCTGTACCTCTCGTACGGGAACGGCACGACCGACGGCGGTCCGGGCTGGTCGTGGGGCGACGGCGACCGCCCGCCCGCGCCGTCCCCCGCACGCTGCACCGACCCGCCGGTGCACGGCACCCAGGACCCGGTCGAGCGCGCCGTGTACGGCATGAACCAGGAGCTGCGCGCCGAGCTGGCGCAGTTGGGCATCCCGGCGACCGTGTGCGCCTCGAAGGGCGGGCACAGCTGGCCCTACTGGGAGCGCGAACTGGTCGCGTCCTGGCCGATGCTGATGGGCGCGCTCGGCGCGTGAGGGGGCGGAGGCGTACGGGGCCCGCCCGGACGGCGGCCCCGCGCCGTCACCGTATGATCTGCTGGTGAGTACGACCGAGCGTGACCGCGTCCCGTGGTTCCCGGCCCCGGGCGGGCCGCGCGGGCGCCGCCGGGCCGCCGCCCTCGGCCTCTGTGCCGCGCTCATCCTGACCTGCGCCGGTACGGTGCTGGCCGTACGGGCCTTCGCGCACGGCGGGTACCTGGCGTCCGGCGATCCGGCCACGGGCTCGTACGCCGGGGAGGCCGCCGACGCCGACGCGGCGGCCGGTGTGCTGCTGTCCGGTCCGTACACCGAGCGTCCCGCGCCGCCGCGCGCCACCGTCCGTGCGACAGCGGGCCAGGATGCGGCCGCACGCCAGAAGCGGGAGACGACAGCCGGGCCGCCCGTCTCCCGGCCTCTCGAAGCCGCCCCGGCGGCCGTCTCCCCCGCCGTCGGCCCGCTCTTCTCGCCGGGCGGCGACGGTGACGCCGACCACCACTGCACGGCGAGCGTGGTGCACTCCGTGCCGCGCGACCTGGTCGTCACCGCGGCGCACTGCGTCTACGACGGCGGTTTCCGTACGAATCTGGTCTTCGCGCCCGGGTACCGCGACGGGGTGCTGCCGTACGGGGTCTGGGTGCCGTCCCGCATCGTCGTGGACCCGCGCTGGGCCGACGGCCGCGACGAGGAGCACGACGTGGCGTTCCTGCGGGTGCGCCGCTCGCACGGCGCCGGGGCCGGTTCCGGCGAGCAGCGCGTCGAGGACCTCACCGGCGCCGAGCGGATCCGCTTCTCGCCGCCCGCCGGGCTGCCGACGCGGACCGTCGGCTACCCGGACGACCGCGAGTCGCCCGTCAGCTGCCGGAACACCACCACCGCGGTCCCCGGCCAGCTGCGCTTCGACTGCGCGGGCTTCCCCAACGGGACCAGCGGCGGCCCGATGCTCACCGGCGTCGACCCGGACACCGGCCTCGGCACGGTGACCGGTGTCATCGGCGGCCGGGACGAGGGCGGCGACGACGCGACCTCGTACAGCAGCTGGTTCGGGCCGGACGTCGCCGCCCTGTACCGGCGGGCCACCGCGGAACGGGCCTGAGAGCCGGCGCCGCCCGCAGGTCCTACTTGCCGCGCGGCACGACCGTGGTGAGGACCTTCGGCAGCGGGTACCAGTCGGCGGTCACGATGCTGCCGTGGGCTGCGGCGAGCTGCCCGACGCGGGCGAGCGCCTGGGCCTCGGTGGGCTCGGTGCCGTCGATGACCGGGGGCACCTGGTGCGCGTCGGTCATGATCAGGAGGTAGTGGCGGCTGTCGTACCAGGCGGTGTCGATGCCGTTCTTCAGGTACGTGGCGGCGTCGCCGTCGAAGACCACGAACCAGGGGCGCAGCGCCGCGTCGGTGTAGCGGGTGCGCGGGTCGCCCGCCGCCGCGCCGTGCACCGCGGGGAAGGCGGTGGCCTGGTTCAGCTTGCCCTGGGGGGCGAGGTCCTTCAGGTGGGTGGCGTACTCGCGGTCGGTCCACAGCTTGTCGAGCGGGTTGCCCTCCTCGACCGTGCCCGGAATCAGCTCGAAGAGGAACCTGCCGTTCAGCGTGGAACGGGCGGGCCAGCCGTTCGCCCGTACGGCCGTGTCGAGGTCGCGGTGGCCGGCGGCCAGGTCGCCGGGCCCGTACACCGCGTCGCCGAGCCGGGAGCGGACCAGCGCGTCGAAGGCGGCCGGGCCCCGGCCGCCCTTGTCGTTGAAGCCGTCCTTCATCTCGACCTTGACCGTGATGGGCCGGTGGCCGGGGTGGGCGTCGTGCCACGCCTTCATGTCGGCGAGGCAGCCGCCGAGGTCCTGGTCACGCTTCTTGGTGCGCAGCTCACCCGCGGTGGCGGCGTTCACGCAGTTGCTGTTGCTGGCGAACGGGTTGCTGTGCGAGACGCGCCAGGACTTGCCGAGCGCGTTGGTCCACACGTCCAGTTCCAGGAGGCTCGCGCCGGAGTCCAACGCGTCGGCGAAGTACGGGTACTTGGCCTTCTCGTAGGCGTTGTGGACGCCGACGGACGTGGTGGCGCCGTACGACCCGGCGGGCTGTGCCGCGCCGGCCGGGCTCGCCAGTGCCATGACCGCCGCCGCCGCGACCGCGGCCGTCCCCGCCCTGCGTGTTCTGTTCACGTTCCCCCGCTTTCACTCCACCGGCCCCCCGGCAGCCCCCTGTGGCTGCGGAATCACCAGCCCCTCCGGTCGAAGGAGCAGCGTACGGGAGGTGACGGGTGGTCCGGCCACCGGGTGGGTACGCGGGCCGGGAAACGCCGTGCCGGCCGAGCAACCCAGGACGTGAGGAAGATGTACGGCATCGTGGACACCGTGGACACACCTCTGCACGACACCGCGCCCGGGAGGCGGGCATGAGCAGCGACCGCGCCCGGATCCGGGCACTGCTGGACACCTACGGCCGGACCTACGCGGACGCGGCCGGTATCCGCCTGAAGGACACACCGCAGCCGCTGTACCAGCTGCTGGTGCTCTCGTGCCTGCTCAGCGCCCGTATCCAGGCGGACATCGCGGTGGCGGCGAGCCGCGCGCTGTCCGGGGCGGGCCTGCGGACCGCGCGGCGCATGAAGGACGCGACCTGGCAGCAGCGCGTGGACGCCCTCGGCGAGGGCGGATACCGCCGCTACGACGAACGCACCGCGACCCAACTGGGTGACGGGGCGGAGCTGTTGCTCGACACGTACGGCGGCGACCTGCGCCGGATGCGCGAGGCGGCGGACGGCGACACGGACCGGCTGCGCACGCTGCTGCGCGAGGTCCCCGGCCTCGGGCCGGCCGGTGTCGACATCTTCCTGCGGGAGGTCCAGGCCGTGTGGACCGAGCTCGCGCCGTACCTGGACGCCAAGGCGGTGCAGGGCGCGGAGCGCGTCGGGCTGCCGTCCGCACCCGACGCGCTGGTCAAGGCGGCCGGGAAGACGGAACCCGCCGTCCTGGCGGCGGCGTTGGTGCGTGCGGCGCTGGACAAGAAGGGCGCGGCGGAGATCCGCGGGGCCGGGTGAGCGGCCGGTGGCCCCGGACCTTCAGCGGGCCGGGGCCACCGACGCGTACCTGAGGACCCGCGCCGCTACGGCGTACCGGTGAGCAGCCCCCTGGCCGTCGCCGCGATCGCCTCGGCGTCGATGCCGGCGGTCCGCAGCTGCTCCTCCGGGGACGCCGACCCGGGCATGGTGCGCACCGCGAGCCGGGCCAGGCGCGGCACCGGGCGGCCGTCGGTGAAGGCGTCCAGCACCGCGTCGCCGAGGCCGCCCTCGGGGTGGTGGTCCTCCACCGTGATGATCCGCCCGGTGACCTCGGCGGCCTCGCGCAGCGTGGGCAGGTCCACCGGCTTGAGGGAGTACAGGTCGATGACGCGGGCGGGCACGCCCTCCTCGGCCAGCGTGTCGGCGGCGGCCAGCGCCTCGTGGACGGTCACCCCGGCGGCCACGATGGTGACCCGGTCCTCGGGGGTGGCCCGCAGCGTCTTGCTGCCGCCGACCGGGAAGTCCTCCCCCGGGCCGTAAATGACGGGGCTCTCGCCCCGGGACGTCCGCAGGTAGCGGATGCCGCTGAGGCCGGCCATGGCGGCGGTCAGCCGGGCGGCCTGGTTGGCGTCGCACGGGTACAGCACGGTGCTGCCGT
This sequence comes from Streptomyces sp. NPDC052496, assembly GCF_040679095.1. Lineage (NCBI taxonomy): Bacteria > Bacillati > Actinomycetota > Actinomycetes > Kitasatosporales > Streptomycetaceae > Streptomyces > Streptomyces sp. NPDC052496. The sequence goes on from NZ_JBFAUH010000016.1 coordinate 182,934, forward strand.
GCACCGCGCGGAAGGCGGCCAGGTCCTCCAGGCCCATCTGCGAGGGGCCGTCCTCGCCGATGGCGACGCCAGCGTGCGACCCGACGAGGTTGAGGTCGGCCCGGCTGACGGCGGCCATCCGCACGAAGTCGTAGGCGCGGCTGAGGAAGGCGGCGAAGGTGGTGGCGTACGGCACCCAGCCGCGTACCTGCATGCCGACCGCCGCGGCCACCAGCTGCTGCTCGGCGATGTAGCACTGGAAGTACCGGTCGGGGTGGGCGTCGCCGAACATCTGGGCCCGGGTGGAGTCGCCGACCTCGCCGTCCAGCGCGACCACGTCCTCGCGGGCCGCGCCGAGCGCGGCGAGCGCCTCGCCGAAGGCGTTGCGGGTGGCGACGGAGTCACCGACCTTGTAGTCCGGCAGTTCGGGCTCGCCGCCGCCGGCCCGCGGGCGCGGTGCGGCCTCCCGCGGCGGCTGCACCGTCACGCGCAGGTCGCGTACGCCGCCCAGCTCCTCGATCGCCTCCGCCGCGTCCTTCAGCGGCTTGCCGTGCTTGCCCTCCTGGTCGGCCACGGCCCGTACGCCCTGGCCCTTGCGGGTCTTGGCGATGATCGCGGTGGGCCGGTCGGTGGTGGCGGCCGCCTCGGCGTACGCGCGGTCCACGGCCGCCACGTCGTGGCCGTCCACCTCGATCGTGTGCCAGTCGAAGGACCGGATGCGGCGCGCGTAGGCGTCCAGGTCCCAGCCGTGCCGGGTCTCCCCGCGCTGGCCGAGCCGGTTGACGTCGATGATCGCGGTGAGGTGGGCCAGCTTCTCGTACCCGGCGTGTTCGAACGCCTCCCACATCGAGCCCTCGGCCATCTCGCTGTCGCCGCACACCACCCACACGCGGTACGGGACACGGTCCAGGTCGCGGCCCGCCAGCGCGAGGCCGACGCCGACGGGCAGGCCCTGGCCCAGCGAGCCGGTGGCCACGTCCACCCACGGGATGCGCGGGGTGGGGTGCCCCTCCAGCAGGCTGCCGTTCTTGCGGAAGGTCAGCAGCTGCTCGTCGGTGAGCGCCCCGGCGGCCTTGCCCATGGCGTACACCAGGGGCGAGGCGTGGCCCTTGGAGAAGATCAAGTGGTCGTTGCCGGGGTTCTCGGGGTCGGCGAAGTCGTAGCGCAGGTGCGCGTCGAGCAGGACGGCGGCCAGGTCGGCCGCCGACATCGAGGAGGTCGGGTGGCCGGAGCCGGCGGCGTCGGCGGCCCGTACGGAGTCGACGCGCAGCTGCTGTGCCAGCTCGCGCAGCCGGTCGTACCGGGCGTCGGCACCCGGGTCGTTCTGCGTGGTCATCAGGTTCCTTCCGCTTTTCGGGGTTTTTCGGGCGTGTCGTCCGCCGTCGTCCGCTCCCCCGCTGCCGCCGGCTCCCCCTTCCCGCCGTCCGCCGGGATCCGGGCCAGCTCGGGCGCCGCGGTGTCCAGCGGCACCGACCAGGAGCGCACCAGGCCCAGCTGGACGCCCTGGCGCGGCAGTGCCGCGTCCAGCAGCCAGTCGGCGGCGACCCGGACGCGGTTGCCGGGCATCGCCATCAGGTGGTAGCCGCGGGTCACGGCGTTGGCGACCGGGCCGGACAGCGGGACGTGCAGCGGGTTGGCGGCGGCCTGCACCCCGCCGAGGTCGACCATGAAGCCCAGGTCGTGGTGCTTGTAGGCGCGCGGCTCGCCCCGCCCGTACGAGGCCGCGACGTTGTGGGCCGCGACCTTGCCCTGGCGCTGCGCGTGCTGGGCGGTCATCGGCGTGGTCTCGCCCGGCCGGGTCAGGTCGGGCACGGCGGCGGCGTCGCCGCAGGCGAGCACCTCCGGGTGGCCGGGTACGGCGAGGAACTCGTCCACGCACAGCCGGCCGCGTTCGGTGGGCAGCCCCAGCGACTCGACCAGCGGGTCCGGCCGGACACCGACGCACCAGATCAGCGACCGGGTGTCGACGGACGTACCGTCGTCCAGCAGCACCCCTTCCGCGGTGGCCTCCTTGACGGAGGTCTTGGTGCGGATCTCGACGCCGCGTTTGCTGAGCACCCGGTGCGCGGTGCGCGACAGCCGGTGGTCCAGTTCGGGCAGCACCCGGTCGGCGAGGTCCAGCAGGATCCAGCGGGGCTGCGGCTCGCCGCGCAGCCCGGCGTTGCGGCGCGCCAGCGACCGGGTGAACGTCACGCCGTGCGCGGCCACTTCGGTGCCCGTGTAGCCGGCGCCGACCACCACGAAGGTCGTCCGGGCGGCCCGCTCGGCCGGGTCCTCGGCGGCGCCCGCCAGCTCGATCTGGCGGGTCATGTGGTCGCGCAGGTACAGCGCCTCGGGCATGCCGCGGAAGCCGTGCGCGTGCTCGGCGACGCCGGGGACGGGCAGCAGTTTGTTGACGCTGCCGACGGTCAGGACGAGACGGTCGTAGCCGAGCGAGCCGGTGCGGCCCTCGGGGTCGGTGTACTCCACCCGGCGGCCGTCCAGGTCGACGCCGCCGACCTGGCCGAGGACCAGCCGGACGTCCGGCAGGGTGCCGGTGAGCGACACCGAGACCCGGCGCGGCTCCAGGATCCCGGCGGAGACCTCGGGCAGCAACGGCAGGTAGAGGAAGTAGTCGTTGGGGTTGATCAGCACGATCTCCGCGGCGCCGCGGGCCTTCTTGGCGAGCGTGCGGGCGCACTCGTACCCGGCGAACCCCGCCCCCACGATCACCACGCGCGGCCGCCTCCCGTTACGGGCCTCCGCCACCATCTGCGTCTCCTCTCACCTCGGGGTCCTGCCCTGATCGGCCCGGGTGCCCGCATTCCGCGCGGGTATGTACGCCGTCCGGCCCAGTGGCACCGCACCGGTGGGCGTTCGGCCACGGGCAACCGGCCCGGTGCGCTCAGTCCGGCAGGGCGAGCAGTACCCGGCCCGGCGTCCGCGGGTGTTCGACGGCTTCGTGCGCGGCGGCGACCGCTTCCAGGGGGTGCACGGCCGCCACGGGGTAGCGCAGCGCGGACGCGGCGGCCGCCGCGGTGATGTCGGGCAGGGCCAGCCGTACCGCTTCCCGGGGGAAGTCGTCGTAACCGAGCAGCCGTACGGTCGCGTTCTTGAAGGCCAGCGGCCAGAAGGGCAGCGCGGGGGCGGGCTCGCCGGTGGCGTAGGCGACGAGGGTGCCGCCCGGGGCGAGCAGCCGCGCGTCGAGCGCGGCGTTGGCGTCGAAGGCGACCTCGACGATCCGGTCGGCACCGCGGCCTCCGGTCAGTGCGAGCACCGCGTCCGCCACGTCGCCCCCCGCGTGCACGGCCCGGTCCACGCCCAGCTCCCGTAGCGCGTCGAGCTGGTCCGGGCTGCTGACCGTGCCGATGACCTGCGCGCCGGCGCGGCGCGCCAGGACGGCGGCGGCGCGGCCGACGCTGCCCAGCGCGCCCGCCACCACGACCGTCCGCCCGGTGACGGGGCCGTCCGCGAAGACCGCGCGGTGCGCGGTGATGCCGGGGATGCCCAGGCAGGCGCCCTGTTCGGCGGAGACGCCGGCGGGCAGCGCGCCGACGCAGCCCTCGGGGACGACCGTGTACTGGGCGGCGGTCCCGTACGGCCGGTAGCTCTGCGCGTACGAGCACCAGGCGCGGCGGCCCACCCAGGCGGCGGACACCCCGTCACCGACCGCGTCCACCACCCCCGCGCCGTCGCTGTGCGGCACGATCCGCGGGAAGTCGGGCGTGGCGGCGCCCAGCCAGACCTGCCGCTTCTTCACGTCCCCGGGATTGATCCCGGAGAACGCCAGCCGGATGCGCAGTTCCCCGGGGCCGGGCTCGGGAGTGGGCAGCTCCCCCACCTGGAACACCTTTCGGGCCGGGCCCCTGTTCTCGTACCAAGCGGCGCGCATACCGGCACGATACGGCGTCTGCCGACGGCGTGGACAACCCCCGCCGCGCGCAATACTTTCAATGGCACCTCAAGACCTCCCGGGGGTGCGCGGTGAAGATCGAGGTCATCGAGAAAGACGATCAGTACATTCTCAATCACTGCACCAAATACCTCGCCAGGGAAAGCCGGGACGCGCGCCATGATTTCGGGCAGTACGCGCCGGGTGACGAGCGGGCGGCGATCTGCGAGGCGTGGCGCTTCCCGGTGGTCGACGCGCACTGGGACGGGTCGTCGGCGGCCGCGTCGTATCCGTACAACGACGTGACGTTCGTCTACGACGGCCGCCGCACCGCGCCTGCCTCGGTGGCCGTACTGGGCACCTTCGGGCCGCTGCACTCGCCGGTGCCGCTGCGGCCGCTGGTGTTCGCGGGCGAGCCGACGGGCTTCTTCGCCACCACCGTGCGGGTGCCGAAGGGGCAGGTGCACACGTACAAGTTCGCGGTGGACGGGGCGTACGTGCTCGACCCGGTCAACCCGCAGCGCACCGTCCTGGACAACGGTGAGCCGTGGTCCCGCTTCTTCACCGACGCCTGCACCGTGCCGCTGTCGCTGAGCCGCACCGAGCGCGACCTGCTGGGCCGGCTGGTGCGCCACCTGCTGCCCTTCCGGCTCGACGAGAACCGGCGTCTCATCCGCGGGGTGTACGAGTCGCTGGACCGCGCGAGCCGGGACGAGGAATTCCCGCTGGCCTATCAGCTGGACGACGAGGTGGGCACGGTCAACTACATCGACAAGCTGATCGCCCGCCAGGAACAGCACCACGCCGATGATTACCACACCTGCCTCAAAATCATCGGGGAAATCCTGCGGTCCCGGTTCGGCGGACTCGATCCGGTGGACGCGCCCCCGGAGCTGTACGCGGATCTCTACCGGCAGATGGAAACCGAAAAGGTGGACGGCTGGGACTACTCCCGCTACGGAAGTCCGCGGTACTTCCTGCTGCTCCTGCGCCGGCATGCGATGACCGGTGCGTTCGTCCACCCGAAACACGGCGGGAATTCCGGCGCGGCGGGCTGGATGTATCTGGAGAGCCGGTTCCGGGACGCGCGGGACGCGACGCTCTTCGACTGGCGGCGGGCGCTGGAGTCGCCGCTGGGCCACAACACGGACTACCGCGGCTGAGGGGATGCCGGCATGGACGGGGAGAGTGCCACGGTCGTCGTCATCGGCAGCGGCGCGGGCGGCGCACCGCTCACGCACACGCTCGTACGGGCGGGCCACCGGGTGGTCGTGCTGGAGAAGGGGCCGCTGCTGCGCACCCAGGCGCAGAGTCCCACCGGCCTGTCGGACTTCAAGCGCGACGAGTGCTTCGCCACCGGTTCGGAGAAGCGCATCACCGTCCAGGGCGTGGCCAACACGGGTGAGTCGTTCTTCTCCAGCCACGTCGAGCCGGACCTGAACGACGAGCCGCACGTCTACCGCGACAGCGACGGGCAGGACCGGGTCACCATCGAGGGTTACACGGCGCAAGTGGTGGGCGGCGGCACCCAGCTGTACGGCGGGGTGTCCCCCCGCTTCACGCCCGAGGACCTGCGGCTGGCCACCCTCAACGCGTCGCGGGCCGACCTGCGCGACGACCCGGGCGGCGACGTACGCCGGGAGGCCCGTGACTGGCCGCTGGACTACGCCGCGCTGGAGCCGTACTACACCAGGGCCGAGGAGCTGGTCGGCATCAACGGCACCTGGGACGGCCAGGCCAAGGTCCCGTCCCAGGACCGCTACCAGCCGCCGCTGGAGCCCAACCCGATCAGCGCGTACGCGGCCGCCGGCATGGACGCGCTCGGCATGCGCCGCTACCGCACCCCGCTCGCGGTCATCACCCGCGACCACGCGCCCAGCGGCCGTACCGTGCCCGCCGACACCGACACCATCAAGACGGCGTTCGTCAACCGCTACGGCGACCCGCTGGGCCTGAAGTCCAACGTCTGGGTGTCACTGCTGGCGCCGCTGCGCGAGGTGAACGGCAGCGGTGGCCTGGACCTGCGGGCCAACTGCACCGTCACCCACCTGGAGGCGGACGGCCCGCGCGTGACGAAGGTGCACTACCGCGACCCCGGCGGCCGGCCCCGGACGCTCACCGCCGGCACCGTCGTCGTCGCCTGCTCGGCGATCGAGTCCGTACGGCTGCTCCAGCTCTCCGGCCTGCTCGACCCGGCCTTCGACAAGCGCGTCAACGCCAACGGCCTGCTGGGACGCTACTTCCTGACGCACTGCTTCGGCGGCGCGCAGTGCATCGTGCCGGACCGCTCGGACAAGTCCAAGACGCTGGACTCGGACTGGGCCACCGACCACTGCGCGCGCCCCGAATGGTTCCGCGCCCAGGGCCTGTGGGCGGGCGGCGTGATCTACAACAACACCTCCGACGGCGCGCTGCCCATCTCCCTCGCCCGCACCTGGCACGCGATGGACATGGACAGCATGTGGAAGGGCTACCTCTACGACACGGGCATCGTCGGCAACGGCTTCGAGGACTACCTGGAGGAGAGCTTCGGGCGCCGGCTGTCCGTGGCGTTCATGGCCAACCAGGTGCCCCAGCGGGAGAACCGCATCGAGCTGCACCCGAGCGTCAAGGACAAGTGGGGCCGCCCGGTCGCCTACATCGTCAAGACGTGGCACCCGCACGACCGGGCGCTGATGGACACCCTGGCCGAGCAGTGCCGGCAGATCCTGGTGCGCGGCGGTGACGTGCGCGACGTCAGCTCCGGGTCGGTGGGCGGCTCGGTCGTCCGGATCGCCAACCACGTACTGGGCGGCGCCCGGTTCGGCAGCGACGCCGCGGACTCCGTCCTCGACCCCGACTGCCGGGCCTGGAACTTCGACAACCTCTACGTCACCGACGGGGCGTTCATGCCGACCTCGGGCAGCGCCAACCCGACGCTGACCATCGAGGCCAACTCCTTCCGCGTCGGCGACGTGCTGCTGGACAGGGTCGGGAGGCCGTGAGATGGACAGCCGCTTCGACGAGGTCTACACCCACCCCGAGAACGAGATCTTCCGCGTCGTCTTCTACCCGGACCGGATCTACCACGCCCGCTACCTCAACGCCACCCGCTCCTCCCGCTACCGCTACTACGTCGCCGAGGTGCGCGGCTCCGCGGACGGCACCGCCATCAAGGGCGACGTCTTCCTCGGCGGCACCAAGCTGTGCCCGATGCTGCGCATCGAGTACTCCGGCATCCGGCTCGTGGAGCAGGCCAGGGAGTTCAACCGGCGGCTCGGGCCCCGTACGAAGGCGTGGCTGAAGGTCACCGGCGAGGACCCGGCGGACTCCGCCGAGGCCATCGTGACGCTGCACTGGGATCCGGTGATCGGCGCGTACGCGGCGGAGATCTGGGAGACGCTGGAGGCGCCGGACGGCACCGCGCACGACCACCGGGTGCTGCCGCTGATGGGCCGGGACGCGCCGATCACCCGGGTGCCGCAGCTGTCCCCGCTGCTCGGCTCGGTCTCCGAGGTGGCGATGGCCTTCCGGGAGGACGGCGTGCTGTACCCGACGGGCCAGCGGCTGGGCAATCCGCAGTGGGACAACGCCTACCTCCGCTCCCACCAGGAGCCGCGTACGCAGGAGCCCAGCGCCCCCCGGAACACCGTCTCGGACAGCAACTACCTGCTCGACTTCCAGCGCGGTTTCTTCATCCCGGACGCGTCACGGATCCAGCCGGTCAGTTACCGCAACGCCATGACCGACGAGGGCAATCCGGAGCGCCGGGACGACAACATCGTGCAGATGCGCTGGCTGTTCCAGCGCGAACTCGGCAGCGACCTGGTGTTCTTCCACGAGGTGACGGTGCCGCCGGGTGCGGTGGAGGGCACCCACCGGCACATCGGCTCGGAGGAGCTGTACTACGTCGTCGCCGGCACCGGCACCGCGTACATGAGCGACGGTGACGACCCGACGACCGCCGCCTACCCGCTGGTCGAGCGGCCGGTCTTCGGCATCGGCCCGGTCAAGTGCCGGGAACTGCCGGTCAAACCGGGCAGCGTCCTCTACACCAAGAGCGGCGGCGTGCACGGCATCCGCAACCCCGGCTCCGAGCCGCTGAAGTTCGTCGCGTTCCTCTACCACACCACCTGAGGCGGTCCCGCGATGCCCAAGATCGTGCACACCGACTCGGTCTTCCGCGTCGACCCGGTCAAACCGCCGGACTACGCGGAGGCCAACCCGCTGCTGAAACTGCTCGGCCTGATCGAGCGCACCCGCTTCGCCGCCGAGCGCGAGCACTACGACCCCGCCTCGCTCCAGCACCTGTTCCCGCTGCGCACGCTCCAGCTGTACGGGCCCGCCTCGCCCGCCCAGGACCAGCTGGACCCCGCGCAGCAGGACGACAAGGCCGACTTCCAGAAGCAGAACGTCCGCGACTTCACCCTCGCCGACACCCGGGCGGTACGCGGCTGGGCCGAGATCGGCGACTGGCGCGGTCCGTTCCTCCAGCTGTCCTACCGGGGCGGCCCGGACTCGGCGTTGTGGCGCGAGGCGGGCCAGCTCGGGGACGCGATCGGTTGTGTGCTGTCCGTCCAGGGCAGCCGGCCGGTGCCGGTCCGGGTGCCGTACGACGAGGAGACCGACTTCTACACGATCGAACTGTGGGGCCGGGTCGGCGACGGCTTCCGCGACCTCCTCGGCCCGCGCGGCCGGACGGCTCTCGATTCCGGGCTCCTGCAACCGCGCCCGGACCTCGTCACCGGCCTGGGCCAGGACTTCCACCGCGACCAGATGACCAACCAGGACCTGCGGCTGGTCGCCCCGCGGCACGCCATGCACCCCGTACTGCCCTGCTACATCGACGTGCGCTGGACCGCGAGTCCGGACGGCGCGGGCTCGGCCGACCCGCCGTCCGGGTCGGTGCGGCTGGGCTTCGAGATGCGGGTCCGCGGCTGGGAGAACTACCTCGGCGTCGGCACCAGCCCCCACCCGCACGGCGGCGTCGGCTTCCTCGAATACCGCACCCTCTTCAGCGAGTACGGCCGCTGGGCGGGCTCCGACGACCTGCGGCGCGGCCTGGAGCCGTACAACCTCGACGCCTTCGGCCGCAAGGGGCACGCGAGCGGCGACGTGGAGCCGTTCCTCGCCGTCACCTACATGGACCTGCACGTCCTGGATCCGGCCTGCGGCATCGGCCTGCACCGGCACCGCGACAACCAGGAGGTCTTCCTGATGCTGGAGGGCGACGGGCTGATGGTGATCGGCGACTGGGCCGACTCCGGCAGCCGGGCCCGCGCCTTCGAGGTGCGCCGGCTGCCCGCCGGCCACCTCGCCCTCCTCAAGGGCGGGAATCTGCACGGGCTGATGAACCCCGCGGACCAGCGGGCGTCCCTCTTCATGTTCGGCGGTTACGACTGATGGCGGCCTCTGCGGTGCCCGGTGCCCCGTACCGGCTCGGTGCCCACTGGGACGGTACGGGAACCTTCTTCGCCGTGTACTCCTCGGCGGGCGCGTACGGCGGTTCCGTGGAGCTGTGCCTGCTCGACGACGGCGGCGAGCGGCGGATCCCGATGGCGGTGGACTGCGACATCTGGCACACGTACGTGGCGGGCGTACGGCCGGGCCAGGCGTACGGCTACCGGGCGCACGGCCCGTTCGCGCCCGCGCGGGGCCTGCGCTTCGACGCGTCGCGGCTGCTGCTCGACCCGTACGCGCAGGTGCTGCGGCCGGCCGGGCCCCGTGCGCTGCTGCCGCTGGTCGCCGACCCGGCGTTCGACTGGGGCGACGACCGGCCGCCGCGCCACCCCTGGTCACGGACGGTCCTGTACGAGACGCACGTCAAGGGCCTGACGGCGCTGCACCCCGAGGTGCCACCGGCCCTGCGGGGCACGTACGCCGGGCTGGCCCACCCCGCCGTCGTCGGGCACCTCACCCGCCTCGGGGTGACCGCGGTCGAACTGATGCCGGTGCAGCAGTTCCTGCCCGAACCGTTCCTCCTGGACCGCGGTCTCACCAACTACTGGGGCTACTCCACCATCGGCTTCTTCGCGCCGCACGCCGCGTACAGCTCGGCGGGCCACGAGGGCGGCCAGGTCACCGACTTCAAACAGCTGGTGAAGGTCCTGCACGCGGCCGGCATCGAGGTCGTCCTCGACGTCGTCTACAACCACACCGCCGAAGGCCCGCCCGACGACCCGGCCCTGTGCTTCCGCGGCCTGGCCAACGAGGTCTACTACCGGCTCGACCCCGCCGACCCGTCCCGCTACGTCGACACCACCGGCACCCGCAACACGCTCAACGCCGGCCGACCCGAAGTACTGCGCCTGGTCATGGACTCGCTGCGGCACTGGGTCACCGAGATGCACGTCGACGGCTTCCGCTTCGACCTCGCCGCGACGCTGGCCCGCCAGTACGGCTACGTCGACCGCCTCGCCGCCTTCTTCCACCTGCTCTACCAGGACCCGGTCGTCGGCCGCGTCAAACTCATCGCCGAGCCCTGGGACGTGGGCGCGCCCGACAGTTACCAGGTGGGCCGCTTCCCGCCCGGCTGGAACGAGTGGAACGACCGCTACCGCGACACCGTGCGCGACTTCTGGCGGGGCCGCCCGGCCGTCGGCGACCTGGCGAGCCGGATCGCCGGCTCCTCCGACCTGTACGCCCCCGAGCGGCGCGGCCCGGACGCCTCCATCAACTTCGTCACCTGCCACGACGGCATGCCCCTGACCGACCTGGTGACGTACGCGCGCAAGCACAACGAGGCCAACGGCGAGAACAACCGGGACGGCACGGACGACAACCGGTCGGCGAACTACGGCGTGGAAGGCCCCACCCGGGATCCGGCGATCACCTCCGTACGCGAACGCCAGCGCCGCAACCTGCTCGCCACCCTCCTGCTCTCACAGGGCTGCACCATGCTGCTCGGCGGCGACGAACTCGGCCGCACGCAGGGCGGCAACAACAACGCGTACTGCCAGGACAACCCGACGAGCTGGTACGACTGGTCGGCGCCCACCCCCCTGACCGACTTCGTACGCCGGGTGGTGGCCCTCCAGCGCGAACACCCGGTGCTCCAGCGCACCGGCTTCCTGACCGGCTCGGGCGATCCGCCCGACATCGCCTGGTACGACCGCGACGGCCGGCCGATGACCGCGGCCCGCTGGAACGACCCCGCCACCCGCTTCCTGGCCTTCCTCCTGGCCGGCGATCGCGCGGCGGCACCGGACACCGATCTCCTCGCCCTGCTCAACTCCGGTGCGGACGCGGTGGACTTCCCCGTCCCGGGGCGGTTCGGCGCGGTGTACGAGGTGGTGCTGGACACCACCGCGCCCGACGGCGCGCCGGCGGCTTCCGCGGCACTGAAGACCGGGGACGTGTGCACGGTCCCGGCCCGTACGGTTCTCGTCGCGACGGCCCGGCTGCCCGGCAGTTGACGGCGCCCGTAGAGTTCCCGGGGACAACGCTCCACCGCGAGCCGGGAATTCCGGCGGAACCAGGGGGACCGGAGATGCCCGCCACCAGACCCGTGCAGGCCCTGCCGCTCGCCGCGACCGTGCTCACCGGCACGGTCGCGCTCTACATGGCGCTCGTCGCGTTCGGCAACATCACCGACTTCGGCACCAACCAGGCGTTCGTCCAGCACGTCCTGGCCATGGACACCACCTTCAAGGACCCCGACCTGATGTGGCGGGCCGTCGAGTCGCCCACCCTCCAGAACATCGCGTACGTCCTGATCATCGCCTGGGAGACGCTGGCGGCGCTGGTGCTGATCGCGGCGACCGTGCTGTGGGCGCGCGAGCTGCGCCGGGGCACCGGGTACGCCGGCGCGCGGCGCTTGGGCACGGCCGGTCTGCTGATGGTGCTGCTGCTGTTCGGCGCGGGGTTCCTCGCGATCGGCGGCGAGTGGTTCGCCATGTGGCAGTCCAAGACCTGGAACGGCCTGGAGGCCGCCACCCGCAACGTCGTGCTGGCGGGCCTCGCCCTGGTCGTGGTGCAGCTGCGCGGTGCGGACGAGCGGTAGGCATCCGTAAGGCCGCCCTTTCCGTACACCCTTTCGAATGATTCCGTGGCCGGCACGGCATACGGGGCCGCGCCGGGGGCGATCCATTGCGTGAGCGCCCGGAGCCGCCACGGCCACCGGGCGCCGGTACGGCTACGGAACGGATGCGCATCGGCCGGCGGTGCCGGCGGCTGCGGGACAGGAAAGGGAAGCGGCGATGAACTGTGCTGTCGGTGGACGGAAGCTGAGCAGGAGAACGGTCGCGACCGGGACCGCCGCGGTGCTGGCGTCGGCGGTGCTGGTGGCGCTGCCGGAGCCGGCCCGGGCGGCGACGGAGGACCGCACCCTGGCGACGTGGAACGTGCAGGGTTCCGCCGCCCGGTGGGCGGCGGTGGGAAACCTGGCCGTGAAGCGCAACGTGGTCGCGCTGCAGGAGGTCTCCGCCCGGCCGCCCGCCAACGTGGGCCGCGAGCAGAAGCTCGGCCCGAACCTCTCCGGGTGGAAATGGAACGTGGGCACGAATTCGCGCCCCCATTACCGCCACCTCTTCATCCTCAGACACTCCTCCAAGAACCTGGGTCTGGTCACCGACTGGGCCCCGGCCTCCGGCAGCGTCGTGGAGATCCCCGGCAAGTACCGTCCGCTGCTGTGCGTGCGGGACAACGGCAACGCGGCCCTGCTGTGCTCCCTGCACGCCAGCGCCAAGGGCGGCGGGGACGCCGCGACCCTCGTGAAGTACGCCGCCGCGTACGCCGCGCAGAACAAGGCCAGGTCCTGGGCGGTCCTCGGCGACTACAACCGCGCCCCCGCCAAGCTGCAGCAGGACCCCGCCCTCCCCTCCGCCGCGCACCTCTACGCCCCGAACCGGGCCACTCAGCAGAGCGGCGGCATCCTGGACTACCTGGTCTCCAACGTCGTCACCACCAAATGGAAGGCCAAGGTGCTGGTGAACAAGGGCAGTGACCACTGGGCGGTGCAGTGGTGAGCGCCCCCGCGGGCCCACCCCCTCACCACTCGACGCGGTAACCGGTCAGCCACGTGTCGGCGCCGTCGCCGCCGCGTGCGACGCTGCGCGGCAGCAGCACGTCGCGTACCACCCGCCGCAGCATGCCCGGTGCCGCCCGGCGGGCCATCAGGGCGCTGTGCGCGACCACCCGCTCCACGCGTGCACGGCGCAGCTCCTCGTACGCGGCGAAGGCCCGCCGGGGTTCATGCTGGTCGCGCAGGCACCTGGCGAGGACGACGCTGTCCTCCATGGCCATCGAGGCGCCCTGGGCGGCGTTGGGCGCGGCGGCGTGTGCCGCGTCGCCGATGATCACCATGGTGTCGGAGAACCAGTGCGGGGTGGTGGCGAGGTCGTAGGCCATGGAGGCGATGATGTCGTCGCCGGTGGCCCGGACGATGCCGGCGGCCGGGGTGCGGTCGCCGTCCAGGAGGGCGGTGACGCGCTGCCGCCACTGGTCGGCGGTGACGGCGGCCAGGTCCTGCCGGGAGCGTTCGGGGCCCGGTACGTTGGAGAACCACCACACCTCGCCGTCCGCCGCCGCGGTGCAGCCGAAGAAGGCCCGGCGGCCGTAGATCATGGTGTAGGTGTCCGGGGCGGACGGCGGCTTGATGTCGCGGGCGTAGCCGCAGACGGTGTGCTGGCCGGTGTAGCGGGGCCGGGGCGCCGCCGGGTCGATCAGCTTGCGGACGACCGAGTGGATGCCGTCCGCGCCGATCAGCAGGTCGCCCTCGGCCCGGCTGCCGTCCGCGAAGGAGGCCACCACCCGCCGGTCGCCGACGGTCTCGGCGGCGACCAGTCGCTTGCCGTGCCGCACGGCGATCCCGCGGCGGCGCGCCTCGTCGTGCAGCACCCGGTAGAGGGCGGCGCGGGTGAGCGTACGGGGGCCGATGCCCGTCTCGCCGGCGGCGCCCGCGAGCGGGCGCTCGCCGAGCCGCTTCCCGGTGCCGCTGAGGAACTCCACCCGCTCGGCGGGGAAGGAGTTGGCCAGGACCGGCCCGTGCGCGCCGATGGCGCGCAGCGCCTCCAGGCCGTTGGCGAAGACGACGAGGAAGGCGCCGACGTCGTCGGCGCCTTCCTCGTACGCCTCGAAGACCTCCGCGTCGATGTCCGCCTGCCGCAGGGCCATCGCGGTCACCGCTCCCGCGATGCCACCCCCGATGATCAGGGCCTTCGTCATGGCGCTCCCCCAGGTGAATCGCCGGACGGCGGCACGTGGAGCCGCGTCGCCACGGTCCACGATGCCGCCGGTGACCGGCGGGGAGCCAGACCCGTGCGCGGGGACGGTCCTGGTTCCCGCCGGGCACGGGGGCGAGGCCGGGCCGGACAGGGCGGGCCAGTGCCCGCCCGCGGCTCGGCCGGGGTCACCCCGCCGCGTACACGTCCTCCACGTAGCGCCCGGCGGCGGTCAGTTCGCGCAGCCAGTCCTCGGCCTGTTCGTCCGTGGCGCCGGTGCGGGCCGCGTGCAGTGCGCGGAAGGCGGCGCGGACGCCCGGTGCCATCCGGCTGCCGTCGCCGCAGACGTACACCCGGGCGCCGGCGTCGAGCAGGGCTCCCACCTCGTCGGTCTCGGCGGCGATGCGGTGCTGGACGTAGCGGCAGTCGTTCTCCGGCCGGGCGCTGAAGGCCGGGCGCAGGGACACCGCGCCGGCGGCCTCGGCGGCCCGCAGTTCGTCGGCGTGCAGATAGTCGGCGTCGGGGGCGTCGCAGCCGAAGTAGAGCAGCGCGGGGGCGAGCGGGCCGTGTGCCGCGGCGGCCACGCGGTCGGCGACGGCGCCGCGGAAGGGGGCCAGACCGGTGCCGGCCGCGATCAGGACGACCGGCGTCGGGTCGGCCGGGTCGAGGCGGAACGCCTCCCGGCAGGGCTGGACACGGGCCAGCACCGTGTCACCGGGGCGGAGCGTGTGCAGGTGGCCCGAGCCGGTGCCGCCGGGCAGCAGCGAGACCATCAGGTCGGCGTGGCGCGGATCGGCGGCGGGTGCGGACGACAGCGAGTAGTGGCGGATGCGCAGGGCCGGCAGCAGGTCGAGGACGGCCGGCCAGGGCAGGGCGCCGCGCAGGGCCGGGTACGCCTCGACGAGGTCGAGGACGCTGCGCGGGTCGTCGTCGGTGAGCGCTTCGAGGGCGGCTCGCTCGGGCGGGCAGGGGTTGTGGGCGGCCAGTGCGGCGCGCTGGTCCGGTGTGGGGCGGGCGCCCAGTTCCAGGTGGTGGGTGAGGAGGCTCCGTACGGTGAGGGGACGGTCGACGGGGAGGGTGTCCCGGCCCGCACGGCCCGCGCCGGCCCGGATGTCGAGGACGGTGTCGAGGTCCACGCCCAGTACCCGTGCCGCGCGCTCGACCGCCGCGGTCCCGTTGGCGGGGAGTACGGCGAGGTGGTCGGCGGTGCGGTAGGTGACGCCTTCGGGCAGGGCGAGGCGCAGGAAGCGCTTGACGCGGGGGTGGCCGGGGGCGGTGAGGTCGTACGCCTCGGTGACGGTCATCGGCTGGAGGCCGTGGCGGGCGGCGAGCGCGTCCAGGGGGCCGCCGGTGACCTCGTGGACGGTGTAGGACGTGTCCGTGCTGCCGGCCGCCGCGCTCGCGCCGATGGTCGCGGGGTCGCCGTAGCGCACCAGCAGTTCGGTGCGCAGGGCGGCCGTGAACGCCTTCACCGCGCCGTTCAGGTCGCCGGACGCGTCGGCCTCGCCGCGCGGCAGCAGCCGCTCGGCGCCGAGGGCGGCCAGCCGCTCGTCGAGCACGGTCGGTACGCGCTGGTACGTGGCGGCCCAGTTGCGGTCACCGACACCGAGGACGGCGTACGGTACGCCGTCGGCCTGCGCCTGCGCGCTCTCCAGCCACTCCATGAAGTGCGCCGCGTCGTCGGTGGGCCGGCCGTTGTAGGAAGCGGTGACGATCACGACCGGCCGGTCCGTGGGCAGGGCGCCGGCCGCGGCGTCCAGCGGGGCCACCTCGGTGGTGAAGCCGAGCCCGGTGGCCTCGTCGGCGATGCGCTCGGCGAAGTCGCGGCAGGTGCCGTAGTTGGTGCCGTGCAGCAGGAGCAGGCCGGTGTCCTGGTGGACCCGGGTGGGCAGGCCGTCGTCCGCGTCCGGCCGCGTGCCGTCCGGTTGCGGTGTCCCGCCGGGCAGTACGGCGAGTGCGGCGCGCACGGCCGCGCGGTCGGCGGGGGTGCGCCGGCCGAGGGTGAGGGTGAAGCCGTCCGGCTTGAGGGTCAGGGATTCCTTGATCTTCAGCTGGTAATCGGTGTGGTCGATCAGGCGGTAGCGGTGCACCAGCATGGCGAGCAGCATGGTCGCCTCGTGCAGGGCGAACTGGCGGCCGATGCAGGCGCGTTCGCCCGTACCGAAGGGCTTGTAGGCGTGCGGGGAGCGGGCCGCCTCGGCCTCCGGCGCGAACCGGCTGGGGTCGAACAGCTCCGGGTTGTCGCCCCAGGCCGGGTCGCGGTGCAGCATCGGCGTGAGGACGGTGATCAGCTGGCCCGCCTTCACCGGGTAGCGGCCGGCGAGCAGGGTGTCCGTACGGGCCTGGCGGCTGAAGGCGGCGGCGGTGGGCCACAGGCGCAGCGCCTCGTTGAGGACCTGCCGGGTGTAGGGCAGCCGTCCGATGTCCTCGAAGGACGGGTCGGGGTCGGTCGCGTCGCCCCACAGTTCGTCCGCCTCGCGCTGGGCCAGGCGCAGCGCGGCCGGGTCCTTGAGGAGGTGGTGCAGGGCGAAGGAGAGCGCGCCGGAGGTCGTCTCGTGGCCGGCGATGAGGAAGGTGATGACCTGGTTGCGGATGTTGGCCAGGTCGAGCGTGGTGCCGTCGGCGGGGTGGGTGGCGCCGAGCATCAGGCCGAGCAGGTCGTCGGACGCCCCGTCCGCCGCGCCGGCCTCGCCCGTACGGGAGGCGATGACCTCGTCCACGACGGAGGCGAGGTAATCGGCGTCGGCCCGGAAGGCGGCGTCCTGCTCGGTGTAGTCGCCGCCCGGTTCGCGGCCGAGGCGTTTCATGCTCCATTCCAGGCAGCGCACCATCGCCTCGACGAAGGGGTGCGGGGTGTCGCGGGAGAACGACTCGAAGTCGAAGCCGAAGCCGGCCAGGCCGATGGTGTCCAGCGTCATCCGGGTCATGTCGTCGGGGACGTCCACGGGCGTGCCGTCGGCCGCGCGCCGGTCCCAGGCGCCGATCACCCGGCGGGCCACCTTCAGCATCGCCGGGTGGTAGGTGCGCATCGAGCCGAGCGCGAAGGCCGGCATCAGGATGTCGTGCGCCTTGGCCCAGTTCGGTTCGTCGTTGTACGCGGTGAACAGGCCGTCCCCGGCGAACTCGCGGACGTTCTCCAGGGCGACCGCGATGCCCTTGGCGAAGCGTTCCTCGTCGGCCAGCTCGGTGACCAGCTCCAGCGAGGAGACGAACATCGCTTCGTGGCCGTGCAGCCGCCGCCGGTACACCGGGCCGTGCTCGCGGGCCAGGTTCATCGCCTGCTGGAGGGGGGTGGACGTGAGTCCGGTGGCCGACAGGTCGACGACCGGCACCTCCTCGGTCGGGCGCGCCGCGCCGTCGACTGCTTCGAACGGGATCGTCTCGGTCATGACTCCAGCGTGACCCGCCCGGTGTACCGTGCGACGCCGGGTAACTGCATGATTGTGCAGTGGTTTTTCGCTGTCCGCTCTTGCGGCCGGACCGGAGAAGGAGCAATGGACGACGCGACGGCGGACGGCCCGGCGGGGCCGCACGGGGCGAGCCCGTGGCGCAACTACTTCTCGATCCTGCTGGACCGCATCCCGGTGCCGATCGCGGTGTGCACGGCCCACGGCGAGGTGCTGGTCGCCAATCCCGCGATGGCCGCCGAGTGGGGCGCGGCGCCGGGCCGGCTGCGCGGCCGCAACCTGCTGGACCTCTTCCGGCCCCGCTCCCAGGCGCAGATAGACCGGCTGGTCGACGCGCTGCGCCTGGGCCGCAGGTCGCGGTACCCGGTCGGGGTGCGCTGGCGGACCGGTGCGGACGGCGCGGAGCGGGAGGGCGAGTTGACGGTCGATCCGGTCGGCGACCCGTCGGAGAACCCGCCCGCCCTGCTGGCGCTGCT
Source organism: Streptomyces sp. NPDC052496 (assembly GCF_040679095.1). Classification (NCBI taxonomy): domain Bacteria; kingdom Bacillati; phylum Actinomycetota; class Actinomycetes; order Kitasatosporales; family Streptomycetaceae; genus Streptomyces; species Streptomyces sp. NPDC052496. Next base: position 200,806 of record NZ_JBFAUH010000016.1, read on the forward strand.
CCGCGTCCACGAGGACCCGCCGCCCGCGCCGGCGCGGGACGCGGCCAGCCCCGTGGAGACCCGCATCCTCGCGCTGGCCGCCTCCGGTGCCACCACCGCCGCGATCGGCAGTCATCTCAATCTCACCGTCGACGGCGTCAACTACCACCTCACCCGCCTCTCCCGCCGCTGGCGGGTGCAGGGCCGGACCGCTCTGGTGGCCAAGGCGTACGTCCTGGGCGTGCTGGCCCCGGGGGTCTGGCCGCCGGCGCCGGCGGGCGCCGCGGCACCGGGTTCCGAGGGGCCGAGGAGCCCTCAGGGAGGGGCGTCCGGGGCGGCCTCCGCCGCCGAGTGCGAGCTCCGCAAAGATCCCTGAATCCGCCCGAAACACCCCCTGTCCGGCCGTGCGGGAGGCGGGTAGCGTCTTCCGCCCTTCTTCCGTACGGAGGGTGTCCTGCCATGGCCGACACCGTGAGTCACACGCAGTACGAGAGGTACGAGGGCGGCAGCCCGGAGGCGGAGCGGGTGGTCTTCGAGGAGCTGGCGCGGCAGCTGATGCGGGTGCAGCTCGCCAACCGCGGGAGCGGTACGGCGCACGGGGTCGAGCGGGCCTTCCACGCCAAGGCGGTGCTGGGGGTGGAGAACGCCCGGCTGCGGTTCGACGAGGAGCTGCCCGCCGCGCTGACGTCCGGGTTCGTGCAGCCGGGCGCGCAGTACCCGGCGGTGGTACGGCTGTCGAACGCGAGCGGGACGGCCCAGCCGGACATCTCGCCCGATCTGCGGGGAATCGCCGTACGGGTGGAGGTTTCGGCGGAAGAGACCCACGATCTGCTCGCGACCAACTTCCCGGTCTCGCACGCGCGTGACGCGCGGGAGTTCGTGGCGTTCGCCAAGGCGATGGCGGGCGCCGAGAGCACGCTGCAGAAGGCGTTCGGGCTGCTGGTGAAGCTGCCGCTGGCGGTGGGCTGGGGCACGGCGGCACGGATGCGCCGCAACGTGCGGGCCGCCACCCGGCACGTGGTCGGTTCGCTGGCACGCGAGACGTACTGGAGCCGGGGCGCGGTCATGTGGGGCGACGCGGGGCCGGTCCGCTACCAGTTGCGGCCCGCGCCCGGCGGCGCCCCCGCGCCGCACCCGGACCGGCACGACCCCGACCACCTGCGCCACGAGCTGGCGGGGCGGCTGGCGCTGGCCGACGTGGAGTTCGAGCTGTGTGTGCAGCGGTACGTCAACGAGGAGCGCACGCCCATCGAGGACGGCGCGGCACAGTGGCGGGAGGCGGACGCGCCGGTCGTCCCGGTCGGGCGGCTGACGATCCCGCGGCAGGACGTGACGACCGCCGAGGCCCGCTCCGCGGCCCGCCGGGTGGAGGCGCTGGCGTTCAACCCGTGGCACACCACGGACGCGTTCCGCCCGCTGGGCAACCTGAACCGGGCGCGCAAGGCCGCGTACCGGGCGAGCGCCGGGCACCGGCTCGGCACCCGCTTCCGTACGGAGGAGCCGCTGCGCAACACCGTGCTCGGCGTGCCCGTGCGCGCGGCGTTCCGGGCCGTCAACCGGTACGTGCCGTGGCACCGGCTGCCGCTGAACCTGAGCCTGCTCAACCTGGTGGCGCTGCGGCAGGCGCTGCGCCGCGCCAACCTCATCGACACCGAGGTCCCCGAGGCGCCGCCGCAGGCCGTGCCGGTGCCGGAGACCGTCGACGAGGGCGCGCGGACGGCCCGTACGTACGACGGTTCGTCCACCGACCTGTCGGAGCCCCGGATGGGCGCGATCGGCTCCACCTTCGGCCGCAACCTGCGGCCGGTGTACCGGCCGGACCTGGACCTCGTACCGAACCCGGTCACCACGGCGCGCCAGTTGCTGCACCGTACGTCGTTCCGGCCCGCGCCCTCGCTGAACATCCTGGCCGCGGCGTGGATCCAGTTCCAGGTGCACGACTGGGTCAACCACCAGCGGTACCGGACCGGCGAGCGGGCGGTGGAGATCCCGATGCCGCCCGGCAGCGCCTGGACCAACACGCCCGGCGGCCCGCCCGAGGACGTGATGCGGTTCGCCGAGAACATCGGCAAGGAGCGGCCCGGCGAGCCGCCGCTGCTGTTCACCAACACCACGTCGCCGTGGTGGGACGGCTCGGAGGTGTACGGCGGCGACGAGGCCACCGCGCGGTCGCTGCGCGAGCCGGACGGCGCCAAGCTGCGGCTGGAGGACGGCCATCTGCCGGTCGGCGCCGGCGGCATCCCGCTCACCGGCTTCAGCGAGAACTGGTGGCTGGGCCTGAGCGTGATGCACACGCTCTTCGCGCGGGAGCACAACGCGCTGTGCGACGCGCTGCACGCCGAGTACCCCACCATGAGCCAGGACCGCGTCTACCACACCGCCCGGCTGATCGTCTCCGCGCTCATCGCGAAGATCCACACGGTGGAGTGGACCCCGGCGATCCTCGCCACCGAGGCCATCGACGTCGGCCTGAAGACGAACTGGCAGGGCCCGCCGGACAAGTGGCTGAGCAAGCTGGGGCTGTGGCTGGTCGAGGCGCACGCGCTGCGCGGCATCCCGGAGACCCTGCCGGACCACCACAAGGTGCCGTACTCGCTGACCGAGGACTTCGTCACGGTCTACCGGATGCACCCGCTGATCCCGGACGATTACGAGCTGCGCGAGCACCGCTTCGGGCAGCGCGTGGAGACCGTCACGTTCGACGACATCCAGGGCACGGCGGCCGAAGGGGTGGCCCGCAAGACCGGCCTGACCGACACGCTGTACTCGCTCGGCATCGCCCACCCGGGCGCGATCACGCTGCACAACTACCCGCGGGCGCTGACCCGCTTCGAGCGGGACGGGGAGATCATCGACCTGTCGGTGGTCGACCTCGTACGGACCCGGCGGCGCGGGGTGCCGCGCTACAACGACTTCCGCGCCGGGCTGCACAAGCCGCGGGTGCGCCGCTTCGAGGACATCAGCTCCGACCCGGAGACGGTCGCGCAGCTCAAGGAGGTCTACCGGAACGTCGACGAGGTCGACACCATGGTGGGGCTGTTCGCCGAGAACCCGCCGGAGGGCTTCGGCTTCAGCGACACCGCCTTCCGGATCTTCATCCTGATGGCGACCCGCCGCATCCAGTCGGACCGCTTCCTGACCGTCGATTTCCGGCCGGAGCTGTACACCCCGCTCGGCATGGACTGGATCGCCCGCGGCGGAATGAACTCGATCATCCTGCGGCACTGCCCGGAGCTGGCCGCGATGCTGCCGCGCGACGCGAGTGCCTTCGCACCGTGGCGGCCGGTGCTCCCGGGACGCGGCGGCGGCGCGGGTTCGTGAGGGACACGGCCGCGCCGCGTCTCCGGTGGGGCGCGGGGCCTCCCGCAGGTCCCGCGCAGCCCTGTGTAAGGCACAGGTAAGGCGCCCGATAACCTCCTCACGTGGAGGAGAACACGCCCGCGCCCTTCGAGCGCGGTACGGACGGCCCGAAGGTCATCGTCGTCGGCGTCGACGGGTCGGACTCGTCGTGGCGCGCCGCCGCCTACGCGGCGGGGCTGGCCCGCCGGCAGGGGTCCAAGCTGGCCCTGGTGTACGTCCAGCCGGTACTGCCGGCCGGGGCCGCCATGGGAGCGCCGGTCGTGGACGCGACGAACGAGGTGGCCGAGGAGCTGATGGCGGAGATCCGCGCGGCGACGGAGCGGGCGCGGGGCACGTACGACCTGCGCTGGGAGTTCCACACGCTGCGCGGCGACCCGTACACCGGCATGGTGCAGATGGCGGACGAGCTGACGGCCGACGCCGTGGTGGTGGGGGCGTCGGAGTCGGCGGGGCACCGGATCATGGGGTCGGTGGCGGTACGGCTGGTCAAGGCGGGGCGCTGGCCGGTGACGGTCGTTCCGTGACCGGCCGGGGGCTCCGGGGTGCGCGCGTGCCCGAGGGGGCGGTTTCCGGCCACCGCGGCGGCTGGAATGCAGAGCTCAACCAGATTGGTCTGGACCACGAAGGTGGCGGCGGTTAGGGTCCTTCCCGTACGGCGCTCCGGCCGTACGACTCGCGTACCGCCCTGCTCACAGCACCGCCCCGCCGGTCCGGTCCGGCGCGCTCCGGCGCGGACCGCACGCTGCCGGCACCCCGCTCCGCCACCCCCCGCCAGCTCTGCCCCTGGGACCGGTCCATGATCGAAATCGTGGTCGTACTCCGGGTCGAGGACGCCGTCCTCGACTTCCTCTCCGTCCTCACCGACCCCGACCCCGGCGCCGGCCCGGCCGCCGTGGTCCTCGCCGACCGCGGCGACATCCTCACCCTGCCCGCCGGCACACCGTCCGCCGAACGGCTCGCCCGACTCGCGCCGTACGTGCGCCCGGCCGAGGAGGACGCCGCCTCCCCCGGCCCCGCCGCTCTCGCCGGCCTGATACGCCGGGCCGCCGGCGGCCGCTCCGCCCGTGTGTGGACCCACTCCCCCGCCGACAACCGGCGCAGCCGGGGCCGCGTCGGCCGGGACACCGCCATCGCCTGCGCGGGCCCGGCGGACGGGGCCGGCGGCGCCGCACCGGTGCTGACCGTGCGGCACGCCGTCGGGTACTCCCCCTACCTCCAGTTCGTCAGCGACCTCGACCGCCCGCTCGGCCGCGAACAGGTCGCGGCCAAGCTGGACTTCGTCAACCGCGCCGCCCCCGGTCTGCTCGCCACCCCGTCGGCCGAGTTCGTGGTGCAGACGCCCCGCATCCCGGCCGCCGAGCGGTTCTTCGCCGCCGACCCCACCGAACGCGAACGGCTCTTCGCGCTGCTCGCCAGCCTGGGCGACGAGGCCGCCGCGGTCGCCGACCCGTGGGAGTTCGCCACCTCCCCGTACGAGACGCGCCGCCTGGACGCGACCGCCGCCTGGGTGCGGCGGCACCGCTCGCCCGGCGGCGGCCCGCTGGTGGAAGTCGGCGCGTGCGAAGGGGCCTTGACGTCCCGGCTCGCGGCGGACGGTTTCTCCGTGTACGCCACCGAGCCCAATCCGCACTTCCGGGCCCGGCTCGACGCCGCCGTCCGGGGCACCGACGCCGTACAGGTGGGCGCCGAGGACCTCGCCGGACTGGCCAAGGACGGTCCGGCCGGCGCCGCGTACCTGCTGGTCGAGATGTTGTACTACGGCCAGGACCTGGCCCTCCTCGACGACCTGCCCACCGGTCTGCTCTTCCTCGCCCTGGAACCCGAGGCCCTGGAGACGCGGCTGCGGCCGTGGCTCGCTGCGTCCGCGGTGTGGCGGACGGTGGAGGAAGTCCGGCTCGTCCCGCCCCGGGTGGAGCCGGTCTGCGGCGGCCGCGCGTACCTGAGCAAGCGCGGCAGCGTCGGACTCGCCCTGCGCCGCACCGACGGCTGACCCCGGACTGACCGGCCCGGCCGGCCTCCGCCGCCCGCCGCCCCGCTCTCCGGCGTCCGCTCGCTCCGTACCCGCCTCCCCGTCGCCCCCTTTCCCGCCGCGCCGCCACCGGCCGCGGTCCGGCCGTCCGCCGGGCTGCCGCCGTCCCCCTTCGCCCCGTACCGGAAGGCCCCCATGCGCGCCGACATCTCCCTGGTCAACGCCTGCCTGCTCCCCGCCTACGCCGGCCGCTCGCCCGCCGACTGGATCCTGCGCGCGGCCGACGAGGGCCTGGCGGGCGTCGGCCTGTTCGGGACCAACTTCCCCGCCGGCTCCGGCTCGTTGTACGAGGAGATCACCGCCCCGCTCCGCGCCGTACGCCCCGACCTGCTGATCGCGCTGGACGAGGAGGGCGGTGACGTCACCCGGCTCGACTACCGGCGCGGCAGCGTCCATCCGGGCAGCCACGCCCTCGGCGCGGTCGACGACACCGGGCTCACCCGGGAGGTGGGCGCGGCGATCGCCCGCGACCTGCGGGCCGAGGGCGTCAACCTCTGCCTGGCCCCGTGCGCGGACGTCAACTCCCGCCCCGACAACCCCATCATCGGCGTCCGCTCCTTCGGCGACCGCCCGGACCTGGTGGCGCGGCACACCGCGGCGTACGTCCGGGGCGTGCAGGAACTCGGCGTCGCCGCCACCGTCAAGCACTTTCCCGGACACGGTGACACCCGTACCGACTCGCACTCCGCGCTGCCGGACATCGACCGCGACGCGGCGTCCCTCGACGCGGTGGACCTGCCGCCGTTCCGCGCCGGGATCGCGGCCGGCGTCAAGGCCGTGATGACCGGTCACATCCGGCTCTCCCGGCTGGACGGACTGCCCGCGACCCTGAGCCGGCGGATCATCACCGGCCTGCTGCGCGAACAGCTCGGCTACCGGGGCGTGGTACTGACCGACGCGCTGGAGATGGCGCCGGTCGTGGAGCGCTGGGGGTACGGCGGTGCCGCGGTCGCCGCGCTGGCCGCGGGCGCCGACCTCGTGGTGCTCGGGGCGACCGACGGCGAGAAGCTGCTGCCCGAGATCCACGACGCGGTGCGGGAGGCGCTGGACCGGGGCACGCTGACCCTGGAGCGGGTGGCGGAGGCGGCCTGCCGGGTCGCGTCACTGCGCGCCTGGGCCGACCCGGCCAGAAGCGCCGGACGGCCGGACACCGGCCCGCCCGTGCCCGACCGGCACCGGGTACCCGTAGGCCTGGTCGCCGCCCGGCGGGCCCTGCTCGCGCACGGCGTGCCGCCGGCCTCCGGCCGCCGCAGCCTGCACACCGTACGGCTGGCCGCCGCGGGCAACATGGCGGTCGGTGACGCGCCGTGGGGGCTGGCGGCCCCGCTCCGGGGACTCGGGGCCCTGGCCTCCGCCACCGACGTGGAACCGGGCACCGACCCGGCCGTGGTCGTCCCGCCGCCCGACGACGGCGGACCGCTCGCGGTGGCCGTACGGGACGCGGAGCGCGACCCCTGGCAGCGCGCGGTCCTCCAGGCGCTGCGGGTCCGGCGTCCGGACCTGGTCACCGTGGAAATGGGCCTGGCCCCGGCCCGTCCGCTGCCCGCCGGCGCCGCCCCCGCGACGCTGTTCACCCGCGGCGCCGGACTGGCCAACGCCACCGCGGCGGCGGAGTACCTGACCGGCCGCGCCTGGCGCGGCTCACTGCGCACATGACCGGCGTCCGCCCCCTGATCCGGGGCGCGGGCCGCGCGACCCGGCACGGACAAGGAGCGAGCAGCGTGTACGACCACTGCGTGGGCCTCGGCTACCACTGTGAGTCCACGTACCAGATCCGCCGTATCACCGGCGTCACCCGCGCCCACTTCTTCGACTGGCTGGACCTCGACTTCGAGTCGGTGGTCGAGGCGATCGCGGACGACTTCCGGGGGGTGCTGCGTCCCGGTCTGGTCGAGCCGTTCGACGAGGGCCGGTGTGCCCTGGACCGCGGCAGCGACATCCGCTTCTACCACGAGTTCCACCCCGCGTCCGGTGCCGGTACGCCCGTCACCCAGCGGGACATCGACGCGCAACTCCCGCGCGTACGCGCCAAGTTCGCCGCCCTGGCCGAGCGCTGGCGGGCCCTCGCCGGCTCCGCCGCGCGGGTGCTGTACGTCCACCACGACGCCTGGGACGAGCTGACCGCGGCCGACCTGCGCCGGCTGCGCGCGGTGATCGCGGCCCAGCACCCGGGCCACCGCTTCGACCTGCACTGGCTGCGCCGCACCGCACCGCCCGACGCCGCGGCGCTCGGCCCCGGCATCACCTGGGGCACCGTCGCCGCCGCGCCCGGCCGCTGGCAGGGCGACGACGCCGCCTGGGACGCGGCCCTCACCCCCGTACTCACCACCGCGCCGCCCCCGCGCCAAGGCACCCGCACTACCCGCACTAAGGAACCCGTATGACGCCTCCCCCGCCGCGCACCGTCATCCTCTCCCCGCACTTCGACGACGCCGCCCTCTCCCTGGCCGGCCTGATCCCCCGGCTCCCCGCCCCGGTCACCGTGGTGACCGTCTTCGGTGGCGCGCCCGCCGCCCACCACGCCGTCTCCTGGTGGGACAGCACCTGCGGCTTCTCCACGGCCGCCGAGGCGCACCGCGCCCGGCTCGCCGAGGACGCGCGGGCCGCGGTCCTGCTCGGCGTGGACCGGGCCGTACTGGACCACCCCGACGGCCCGTACGGTGAGGGCGACGAGCTGACGGGCATCGACGCGTACCTGAGCGCCCTGCCGGCGCCGTTCCCGCTCTTCCTGCTGCCCATCGGCACCAACCAGCCCGACCATCAGCGGGTGCGTGACCGCGCCCTGCGCGTCCTGGCCGGGCTGGGCGCGCCGCTGCCGCTGCTGTACGCCGACCTCCCGTACACCGGCCACCTGCCCGAGTGGGGCACTGCGGAGACCGACCGCGCCCTCGGCGGCGACCCGACGTACGGGCTCTCCTACCAGGACCTGCTGACCCGCTACGACCTCGACGTCGCGCACGACCTCGTGCTGGACGACGACGCGTGGGCCCGCAAGCGGGAGGCGGTGCTCTGCTACGGCTCGCAGCTCGCCCCGCTGGCCGCCGACCACGGCAGCCTGCTGGCCCGGCGCGGGCCGCTGCGCGCCGAGCGCGTCTGGTCGCCGGTGCGCCGGCCGCAGCCCGCCGGAGCGGTCACATGACCGCCTTGCCGCCCGTTCTGGAGGCGCACGACCTGGTCAAGGAGTACCGCCGGGGCCGGGTCGTGGACGGCGTACGGCTGGTCGTGCGCGAGGGTGAGCGGGTCGGCCTGCTCGGCCCGAACGGCGCGGGCAAGACCACCACGCTGCTGATGTGCCTGGGCGCGGTCGAGGCGGACGCCGGCAGTGTGCACGTCCTGGGCCACCGGCTGCCCGCCGGGCGGCCGGCCGCCATGCGCGGCGTCGGCTTCGCGGCCGGTTACCTGCCGCTTCCCGACCGGCTGCGGGTGCGCGAGTACCTGCGGCTGTACGCGGACCTGTACGGCCTGCGCGCCCCGCGTACGGCGGTGGAGAACGCCCTGGAGCACTTCGGCATCGGCCACCTGGCCACCGCCATCGGCACCGAGCTGTCCAGCGGCCAGCGCACGCTGGTCGGCATCGCCAAGGCATCCCTGCACACGCCCCGGCTGCTGGTCCTGGACGAGCCCACCGCGGCCCTGGACCCGGACATCGCCCTGCGGGTACGCACCGGCCTGCTGGACCTGTGCGCCCGGCACGGCACCGCACTGCTGGTCACCAGCCACGACATGGTCGAGGTGGAGCGGCTGTGCGAACGGGTGGTCTTCCTGGCGGCCGGGCGGGTGACCGCGGACGGCACGCCCCAGGAGGTGGCGCGGCAGTTCGCGCAGCAGGACCTGGAGGGGGTCTTCCTGCATCTGGCGGAGGAACGGGACCGCGAGCGCGCGGCGCGGGACCGGGAAGGGGCCGGTGCCGTATGAATGCCACCCAGGCTCCGGAACTGCGCGGTCCGGCCGCGGCGAGCGCCCACCGCGTCCGGGCGGTCGCCCGCCGCCACTGGCTGGTGCTGCGCCGCAGCCCGCACCGGATCTTCGACGTGCTGGTCTGGCCGGTCGTCGACACGCTGCTGTACGGCTCGATCGGCCTGTTCGCCGCGAAGGCGGCCGGCGGCGGCACGGAAGCGGGCGGGGGCGCCGCCACGGAGCTGGGCACCGGCCCCACGCTCGCGGTGTTCCTGCTCAGCGGCACCGTGCTGTGGCACCTGGTCCACCAGACGCAGATCTCCCTGGCCACCGGTTTTCTGGAGGAGACCTGGTCACGCAATGTCATCGGGCTGCTCACCACGCCGCTGCGCGGCTGGGAGTACCTGGCCGGGGTGGGTCTGTTCGCCCTGGTCCGTACGGCGCTGAGCACCCTCGCCGTGGCGTCGCTGGCCTTCGCCGCGTACGCCTTCGACGTGACGACGCTGGGCCTGGGGCTGATCCCCGTCGCGGCGCTGCTGCTGCTCTGCGGGTGGGCGGTGGCCCTCGCGGTGGTGGGTCTGGTGCTGCGTTACGGCAGCGGCGCCGAGGCGCTGGTCTGGGGCGGACTGTCGGTGGTGATGCCCCTGTCCGGGGTGTTCTACCCGGTCTCGACCCTCCCGGCGCCGCTCCGCCCGGTCGCCGAGGCCCTGCCGACCACCCATGTCTTCGCGGCCGGGCGTGCGCTGGCCGGGGACGGGCCCACGCCGTGGCACGAGCTGGCCGTGGCCACGCTGGGCACCGCAGCGCTGCTGGTCCTGGCCCTGTTCTTCCTGGGCCGGATGCTGGCTTCCTTCCGCCGCCGAGGGCTGGTCACCCGGTACTCCTGAGCCACGGCCCGGTACGGGCACGGCGCGGCGTCCGCCCGGCCCCTGGGCCCGGGCGGACGCCGCGGTCGGCTCAGCCCTGCTGCGCGTCCTCCAGCCGGAAGCCGACCTTCAGCCCGACCTGGTAGTGCTCGATCGCCCCGTCGACGATGTGCCCGCGTACCTCTGTGACCTCGAACCAATCAAGGCCCCGCAACGTCTGGGCCGCCCGCTGGACGGCGTTGCGGATCGCGGCGTCCACGCCCTCCGGGGACGTGCCCACGATCTCCGTCACCCGGTACGTGTGATGCGTCATGACCGCTTCCCTTCAGCCTGCCGGTGTACGAGCCGACTGTCCGTGCTCACGCCCTGGGTGCCCGGATTTTCCGGTTCCACTCCGCCGCACCGCTGGATCTCCTTCCCCTGCCGCCCCCGAAGGGCCATGATGATCGGCCGTCGGCCGACGACGGAGAGGAAGTGGTGCGGGTGCGCGCGGGGCAGGGAGTGTGGCGGCGTAAACCGATCGAACTCATCCAGGAGACGGAGGGCGGTTCGGGCGAACAGCTCAACCGGGTGCTCGGGCTGTGGCAGCTGACGGCCATCGGCGTCGGCGGCATCATCGGCGCGGGCATCTTCACGCTGGCCGGGACCGTCGCCAACGGCAAGGCGGGCCCGGCCGTCCTGCTGTCGTTCCTCGTGGCGGGCGTGGCCAGCGCGGCGGCCGCGTTCTCGTACGCGGAGTTCGCCGGGCTCATCCCGAAGGCGGGCTCGGCGTACACGTACGGTTACGCGGTGCTCGGCGAGCTGGCGGGCTGGTTCATCGGCTGGGACCTGCTGCTGGAGTACACGGCGATCGTGGCGGTGGTCGCGATCGGCATCTCCGGGTACTTCAGCTTCCTGCTCGGTGAGATGGGGGTGGAGCTGCCCGCCTGGATGCTGGGGGCGCCGGGGACCGGCGCGGGGCACCGGGTGGACCTGTTCGCGGCGGTGCTGTGCCTGCTGATCGCGTACCTGCTGACCCTGGGCATCAAGAACGCGGCGCGCTTCGAGACGATCGTCGTGGGCCTGAAGGTCCTGGTCGTGCTGCTGGTCATCGCTGTGGGGTTCTTCCACATCAGGACGGGGAACTACACGCCGTTCTTCCCCTTCGGCGTCAGCGGCGCCTTCACGGGCGCGGCGACGGTCTTCTTCGCGGTGTTCGGTTACGACGCCATGAGCACGGCCGCGGAGGAGTCCAAGGACGCCCAGCGCCACATGCCGAAGGCGATCCTGTACTCGCTGCTGATCTCGATGGTGCTGTACGTCCTGGCCTGCCTGGTGCTCACCGGCATGCAGCACTACACGGACATCGACCCGGAGAGCGGTTTCTCGACGGCGTTCAAGTCGGTGGGGCTGAGCAGCCTGGCCGATGTGATCGCGGTGGGCGCGATCATCGGCATCCTCACGGTCATGTTCACGTTCATGCTGGGGGTGACCCGGGTGTGGTTCTCGATGAGCCGGGACGGGCTGCTGCCGAAGTGGTTCGCCAAGACCCACCCCACGCGGCACGTGCCCACCCGGGTGACCTGGATCGTGGGGGTGGCCTCGGCCGCCATCGCGGGCTTCCTGCCCATCGGGGAGGCCGCCGAGCTGACCAACATCGGCATCCTGCTGGCGTTCGTGGTGGTGTGCGTCTCGGTGATCGTGCTGCGCTACAAGCGGCCCGACCTGCCGCGCACGTTCCGCACGCCCGGGATGCCGGTGGTGCCCGCGGTCGGCGTGGTCTTCTCGCTGTGGCTGATCACGTTCCTGGAGTGGCAGACCTGGGTGCGCTTCGCGGTGTGGTTCCTGATCGGCCTGGTCGTCTACTTCGCGTACTCCTACCGGCGCTCCGAGCTGGCGAAGGCGGAGAAGGGAGACCGCCGAGCCGGCGGACGGTGACGGGCGGCTGTGAGGACCCGGGTCAGGACACGGGCCCCCGCTGCCACCCGGACCTGACGAGAGCGCCCCGGGACCGTGGTCCTGGGGCGCTCTCGTTCCCGGGTGCGGCGGCTGCCCGCTCACCGGCTCAGTACGCCGAGTTGACGTTGTCCATGGAGCCGTAGCGATGGGCGGCGTAGTTCGCGGCGGCCGTGATGTTGGCGACCGGGTCGAACAGGTCGTGGGCCGTGCCCTCGACGTGGTACTGGTCGAACGTCGGCTGGATGACCTGGAGCAGGCCCTTGGACGGGATGCCGTTCTTGGCGTTGATGTCCCAGTCGTTGACGCAGTTCGGGTTGCCGCTGGACTCCCGCATGATGTTGCGGTGCAGGCCCTCGTAGGAGCCGGGGATGCCCTTCTCCTTCATGATGGCCAGGGACTCCTTGATCCAGCCGTCCAGGTTGTTCGCGTACTTCGGCTTGGGGGCCTCGACCGGCTTGCGGTCGGCGGCGCGGCTGGCGGCCTCCTTGGCCGTGTGGCCCTGGGCGGCCACGGCGGTGACCTTCACGGAGTCGGCGAGGGTCTTGGTGTCCGTCGCGTCCTTCGCGTCGCCGGCCTTGGGCGCGTCGGCGGCCTTGGTGTTCGCACCCGCGGGCTGACCGTTCGCGGAGACCGGCTTGACGGCGGCCGGAGCGGCGGCGGCGTGCGCGTCACCGGTCGCGGCGGGGACCGTCAGGGCCGCGGTCGCACCGGCGACGGCCAGCACGGCGGCGGAGAGCTTGTGGGTCTTGTTCAGGCGAACGGAGCGGAGCAGGGTGTGAGCGGTCATGCGGGGAATCCTCTTCCAATCACTGAAATGAGCGGGCGGCAGCCATTGGCGGGAGGTTCGAGCAGGAAGCCACTGGCGGCACGAGAACCGAGTTCTTGTCCGCGTCCGCCCTGGGGCATTTACGCGACGCTTCAACCCGGCGCCTCAGCAATGATTAGCGACGGCGAAATTGGAAAGCAATAGCCGCTGACCGGGCTCCCGCTACGGTCCGCTTACGTAGCAAGGGCCTGCTGGCGCCGCTCAGTCCATGAGGGCGGGCCCCGGCCGCGTACCGGCCGATTACTAAGAAAGGCCGTAAGGGACCGAAGTCCCGTGCTGCGCGTCACGTTCGGGGCCCGTCGTCCGCCCCGCCGAAAACCGCGTGAAATGGCCTCGGAACCCGATTTTCGGGGACGGCGCGCAAACCCTTGTGGCCCGCGTCACCCTTTTCCGCGGCGGCGCGCGGGTAAGTGGCGCCGGTCACCCGGGAAAGGGATTGATCGGGGAAATCTATGAGCGCAATAGGCGCGGAGAAAGCAAAAACGCGGCCGGCCGGTCGGCCGGCCGCGTGTGCGGCCCGTGCGGGCGCCGGGGCGCCCCGGAGGGGTCAGCCCTGGAAGGGTCAGCCCTGGAGGGACTTCCAGAACTCCTCGAAGGAGAGCTTGCCGTCCGCGTTCGCGTCCTTGGCGGCGATGACGGCCTCGGCGACCGGCCCGGTGACGTAGGGGTCGCCCATCTCCGCCATGGCCCGCTTGTACTCGTCCGCGGTGATCAGCCCGTCGCCGTCCGCGTCGAACCGGCTGAACGCGGCCTTCGCCGCCTCGATGTCTGCCACGGGGTGCCCCCTTGATGTCGGTGTCGCTGCATTGACCTGGGTACATTAACCGACTGTCACCGGGCCGCCGACCACGCCCCGGCCCGCCGCTGCGCCGCAGGTCAGCCCGTGAGGCGCCGTGCCAGGTAGGCCGCCGTACGGCTGTCCGGCGACGCCGCCACCTCGGCCGGGGTGCCGGTGGCCACGATGCGGCCGCCGGCCGCGCCGCCGCCCGGCCCCAGGTCGACCACGTGGTCGGCGCCCGCGACCACCCCCATGTCGTGCTCGACGACCACGACGGTGTTGCCCGCGTCCACCAGCCCGTGCAGCTGCCGCAGCAGCACCTCGGTGTCGGCCGGGTGCAGGCCGGTGGTGGGCTCGTCCAGCAGGTAGAGGGTGTGGCCGCGGTGGGCGCGCTGGAGCTCGGTGGCGAGCTTGATGCGCTGGGCCTCGCCGCCGGACAGCTCGGTGGCGGGCTGGCCCAGGCGCAGGTAGCCCAGGCCCACGTCCTGGAGGGTGCGCAGGCTGCGGGCCGCGGCCGGTACGTCGGTGAGGAAGTCCGCCGCGGTGTCCACCGTCATACCCAGCACGTCGGCGACGGTACGGCCGCGGTAGGTGATCTCCAGGGTCTCCGGGTTGTAGCGGGCGCCGTGGCAGGCGGTGCAGGGTGCGTACGTACCGGGCAGGAAGAGCAGCTCGACGGCGACGAAGCCCTCGCCCTGGCAGGTCTCGCAGCGCCCGCTCGCCACGTTGAAGGAGAAGCGGCCCGCCGTGTAGCCGCGGGCGCGGGCCTCGTCGGTGGCGGCGAAGACCTTGCGTACGGCGTCGAAGAGACCGGTGTAGGTGGCGAGGTTGGAGCGCGGGGTGCGGCCGATGGGCTTCTGGTCGACGCGGACGAGCCGGTCGACCGCCTCCAGGCCCTTGGCTCCGGTGAGCCGTGCCCGTGCGGCGTCCGTCTCGTCCTCCTCGGGCCCCGCGCCGAGGTGGTCGGTGACGGCGTCCGCGAGGACCCGGGTGACCAGCGTGGACTTGCCGGACCCGGAGACGCCGGTGACGGCCGTGAAGACGCCGAGCGGGAAGGCGGCGTCCACGCCGCGCAGGTTGTGCAGGGTGACGCCGTGCAGGGAGAGCTGTCCGACGGGCTCGCGGGGCGGGCGGGCGGCGGGCGGCGCGTCGTCGAAGAGGAAGCGCCGGGTGGCGGACTCGGTGACCTGCGCGAGGTCCGCGACGGGGCCGCTGTGCAGGACGCGCCCGCCGTGCTCGCCCGCCTGCGGCCCGACGTCCACGATCCAGTCCGCCTGCCGCACGACGTCCATGTCGTGCTCCACCACGAAGAGCGTGTTGCCCGCTTCCTTGAGGCGCCCGAGGACGGTGAGCAGGGCCTCGGTGTCCGCCGGGTGCAGGCCCGCCGAGGGCTCGTCCAGGACGTACACGACGCCGAAGAGGCCGGAGCGGAGCTGGGTGGCCAGCCGCAGCCGCTGGAGTTCCCCGGCGGAGAGGGTGGGGGCCGCGCGGTCCATGCTCAGATAGCCCAGGCCCAGCTCGGTGAGGACGTCGATACGGGCGACCAGGTCCCGGGCCAGGGCCGGCGCCACCCCGTCGTCCGCGGCTTCCGCCGTGGGCCGCAGCAGCCGCGCCAGGCCGCTCAGCGGCAGCCCGGACAGCTCCGCGATGTCGTGCCCGGCGAAGGTGACGGCCAGCGCTTCCGGCCGCAGCCGCCGCCCGCCGCAGCCGGGGCAGGGCGCGGAGACCAGATACCGCTGGACGCGTTGGCGCAGCGTCTCGCTCTTGGAGTCGGCGAAGGTGTGCAGGACGTAGCGCCTGGCGCTCTGGTACTGGCCTTGGTAGGGGCGGTGGATGCGGCCCGCTTCCCGTACGGGGTGCACGGTGACGACGGGCTGCTCGTCGGTGAACAGGATCCAGTCCCGGTCGGCGGCCGGCAGCTCCCGCCACGGCCTGTCGATGTCGTACCCGAGCGCGGCCAGCACGTCCCGCAGGTTCTTGCCCTGCCAGGCACCGGGCCAGGCCGCGATGGCGCCGTCCCGGATGGACAGGGAGGGGTCCGGTACGAGCGATTCCTCGGTGACCCGGTGGACGCGGCCCAGGCCGTGGCACTCCGGGCAGGCGCCGGCGGCGGTGTTCGGGGAGAAGGCGTCGGAGTCCAGCCGCTCCGGCGCGTCGTCCGGATACGTCCCGGCGCGGGAGAAGAGCATGCGCAGGGTGTTGGAGAGGGTGGTGACGGTGCCGACGGAGGAGCGGGAGGTGGGGGCCGAGCGGCGCTGCTCCAGGGCGACGGCGGGCGGCAGCCCGGTGATGTCCTCGACCTTCGGGGCGCCGACCTGGTGGATCAGACGGCGGGCGTAGGGGGCCACCGACTCGAAGTAGCGGCGCTGGGCCTCGGCGTAGACGGTGCCGAAGGCGAGCGAGGACTTGCCGCTGCCGGACACGCCGGTGAACACCGTGACGGTGTCCCTCGGGATGTCCACGTCGACGCCGCGCAGATTGTGTTCCCGGGCGCCGCGCACCCGGACGTACGAGTCGGTCATGCCTTCCATGATCGGTCACCGCCGGACGGCGGCACGCGGGCCCGTCCCCGTGGTCGGGGTCGGGATCGGGGGCGGGCCCGCGGCAGCCGTCACGCGAGGGCGTTGCGTACGCCCTCGCGGGCCTCTTCCCAGGGCGCGGGCGTCGCGATCAGCGCCCGCAGGCCCCTGACCTGGCGGGGCGGCACCCCGATCGCCAGGACGCCGGTGGCCTGGCCGTCCCGCCCGTAGAGGGCGACGGCCTTCCTGGAGTCCGGGTCCAGGACGGTGGCCTCGGACCGGTCGGCGCCGCCGAGCACGCCGTACGCCTGGATCTTCAGGCCGTACTGGTCGGACCAGAAGTACGGCACCGGCGTGAACGGACGGCGCTCGCGGCCCGCGGCGGGGGCCAGTGCCTCCTCCCCCGCCGGCGTCTCCGCCAGCTCGGCGAGGAGGTTGCGGGCGGCGGCCATGCCCTGCTCGGTGGCGTTCATCCGGTGCTCGACGCGCAGCTCGCGCCCGTGCACCGGGTGCTGCCAGCGGGCCACGTCACCGGCGGCGTAGACGCCGGGCGCGGCCGCGCAGTACGCGTCGCAGCGCAGGCCGTCGGTGGTGTCCAGGGCCGGGTCGGCGCGCAGCCAGCCGACGGCGGGCTCGGAGCCGATGGCGACGAGGACGGTGTCGGCGGGCAGCCGGGTACCGTCGGCCAGCCGTACGGCGGTCACGTGCCGCGCCGGCCCGTCCCCGTCCGCCTCGAAGCCGTCCACAGCGGCGGTACGCAGCGCCACGCCGCGCTCCTGGTGCTCGGCCGCCAGCAGCTCGCCGATCTGCGGCCCGACCGTGCGGGCCATCGGCAGCGCCTCGCGTCCGACGAGCGTGACCTCGTGGCCCAGCTCGCGCGCCACGGCCGCGGCCTCGCAGCCCAGCACGCCGTTGCCGACGACCACGAGGCGCCGGCCCGTGCCGGACAGCCGCTCCTTGAGGGCGAGGGCGTCCTCCAGGGTGCGCAGCGTGTGCACCCCGTCCAGTCCGGCCGCCTCCGGGAGGGTGCGGGCCGCGACACCGGTCGCGACGATCACACCGTCGCAGGCCAGCCGCTCGCCGCTGTCCAGGGTCAGGGTGCGGGTCGCGGTGTCCAGGCCGGTCGCCCGGGTGCCCAGGCGCAGGTCGAGGTCGAGCGCGTCGAGCTGGTCGGCGGCGCGCAGGTGGAGCTTGTCGGGCTGCCAGGCGCCCTGGAGGAGCTGCTTGGACAGCGGCGGCCGGTCGTACGGCGGGTGCGGCTCGTCCCCGACGAGGGTCAGGGTGCCGGTCCAGCCGAAGCGGCGCAGGGCCTCGGCGGCGGCGAGTCCCGCCGCCGAGGCGCCCACGACGGCGATGCGGCGGGGGCTCACTCGTGGACCTGGATGACGGCGGCCGGGCAGATGGCGGCGGCCTCGCGGACCATGTCGTGCTGGTCGGCGGGCGGCGCGGCGTCCAGGAGGACGACCACGCCGTCCTCGTCACGCTGGTCGAAGACGTCGGGGGCGATCAGCACGCACTGACCGGCGGCGCAGCACTTGTCGGCGTCGAGAGTGATGTTCATGGCAGGAGTCTCCTGAGGGCAGGCGGGGCGGGGAAGAGGGGTGTCACCAGGTGACGGGCAGGGCGTGGCAGCCGTAGATCGCCATGTCGCTGCGGAACGGGATCTCGTCCAGGGGGACCGCGGGCCGCAGCTCCGGGAAGCGGCGCAGCAGGGTGCCGATGACGACCTGGAGTTCGACGCGGGCCAGGGCCTGGCCGAGGCACTGGTGGATGCCGTAGCCGAAGGCGACGTGGTGCTGGGCGTTGGGGCGGCACACGTCGAGCGCGTCGGGGTCCTCGAAGACCTCCGGGTCGCGGTTGGCGGACGGCACGGCCACCACCACGCCCTCCCCGGCCCGGATGAGCTGCCCGCCGATCTCGATGTCCTCGGTGGCGGCGCGGCGCGGCCCGTTGCGGATGATGCTGTGGAAGCGCAGCAGCTCCTCGACGGCGCCGCGGATCAGGGCGGGCTCGGCGCGCAGCCGGTCCGCGGTCTCCCGGTCGCGCATCAGGGTGAGCGCGCTCAGGCCGATCATGTTGGCGGTGGTCTCGTGGCCCGCGATGAGCAGCAGCCCGGCGAAGGCCACCACGTCGTCGTGGGTGATCTCGCCCGGGACCTGCTGCTCGGCGATCAGGCGGCCGAGGATGTCGTCGCCGGGCGCGGCCTCCTTGGCGCTCACCAGCTGGTGCAGGTAGGAGCGGAGTTCGGCCCGCGCGCTCTCCCGCTCCTCGTGGGTGACCGTACGGGACAGCAGGGTGCCGGTGAGCTGCTGGAACAGCTCGTGGTCGGCGTACGGGACGCCGAGCAGCAGGCTGATGACGAGCGAGGGCACCGGCAGCGCGAGCGCCTCGACGAGGTCCACGTCCTGGCCGGCGCGCTGCTCCATGGCGTCGCACAGCTCGTCGGTCAGGCGCTGGATCTCGGGGCGCATCGCCTCGACGCGCTTGACCATGAACTCCCGGGTGACCATGCGGCGCAGCCGGGTGTGCTCGGGCGGGTCCATGCGGATGAAGCCGCGGTGCTCGGTGGTGGCGCCGCCGGTCATGCCGCTCAGCGGGTAGCCGGGGCGGGTGGTGTCGGAGCTGAAGCGGGTGTCGCCGAGGATGGCGCGGATGTCGGCGTACCGGGTGGCCAGCCAGGCTTCGGTGCCGTCCGGCAGCGAGATCTTCGACAGCGGCGCCTCGGTGCGCAGCCGCGCGAACTCGGCGGGCGGGTCGAACGGGCAGCCCTGCGGCGGCTGCACGGGGAGCGCCGGCGCGGCGGCGGGGGCAGTGGGAGAGGGGGTCATGTCGCTCCTTGGGAGCACGCGGGCAGGGGCGTGCGCCCTGTGTCGGACGTTCACCTAACGCCCGTAAACTTACATGCGTAATCCACGGGTGCGACGGTGGGGGTGGGGGTGGTGTCCGGTGAACGGCACGCCACGTCGGCGGGGGTGCCGGAAATGGCCGGGGCGCTCCCGAAGCGCCCGGGTTCAGCGGTTCTCGCCCGGTCCGTCCGGCGAGCCGTCCCGCTCCATCAGCAGGTGCAGGATCTCGTCCACGTAGCGGTACAGCCGTCCGGCGTCCTTGCGGCTGGGCATGACCTGCCACAGCATGACCCGGCCGTGCACCGCGGACCACAGCACGTACGGCGCCTCCTCGCGGGTGCCGCGCACCCGCCACCCCGCGGTCTCGCACGCGGTGAGGGCGTCGTGCAGGCCGCGCACCAGGCGCCCCGCCGGGTGGCCGGCCAGCCGCTCCGGTTCGACCGGCGTCTGCCGGGTCTCGTACAGCAGTCGGTACTTGGCGGGGTGGTCCACGGCGTACCGGCAGTACGCGCGCAGCTGGGCGCGGAGCAGGTCCACGGGGTCGTCGGTGTCCGCCGCTGCCGACGCCTCCGCCATCGCCGCCCGCAGCCGCTCGTAGCTGACCTCCAGCGCGGCCCAGACCAGCTCGGTCTTGTCGGCGAAGTGCCGGTAGATGCTGGGAGCGGCGACGCCCGCCTCGCGGGCCACGGCGCGCAGCGACAGGGCGTCCTCGCTGCCGACCTCTTCGAGGAGGCGTTCGGTGGCGCGCAGCAGTTCCTCGCGCAGGCGCTCGCCCTGCCCGCGCGGATTGCGGGACCGTACGGCCGCACTCTCACCCACCGCCGTCACGCCCCTTCCGCGTCCCGCACCGCTGTCGACCGCCGGGCGGGGCAGCCGCCCGGCGCGCCCGTGTCCGTGGTGCTCACGACCGGTCCGGGCCGGCCTTCAGGGTTTCACATCGCGGAAGGCGCCCGTACCCGCCGTCTCCCTCCGGGGGCACCGTGACGTCCCGGCCGCTCCCCCGTCACCGGCCCATCGTGAGCCCGGCGCCCGCCGCTCCCCGGCTGAGAACCGCCTCGCGGATGCCTTCCCGTACAACGGAACGGTCCCCGGTGGCGGCGAGATTGACCATGCGCAGCGGCGGCCCGTGGGCGGAGAGCTGGGGAATGTACTCGGCCTTGGTGACCCGCCAGCGCTCCCCCTCCTTCGCGGGCGGCTCGAAGCGGAAGCGGGCGATGGTGCCCCAGTTGCCGCGCGGGCTCTCCATGATCCCGGCGATCTGGTCGCCCATGCCGTAAACCACCCAGGTGCCGTTCAGCTTCTCGTACGGCTGCGGGGTGTGCGCGTGGGTGCCGACGACGAGGTCGATGTCGGGCCGGCCGCCGGTGTGCGCTTCCGTGAGCGCCTTGGCGACCTTGAGCTGCTGCTCGTCCGGTTCGGTCCGGTACTCGGTGCCCCAGTGCGGGCTGACCACGACGACGTCGGCGCCGGCCCGGCGGGCGGCCCGCGCGTCCGCGACGATCTTCCCGGCGTCGATGACGCGGACCGTCCACGGCTTGCCCGCCGGCTGCGGCACGCCGTTGGTGCCGTACGTGTACGAGAGCTGGGCCACGCGCGCCCCGCCGGGCGCCTTCAGCAGCGCGGGCCGGCCGGCCTCGGCGGCGTCCCGGGCCGAGCCGGTGTGCTTGATCCCGGCCCGGTCCAGCGTGTCGAGGGTGCGCCGGACGCCTTCGGCGCCGTCGTCGAGGGTGTGGTTGGAGGCCGTGGAGCAGGAGTCGTACCCGGTGGCCTTGAGCGCGTCGGCCACCTGGGGCGGCGCCTTGAAGGCGGGGTAGCCGGTGAACGGCCCGCCCTCGGGACCGAACGGTGTCTCCAGGTGGCAGATCGCCAGATCGGCCCCCTCGATCACGGGTTTCACCCCGGCGAGGATGGCCCGGTAGTCGTAGCCGCCGCCTCCGGCGTCCTGGCGCGCCGTCTCCAGCACGGACGGGTACGAGGCGATGACGTCCCCGGACGCGGCGAGGGTGAAGCCCGCGGAGGCCCGGTGGCCGGAGTGCTGCGGCACGCCGGTCGCGGGGGCGGGCGTACGGCCGTCCGGACCGGAGGCGGGGCGCGCCGGCCGTCCGGTCTCCTGCTGGGGCGCGCAGCTCACGGCCAGGGCTATGAGGAGCAGGGCGACGCCGTACGGTCGGTACTGGTTCATGCATCCACGCATAACAGCCCGAATGCAGCAATAAACCGATTAATACGCCCGCCGACCCCGGTGGTCCCCCGCCACCGCCCGACCGGGGCGCACCGGCTCGCGCGAAGCGGCCCGGGCCGCATAATCCGGACCGCGCGGCACCGCGAAAACCTGTTGGTCCCCCAGGGCGGCCCCTGCTGCTTTTTCCGGCGGCCGTGCGAAAGGACGAGGAGGTGGTACCCGTGAACGTTTCGACATGGGGGCTCTCCTCCGGGGTCACGGTCGGGCGACAGGCCGTCCGGGAGCGCCGTTCCAGCGCCCTCCCGAAAGGCACGGCCATGCGCATCACCACGGAACAGCGCCTCGACGAGGCGTCGTCGAGCGCGCCCTCACCCTCGACGGGATCCCCGGCATCCTGCGGACGCCCGAAGCCGCATCCGCATCCGCGCCGGTACCACTGATCCTGCTCGGCCACCCCACGCTCGGGCTACGCACGACGCGCCCCCGGCTGGTGGCCCGGGCCCGGCACTCCGCGGCGCAGGGCTTCGCCACGGCCACCGTCGAGCTCCCCGGAAGCGGCGACCGGCCCGGTCGGCCCGCCCTCGACCGGGCCCGCGCCGGCCTTCGCCGGGCGGCGCATGGGCGGGCACACCGGTGTCCCGCAGTCCGCGGGGGACGCCGCGGCCCAGTTCTTCACCCGGCACCTGCACCGGCCGCGGGCCGGTCGGCACCCGGGAGCCTGACAGCCCCTTGAGACGGTGCCGAGCGCCCCCACAGGCGCCGCACGGCGCCCCGTCCCGCCGCGCGGACGATCCGCCTTAAGGTACCCGGATGACCCGCCCTCCCCTGAGTGACGACCTCTTCCCCGCCGGCCTCCCCGTGTACGCCACCGTGGGCCGCACCGCGGACGGGCGTGCCTGGCTGGACCGGCTGCCCGCCACCGTCCGGGCCGTGCAGGAGCAGTGGGACCTGCGCCTCGGTCCGCCCCTGCACGGCGGCAGCTGCTCGTGGGTCGCCCCCGTGCGGCTCCCGGACGGCGGCGAGGCGGTGCTCAAGGTCACCTGGCCGCACCGCGAGGCCGCCGGGGAGGCCCCGGCCCTGCGCGCGTGGGGCGGGAGCGGCGCCGTACGGCTGCTGCGCCACGACCGGGAGCGGTACGCGCTGCTGATCGAACGCTGCACACCGGGCGAAGAACTGGGCGACAGCCCGCTCCCCGCGGCCGAACGGCTGCTGCTGGGCGCCGGCGTGCTGCGCGACCTGTGGGCCGCGCCCGCACCACCGGACGGCGAACTGGAGCGGGTCGCCGACGTGTGCGCCGAATGGGCCGACACGATCGAGGAACGCATGGCCCGCATCCGGCCCGGCTACGACCCCGGTCTGGTCCGGCTCGGCGCCCGGCTGCTGCGCGACCTGCCCGCCACCGCCACCCGCGAGGTCGTGGTGCACGGCGACTTCAACCCCGGCAACGTGCTCGCCGCGCGCCGCCGGCCGTGGCTGGCCATCGACCCCAAGTCCATGGTCGGCGACCCCGGTTACGACCCCTGGCCGCTGCTGGAGCAGATCGACGACCCCTTCGAGTACGACGACCCGCGCCCGGTCCTGCGCGAACGCTTCGCGCTGGTGGCCGACGCCCTCGGCGAGGACCCGGCCCGCCTGCCGGCCTGGGCGGCGGCCCGCACCGTGGAGAACGCGCTGTGGTGCGCCGCCCACGGTGAAGTACCGGACGGAGCGGAAGAGCTGGAGGTGGCGGCGGTACTGGCCGATCTGGCGGGGCTGTGAAACGGCCGGTACGAGAAGCCACTCGGCCCGGGAAACGCACCTTCGACAGGGCCGTGCTGGCAGCTGCCTTCACCGGGACTTCGGCGGTCGCCCACGATCACGCGAGGGTGCCTCCACGCTGAGCCGCCCGCGACCGAACCGGACCCCAGCCTGCTCGCCAGCAGGGCCGGGGCCAGGCCGTCGCGCCCCAGTTGCCGCCGCCGGCGCGTCCGTGGCGGCGAGCAGCCGCAGGACGTCCGCCTCACGCGTGAGCAGCCCCTCCGCGCTCCGCAGGAAGACCTGGCGGTCCCCCCTCGCCGCGGGTCAGGCGACCTCGATCCCGAACTCCTGCACCAGCGCCTCCAGGCCGCCCGGGTAGCCCTTGCCGCCGAGGACGAAGTCCCAGTCGCCGTTGGCGCGCCGGCGGAAGGAGCCGAGGACCAGCGCCGTCTCGCCGCCGCGGCCGTCCGAGACCTCCAGCTGCCCGAGTTCGGTGCCGGACGGGTCGACGAGGCGGATGCACGCGTCGGTGAAGCCGGACAGGTCCGCGTGCGGGTCGGTCTCGGGGTCGACGGCCGCGACGAGGACGAGCCGGTCCGCGGTGGCGGGCAGCGCGTCGAAGGCCACCTGTACGGCGGCCCGGTCGGGGGCGAAGCCGGCCAGCATCCGTACCGTGCCGTCCGGGGTGCGCGGGTTGTTGTAGAAGACGAAGTGGTCGTCGCTCAGTACGCGGTTGCCCTGGCAGACCAGCGCGCAGACGTCGAGGGAGACGCTGCCGGACCAGTTCATGCCGAGGACGCTGCCGGAGTCGGTGGCCGGGGCCGGGCCGGAGCCCGGGTCCGGGTGCGGGGTCTGCTCCGGGCGCGTCGCGTCGTCGTCCTCCCCGGCGGGTGCCTGCCGCCGGTCCGGGACCGGGGCGGGGCCGAGACGGCCGCGCAGGCCGTGGCGGGCCAGCAGGTCGACCAGTTCGGACCCGCTGATCAGGGTCAGCGGTTTGCCGTTGGCGAAGGCGTGGGCGCCGGGGCCGAAGCGGGACGTGGTCACCAGGACGCCCTTGTTGGCGCCTTCGGACTGGACGGTGCCGAACAGGTCGCGTACGGCGGTCGGCGGGACGGTGTTGCGGTAGCGCTTCACCTGCACGATGATCTTGCCACCGCGGATGGGGTCGGAGTCCAGCGCGTCCACGTCCACCCCGCCGTCCCCGGACCGCCGGGTCGTCAGGGCCTGCATCCCCATCGCGCGGAACAGCTCGGCGACCAGGTCCTCGAAGGCGATCGGGTCCATGGTGAACAGGTCCGGTTCCGCCGCGCCGCCGTGGGTGACCACACCGCCGCCGACGTCGCCGGGCTGCCGCGCCGGCCGGACCGCGGCCCGCTGGTCGGGGCGCGCGGACAGCTGCCCGGGCAGGGCGCCGGTGAGGCAGTCCACGGCGCTGACCTGTGCCAGGTGCAGTTCCCCGAAGGTGTCCCTGGGAGCGGTGACGGTGGCCAGACAGATCTGCGCGGGGCGTCCGGTGGCCGGGTCCACGTCGTCGACGAAGCCGTTGACCACCACCGAGTCGAGCGTGCGGGACGGGTCCGCCGCGAACAGGTCGTGCACCACCAGCAGGACGGACTGGGCCAGCACGTCACGGTAGGCCGCCCGCCGCTGGGTCACCGGCCGGGCGACGTCCTTGTCCTGGTCGGCCGCGTACAGGTAGCGCACCGCCTTGGCCGCGGGCACGATGTCGAAGCCGGGCAGTTCCCAGTCCAGTACGAGCTGGCGGGCCGCCGGGTCGTAGGCGGCCCGGACACGGCGCGGGAAGCCTTCCGGGCGGCCGGTGGCGGCGTACAGCGCGGCGGAGAAGTACTCCACCACCGCATCGGGGTCGCCGGAGCGCAGCCCCGTGAGCAGTTCCTCGACCGCGGCGTTGTGGCTCCTGGTCTGCGCGAGCTGCCCGGCGGCCCACTGGTCGTACTGCCGCCGGTACTCCTCCAGTTGACGCAGGCGCTGCGCCTCCGCGGCCTGCGCGGCGTGCCAGTCGTGTGCGTAACGCGCCCTGGCCTCCTCCTGCGCCTGCGCGCGGCGGGCGCCGCCGAGGTCCCAGCCGGTGGCCTGCGGCTGGTAGGCGGCCGGGTCGGGCATCGGTACGGGGACGGCGAGCCGGCCGGGCGCGAACGGCTCGACGTACTCGGGACGGCGCAGCGTGCCGGGGCTGAAGGCCGGGGCCCGGCAGCCGTCGGCCAGCAGGCCGGACAGCTCGGCCATGCGCGCTTCCAGCTCCTCGGTGCGGCGGCGGGCGTCGGCCTCGCGGTGCTGCCGGTACGCGGTCTGCCGTTCGCGCTGCATACGGGCCATGGCGCGCTCGGTGTCGCGCTGCTGCCGCTCCTGGTCGCGGCGGGCCTGTTCGCCGGCCCGCCGCTGAGCCTCCTGGCGGCGCTGCTGCTGCCGCTGCGCCTCGGCCCAGACGGCCACTAATCCGTTGGAGCGGCGACTCATGTGGATCTACGTCCTCCCCCGGGGCAGCCCACCCCGAACAGCCCGCACCGGCCCATCCACCAGCGGGTATTCATCCGACTTTAGCGGGATCCCGACGGGTCGACCCCCGACGGGTCGCCCCCGACGGGCCGGGCCGGGCGGGGCCGGGGTGAGCCGAAGCGGCGGACCGGCCGGCCGCGCCTCAGCGGCCCAGGAGCGTACGCAGGCGTTCCAGCAGGGGCAGCAGCGCGGCGCGCTCCGCGGGCGTGAGCGCTTCCAGCGCGCCGCGCACGGCGTGCATGTCGGCGCGCACCCGCAGGGCGAGCGCCCGGCCCTCCTCGGTGGCGGTGACCACCTTGCTCCGGCGGTCCTGGGGCGCGGCCTCCCGCCGTACCAGCCCGCGCTCCTGCATGCGGGCGATGAGCCGGGTGGCGTTCGAGGCGTCGCAGACGAGGTGGCCGGCGAGCGCGCTCATCGACAGCGGCTCCTCCAGGGCGATGAGCGCGCGGGCCTGCGCGGTGCTCAGGCCGTGCCGCAGCGCGGCGGCGGCGAGGTCGTCGTAGTAACCGCGGACCACGCCGGCGAACGGCGGGAGGAGGTCGTCGGAGGTGGGCCGGTCGGTGTCGGACACATGGCCAGCATAGCGGGTTACTTGACTTCAGCAATTGTTGGTATTTACATGGAACGAAGCCGGTGCTTGACCTTGTCAAGCGAACGGCTCCGGGCCGGGCCCTCAGCCCCCGCCGCCCGGCCCGGTCAACCCGTACGCATCGGAGACACCACCATGACCAGCAGCACCCCCGAGCAGCCGGACGCCGTGGTCGCGCGGCTGCGCGCCACCTTCCGCACCGGCCGCACCGCTCCCCTGGAGTGGCGCACCGACCAGCTGCGGCGGCTGCGCGCCCTGCTCACCGAGCACGGCAAGGACCTCGCCGCGGCCCTGCACGAGGACCTGGGCAAGGGGGAGGCCGAGGCGTACCGCACCGAGATCGACTTCACGCTGCGCGAGATCGACCACACCCTCGGCCACCTGGCGGAGTGGCTGCGGCCCGAGCCCGCGCCGGTGCCGCCGCACCTCAGCGGCGCGGAAGCCTGGACGGTCTTCGACCCGCTGGGCGTCGTCCTGGTCATCGCCCCCTGGAACTACCCCCTGCAACTGCTGCTCGCGCCCATGGTCGGCGCCCTGGCCTCCGGCAACTGCGTGGTCGCCAAGCCCAGCGAGCTGGCGCCCGCCACCTCCGCCGCCGTGGCCCGCCTGCTCCCCCGCTACCTGGATCCGGACGCGGTCGCGGTGGTCGAGGGCGCCGTCCCGGAGACGACGGCCCTGCTGGAGCAGCGTTTCGACCACATCTTCTACACGGGCAACGGCACCGTCGGCCGCATCGTGATGCGCGCGGCGGCCGAGCACCTGACCCCGGTCACCCTGGAGCTGGGCGGCAAGTCGCCCGCCTTCGTGGACCGCGGTACGGACGCCGACGCGGTCGCCGCGCGGCTGGTGGCCGGCAAGTTCCTGAACGCGGGCCAGACCTGCGTGGCGCCGGACTACGTCCTGACCGACCCGGAGACGGCGGCCCGCCTGGAGCCCGCCCTCGCCCGCGCCGTCACCGCGCTGTACGGCGACGACCCGGCCGCCGCGCCGAACTACAGCCGCATCGTCAACGAGCGGCACTTCGACCGGCTGACCGGTCTGCTCGGCTCGGGCCGCACGGTGACCGGCGGTACGCACGACCGGGACCGCAAGTACATCGCGCCGACCGTGCTCGGCGGCGTCTCGCCCGACGCGCCGGTGATGCGGGAGGAGATCTTCGGGCCGATCCTGCCCGTCGTCGAGGTCGCGGACCTGGACGCGGCCATCGGCTTCGTCAACGACCGCGACAAGCCGCTGGCGCTGTACGCCTTCACGGAGTCGGAGGAGACGCGGCGCCGGCTGACCGAGGAGACCTCCTCGGGCGGCCTCGGCTTCGGCCTGCCGGTCGCCCATCTGACCGTGTCGGACCTGCCGTTCGGCGGGGTCGGCGAGAGCGGCATGGGCCGCTACCACGGCCGGTACTCGATCGAGACGTTCAGCCACCGCAAGGCCGTCCTGTCCAAGCCGCTGGCCTGACGGACGGACCGCCGCCCGCCGCGCCGCGGCCTGCGCGGCGCCAAGGCGCTGCTGCGCTCCGCCGCGCAGGCCGCGGCGCGTGCGCGGGCCGCCTCCGAGCCGTCACCGAGCTCCGTACAGCGCTGCTCGATCATCAGGTGGACGCGCTGGTGGCCCGCTCGCCGTTCCCGGCCGGCCGGTTGCACGTGTCGGTGCTGTACGACGAGCCCCGGGTGCTGCTCGTCCCGGTCGGCCACCGCCTCGCGGGCGAGGAGTCCGTCCCCTCGACGACATCGCCGACGAGCCCCTGCCCCGCCTGCGGCAGGCCGACGCGGAGGGGAACGCCTACTGGCACATCGATCCCCGGCCCGACGGGCGTCCGGCGCCCGACGGTCCCTCCCTCGACGTGCTGGAGGACACGTCCGAGCTGATCGCCGCCGGCCGGGTCGTGGCCATCGCGTCCGGTCTGCGGGCCGTTCAGATCGCGCGGTCGCGGCCGGCCCAGTACGGGTCGCGCAGCCGCCGCTTGAAGAGCTTGCCGGACTCGTCGCGCGGCAGGCGCTCCTCGAAGACCACGGTCCTGGGCACCTTGTACGAGGCGAGCCGGTCGGCGACGTGGGCCCGTACGTCCTCGGCGGTCAGTCCGGCGTCCGGTTCGGGCTCGACGTGTGCGGCGAGCGCTTCGCCGAACTCCTCGTCGGGGATGCCGAAGACGGCCGCGTCGCGCAGTCCGTCGAGGGCGAGCAGGCAGCCTTCGATCTCGGCCGGGTAGATGTTGACGCCGCCGGAGATGACCAGGTCGTTGCGGCGGTCGCTGAGGTAGAGGTAGCCGTCGGCGTCGAGGTGGCCGATGTCGCCGATCGTGACGTAGCCGGGCATCCGCCCGGCCTCCATCGCCGCGCGCTTGGCGGGGTCACCGAGATAGGTGAACTGCGGCCAGGTGTCGGACGGCTTGATGTAGATCTCACCGGTCCGGCCGGTGGGCAGTTCCGCGCCGTCCGGGCCCAGCACCACCACCGAGCAGGTCCCCTCGGCCCGGCCGACCGTACCGGGGTGCGTCAGCCACTCCTGACTGTCGCACCAGGTCACGGCGCCGGTCTCGCTGCCGCCGTAGTACTCCCGCAGCACCGGGCCCAGCCAGTCGATCATGGCGTGCTTGATGTGCGGCGGGCAGGGCGCGGCGGCGTGCACGACGGAGGTGAGCGAGGACAGGTCGTACCGCTCACGGACCTCCTTGGGCAGCCGCAGCAGCCGTACGAACATGGTCGGCACCAGCTGCGTCTGCTGGATGCGGTGGCGTTCGACCAGCCGCAGGAACTCCTCGGCGTCGAAGCGCGGCATCAGGGTGATGTCCAGGCCGCCGGCGAGGGCGAGGACGGCGTGCTGGCTGGGTGAGGCGTGGTAGAGCGGCGCGGGGATCAGGGTGCGGCCGCCGGGCCGCACGGCGAAGTACGCGTAGAACTTGGTCACCGCTTCGGCGAGTTGCTCCTCGCCGACCGGGTCGCGCAGCACCCCCTTGGGGCGGCCGGTGGTGCCCGAGCTGTAGATGACGGTGGACGGCCGGCGGGCGGCCTGCTCGGCGAGCGGCGGGTGGCCGGCGAGCCAGGTGTCCAGGAGGGGGTGGTCGCCGGTCACCGGCGGGGGCGGGAAGCCGCAGGCGGCGGCCGTGCCGTCGGGCACCGGCACCTCGATGAGGCGGGCGCGGTCCGGGAGGGCGGCGGCGACGCCCGGGAGCAGGTCGGTGTGCGCGAAGACGACCTTGCTGTCGCTGTCGGTGAGCACGTGCCGCAGCTCGTCGTGGCGGAAGTGCCAGTTGACGGGGACGGCCGAGACGCCCAGCCGGGCCGCCCCGGCGGCGATCTCCAGGTGTGCGGGCTCGTTGCGCAGCACGATCGCGATCCGCTCCCCGGGCCCGACCCCCAGGGCGCGCAGCCCGGCGGCGATGCGGGCGGCCCGTTCGTGGAACGCGGCGTAGGTGCGCTCCACTCCGGCACAGCGGATGGCGGGGGGCGTGGCGGCGACGTCCATGCAGTCTCCAGACAGTTGCGGCTCGCGCCCATTGAACAGGCGGTTCCGGCAGGCTGCCAGAGTGCTGACAGGGTGTCAGTACGGATTCGGGACAGTGTGGCGCGGTGCGGTTCCGGCGGCGGCACGCAAGAGACAGCGGTGCGCCCGGCGCACCGGAGGGCCGGGCTGGGCGTGAGGTCCGAGGAACGCCGGTCATGCGGCCGCCGGCCCTCCGCATCGCGCCAGAGATCCGGTACCGGTGCTCCGGTGCCCGTCCCGCCGAGGGGCCGCCGGCAGGAACGCGACGGCAGCACCACGCCGGAGCGCGACCGTGCGTCGCACCGCGGTCACCGCCGTACCCGCTCCTATCCTCGGTGAGCATGAACCGACACGAGAAGGACAGGAACGGTCCCGATACGGAAGGGGCCGATGATCACCACGAGATCCTGCGGCGGCACGGCGAGGCCATCGCCCTGTTCGGCAGCCGGGTCCACCGGGTGCGCAAGGACCAGTGGGACGACCCGACGCCGTGCGCCGCGTGGACGGTGCGCGACCTGGTCGGCCATCTGACCGTGGAGCAGCTGTGGGTGCCCCGGCTGGTACGCGACGGTGCCACGATCGAGGAGGTCGGGGACGCGTACGACGATGACCAGCTCGGTGCCGACCCGGCCGGGGCCTGGGGCCGCGCGGCGGTGGCCGCGGTGACGGCGTTCTCCGAGCCCGGCGCGCTGGACCGGACGGTCCACCTGTCGTCGGGGGACAGCACGGCCGCCGCGTACTGCTCGCAGATGATGATGGACGCGGTGGTCCACTCCTGGGACCTGTCGCGCGCGATCCGCGCCGACGAGCGCCTGCCGCAGGAGCTGGCGGCCGCCGCGCTGCGCGAGGTCGAGCCGTACGCGGACGAACTCGCCGAGACCCCGATGTTCGCCGATCCCGTGCCGCCGCCGCCCGGGGCCGACGACCTCACCCGGCTGCTGTGCCTGCTGGGCCGCCGGCCGTGAAGCCCGCCGGCGCCGGGCGGC